>NZ_QUGN01000022.1:0-103884 GCF_003479085.1 Clostridium sp. AF19-22AC | reverse complement strand
TTTATGAGGCGTCCCCCCTCCAACCACCCCCCAGAAAATCCCCTAGTTCTCTTTTTGTGGATTTTGTATAGTTTTGGGGGTGTTTTTTTGTTAGTGATTTTAAAATGAAAGAAAAATGTAATGTTTTGTGCTGATTAGTTTATTTTTTTGTTTGATGTGAGGGGGTAAAATGGAAATATCTTAAGAGATGACAGAAAACGGGTCATGAAAAGATAAAAACGAAAAGATACGAAGAAGGGGGGCTGTAAGATGGACAGTCTGAAAATCATCAGCTGGTATGAGGTGTTTCCTGACGGGGATGGACGGAAGATTTATGCGGAGACAGTTTTAGGCGGGAAAGAGATTCATGCAGAAAATGTGATTGAAGTATCAGGCAGAGAGATTGCAGTTGAGGATGCCTTTTTACAGGAAGAGGGAAGTGTTAAGATCGTCCGGCGTATCAGGAAAAAGGAGAGCGCAGGGACGGGACGCGAAAAGAGCGGGATTGCATTTGGGATGGATATCCTGTTAGATGAGGGACGGCAGCTGCGGTATGGAATTCCTTCCTGCCGGTATTCTTCCGGGTTGAAAGGGAAACATACCTATATGGAGGAACGGCTGACGGCACCGATGGTTATGGCATATGTGGAAGGTACACAGACCGCGGTTTCTCTCGCAAGGACGGGGACACCTGAGTGTACGCAGGAGGAAGAAAGGAAAAGAGGGGAGTCCTGTTTTCTGCACAGGACCCTGGCCGGTTCCCTTGGATATGAGTGGCGGGATGGCAGGGAGAACTTCCTGTGTGCCCGCTGGCCCTATGAGGAGATGGACAGCAGTGTGGCGCTTGATTCGAAGGGAACGCCTGTACAGGCCTTTTATCCGGTGGATGAAGAAGCGTGGGAGGCTGAACTTCATTATGAGATTAAGTGTACTTGTGACAAAACGTTTACCGACAGCCTGTATGAGAGATATCAGGAACTGGCGGGGGAGTTTGAAAATGAAGGACACCAGATAGTCAGCCTTCCGTTTACTTTACAGGAGGAAATCATCTGCCGGGAGACAAGCCTTATGAAGAGCTACCGGGAATTTGGGGAAGACGGCGCAGGATTTTTCTTCCATTTTGACCCGCGTAAAGGATATGGTTCCGAGCCGTCGGGGTTTGGGACTTCCTTCAATACGATACCACACAGCACTTATGTACACATTCTGGAATATGGATTTACCGGAAGGCAGAACCACGCGGCTTTGATACTGGCAAGGGACAAAGGCGGCGAATGGGTGGAAAGGGGCAGGAAGGTGGTGGATTTCTTCCTGAATCACTGTATTCTGGAGAATGGCTGGGTCTACTCACTCTATGACCTTAGCAAGGAGGAGCCTTTCTTTTCCTTCGGGGATCCGGAGGCACCTAAGCTCCATTATATGGATTACAGGGAAGCGAAAGGTAATTATCTCCGGACCATGACAGAACCGATGAACGATGTACTGGAATGCTATAAGTGGTATCACGATCAGGGAAGTGAGCAGAAACCGTGGCTGGAGGCTGTGATACAGTTTGCAGATCTGCTGGTCTCTCTTCAGAATGGGGACGGTTCCTGGTACCGGGCTTATGAGCCGGACGGGACGCCTGTCTTTATGCTGGAGGACCCGGGGATGGCAGAGCGGGAAAGAGAACGGGGAAGAAAGGCGGCATCGGCGATTCCTATTGTGTTCCTCTGCAATCTGGCAGAATACCTGCGCAGCAAAGGAGAAGATGCAGATGCCGGCAGCATTGCATTTAGATGGCAGGGCTATCAAAGGGCGGCTGTCAGGGCCGGAGAGTATGTCCTTTCCAGCGGATGCAGGGAGGAACTCTTTCAGGGCGGTACGCTGGATAACCCCAATGTAGTCGACAAGGAAGCGGCACAGTATGCGATGGCCGGATGCTGGCATTTGTTTGAACAGACCGGGGAGAAACGTTTTCTGGATGGTGCGGTGACGGCTGCAAGGCAGTTCGTGACATGGAACTATATCTGGAATGCGCCGGTGAAGGAGGAAACCCTTCTCTGTGAGAAAAAGTTCCGGACAAAAGGAATGGGAGCAATCAACTCAATCTGGTGCGGAGGCGTCGTTGATATTTATTCTTTGTTCCATATACGGGAGCTATATTTGACAGGACGCAGGGCAGGAGATACGTTTCTAATGAAAATGGCAGACTGGATCAGTACGGCGGCACACCAGATTATGTCCTGGCCGGGAGATAAGATGGGATTTACCGATATCGGGATGCAGCCGGAAGGTTTTGGCATCTGCCCACAGGGAATGGATGAAGGAATGATTCAAAAAGGGGATATATGGGGGACACTCGGATGGATTTATTCCGCCGGAATAGACGGCGTGGATAGATATGTAAAAGAACTGCGTAAGGCAGACTGAAGGAGGAAAAGTAATGAAGAAAAAAAGAGTATTGAGTGTGTTACTGGCGGCAGCGATGGCGGTTTCCATGCTGGCAGGGTGTGGTTCATCCAAGAAGGATGACCAGCAGAAGGCAGAGAAATCTGACTCAGGGGCAGTTGTCCTGAACATGTACCACAGCTGGAGTACGGATTCGGAGAGAGGGGCGGCGCTGGACAAACTGATTCAGGAGTTCAATGATGAGAATAAAGGAAAGATAGAAGTAAAAGTGACCGTGAACCCAGATTTCCCGGCATATCAGGAAAAAGTAAAGACGATGATTTCCACGGATACGACCCCGGATATCTTCCATTATAATTTTAACCCGAACGACCTGTCCAGACAGGAATCAGGGAAACTGATGGACTTTACAAAGTATATGGATGACGAGTGGGCTGACAGATTCGGCGAGGGCGACCTCGAGACGCTGACTGTGAACGGTGAAATCTCATCGATTCCGTTTGAAAAGGCCGGAGCGGTTTTTTATTATAACAAAGAGCTTTTTGCGCAGGCAGGAATCGACGAATTCCCTGATACATGGGACGGGCTCCTGAAGGCATGCGCGGACTTAAAGGATGCGGGAATCACTCCGTTTTCACTGTATACAGCAGACGATGCGTGGTATACATGCAACCTGTTTACTTATCTCGCGGCAAGCTATGCAGGGACAGAGACGCTCAATGAGGGCGGAAGCATTGATACGGCTGAGATGAAAAAAGCGGCTGAGATGCTGAGGAAATTCTGGGATTATACGACCGGGGATGCCATTGGGGCAAACTATTCTGTAGCTATGAATAACTTTGCGTCCGGTAAAACAGCGATTGCGATCGACGGCCCGTGGCTGATCGGTTCCCTGACGGATATCCAGGATAAGGTCGGGATTGCCAAAGCACCGTCATTCAAAGATGGCAAGGTGGCAGAGAATTATCTTGTGACAGATGCACAGACACCCTGGGCTGCGGCGAAAACAGATGATGCAGAAAAAGAAGAGGCAATCGTGGCATTCATGAAGTATATCACTTCCGAAGAAAGTGTTAAACAGCTGACGCTGGAAGGCGCGGTTTTCCTGTCACCGAAGTTAAATATGGAAGATCCTGACGTAAAAAATACAGAAGGGCTGCTTGGAGAATATCTTGCCCTGAATTCAGTTGTTGAGGGAAGTACCGTTAATATCCAGAGAAATCTGACGACAACAGCGAATACAAAACTGCCGTCTCTTCTGGAAAGCCTTGCACTGGACAGTGTGACTCCGGATGAATTTATCGGACAGCTGTCCAAAGAAAACCAATAGGAAAAAGAAAGGGGCTGGCAAACAATGAAAAAACGGCAGACAGTGTTATATATGGCACCAGCGGTAATTCTTATCCTGGCATTCTTCTTAGGTCCGCTGTGTTATCTGGGATATGTAAGCTTTTTTGAATGGAACGGCCTCGGGCCGAAGACATTCGTTGGATTCGCAAACTTTCAGTATATATTCTCAGATCCTGTTTTTAGGATGGCATTTAAAAATACCGTTATCTGGCTTCTGTCAGCCCTGTTTTTACACATTCCCTTCGGGCTGCTTCTGGCGCTGCTTTTAAACAGGCAGCCCAGAGGATGGAAATTTCTGAGAGTCATGTATTTCATTCCCAATGTGATTTCAACGACAGCAGTTGCCTTTCTGTGGTATTTTATCTATCATGTTGATGTAGGTCTCTTAAATAATATACTGAAAAGCATTGGATTGGGAAGACTGGCGCATGCATGGCTCAATGACCCGGGGACCGCACTGGTCTGCAATCAGGTTCCGTTTATCTTCTATGTAGGGCTGACAATGATCATATTCCTGACACAGCTTTCTACCGTGCCGAAGGAACTGAAAGAGGCCGCGATGGTGGACGGCGCGACAGGGATCCAGATCGATATCCATGTCTACCTGCCAATGATGAAACCGGCAATCATTACGAATATCATGCTGAATCTGGCATTCTGCCTCAGAACGTTTGAATATCCGTTCCTGATGACAGGAGGCGGTCCGGCGAACAGTACGACGAACCTTTCACTGTATATTTACAGGGAAATGGTCGGCTCCAACAGATACGGGATATCGATGGTGGCAGGTCTGGTAACAGTACTGCTCGGTTTCGGAATCATGATACTTGTAAATATGCTTCAAAGAGAAAGGAGGAGCCGCCATGAATAGCAGAAAATCACCCGCCCGTACAATCATGTACATATTTCTGGCAGCCGTGCTCGTATTTATGATGGTGCCGTTTTTCTGGCTGCTTGTTTCATCCTTCCGGCCGAATGCGGATCTCTTTAACGAACCGTTTGCGGTGCCGAAGCATCTTTCGCTTGAGAACTTCAAGGCAGTGATGGAAAGCCATCCGATGGTATTGTATTTTTTCAATACGGTGGCAGTGGCGGCTCTGGCAACTGTGATTTCTATTCTGTCAGCCACTCTGGCTTCCTATGCCATGCTATACAGGTTCACAAACAGGAAAATCCTGACCGTGCTTTTCTCTATGTGCCTGTTTATCCCGACCAATGCATTCTTAGTGCCATACTATGTGATGATTAATAAGATCGGGCTCTATGATAATATTCTCGGGATCGCGCTGGTGTATGCGGGTGTAAACCTGCCGATGAGCCTGATGGTGGTGCGCGGATATATGGAGACGATTCCCGGGGAACTTCTGGAATCAGCGAAAATAGACGGGGCAACAGCGGGACAGGCTTTCCGGAAAATCATACTGCCTATTTCAAAACCCGGAATCGTCACCGCCTGTGTATTCATCGTCATCAATTCCTGGAATGAACTGCTCTTTGCAAATCTTCTGAACCAGAGTGACGCTTCCAGAACGATCCAGGTGGCGATCCGTTCCTTCCTAACGACTTTTGAGGCCAATTATGCATATGCATTTGCGGCGATGGTGATTTCCATCCTGCCTACCATCGTGATCTATGCCATGCTGACAGATAAAATTATTGGGGGAATGACAGCCGGGGCGGTGAAAGGGTAAGTGAGTCCGGAAATGTATAAAAAGTAAAAGGGGGATATCTTATGAGAATGATGATCGTGGAAGACGAGGACAATATCCGGGAGGGGCTTGTATCCCTGCTGGACTGGCAGGAAGAAGGATTTGACCCTCCCGTACTCTTTGGGGGTGCAATCGAGGCGCTGGAATATCTGGAAACAGAGAAAGTGGATGTGATTCTGACAGATATTTATATGCCGGTCTTAAACGGTCTGGAATTTATTAAGATGATACGCAGGGAGAACCTGACGTGTGACATTATTATACTGACCGGGCATGACAGGTTTGAGTTTGCACAGGAAGCCGTGGAGCTGGGCGTGAAGCGCTACCTGTTAAAGCCGGTATCCCCCGATAAACTGAGATCGGTGCTCTCGGATATACGCAGGGACATTGCAGAGCGGATGAAGCTCATGGACTGGATCGCGATTGCCGAGAAACAGCTGGAAGAAAATCTACCGGTTCTGCGCAACCAGTTCTGGAACGACCTGCTGGCAGAACGTTTCGCAGAGAAGGAACAGATGGAACTGCGGGCGGAAAAAGCATCGGTTTATCTCCCAAAGAGTGAGGTCACCTGTGTGGCAATCCGTTATTTTAACCAGAACTCCAGTCTGACGGAGGAGGTAGCTTTGAGGCAGATCGTGGATGAAATACTGGGTGATGCAGTCGTCTATCTGATGCCTTATGACGGGACCGAACTTGTCATCATGGAGGGAAGGCTGTACCAGTTCAAGCTGGAGATTCTGAAGGAGTCTATCGCACAGAATCTGGGACTGGAAGTATGCTTCGGCGTCAGCAAAACCGGAGCGGAACTGCTTATGGCAGGCAGGCTGGCGAGGGAGGCGGTGGAAGCGGCAAAGTCCATTCGGGACATACACGAGATGTATTACCTCTATTTTGCCGATATTGCCCCCAAACGTGCGGGCGAACCAGAATACCCATATGCAGATGAAAAACAGATACTGGATATGCTTAAGTTTCACGATACGTTAAACGAGAGGCTCCTCCAGACTTTTTTCCAGAAAGTGATGCCTCCCCGGTATCCTGTGGAGGAGTCAAAGGTGATGCTGCTCCAGCTGCTGGTCGCCATGAACCGTACGGCAAATGATATGGGGGTCGATGTTCTGGAAGAGTTCAGGAATACGGAAAGCTGCATCAGGAATTTTGACGGACCGGAGCAGTCCTTTCAGGATATGGCCGGGAGGATTATACAGAAAAAACGCAGTTCAACAAGGAGATATGTGGAAGTGATTGCCGGGCAGGTAGAGGAAATTGTCGAAAGAGAGTATTCTAACCCGGAGCTGTCCGTGAGTTATCTCGCTGACAGGCTCGCCCTGACATCCAATTATCTGTCCAGAATCTTCCGGAGCCTGACAGGGGAAACCTGTATTGAATATATCACAAAGGTACGTATGAACGCAGCGAAAGAGATGCTCGAACATACAGACAAAAAGAGCTATGTGATTGCCGGAGAAGCCGGCTATAAAAATGCAAATTATTTCAGCGCGATGTTTAAGAAATATACGGGCCTGTCTCCAAAGGAATATCGGGAAAGGAGTAAAGCGTGAAGCGCAGATTCAAATCCATAAAGAACAGAATCATGTTTTTCTTTATCGGTGTGGCAGTCTTCCAGATTGCGGCTATGGCTTTGTTTGCGGTTTTCCATCTTCGCCCGTCTCTAACGAAAATGTATGAAGAGCATCTGGAAAAGTTTACAGAGTCTGCATTCTGGGAAATTAATTCGGCAAAGATGAAGATAGAAAATTATACGGTGAACATGATTGGTGATTCCGACATACAGGAGTTTTTAAGATCCGCAGATTACAGCAGCCAGAACTATGTGCCGTCCATGACGGCAGAGATGCGGAACCGGATTCTGTCTTATACGGATTATGACAGCGCGATCAGGTCCATTTACCTGATCGACAATTACGGGAGGATGTACAGCAACCTTTCCCATAATGCGGTGTCCGGGTATCTGGAGTCAAAGGAGGATCTAAAGGGCAGAAAAGATGCATCCGCCGTATGGTTTACAGATTTTAATGACAGCAGCATCGTTGTGTACCGGATTGTGAACAATAATACAACGGATCTGACGCAGAAGATTGGTGCTGTCTGCATGGTGATTGATAAAAGCCTCTTTGTGGACCGGATCGGCCAGTTTCTTCTGGAAGACACACAGAATTACCGCCTGGAGAGTGCAGACGGCAATTTTAGGTTATCTTCTGTTGGTGACGGGGACACGCTTTCAGATAAAAAGTATATTATCAGCTCCCGGGACAATGGTATCTGGACGCTGAAAACCTGGATTGATAAGAACGAGGCCTACGCCTCTATTTATTTGATTTTCAAAATCCTTTCACTGGAGCTGATGGTACTGCTAGTGATTAGTGTGTGTATGGTCATCTATCTTTCCGGCAGGATTACAAAACCCATTTCAGATATCAGGAATGCCATGAAACAGGTCGGAAAAGGCAATATGCACTCCGAGGTGCCTGTCAGCGGTGAGGATGAGATCGGGCAGCTTGCAGAAACGATGAACAGGATGTCAAAAAAAATCGGGGAGCTGGTAGAAAAGATAAGGCGTGAGGAGACCAACCAGCGCCTGCTGGAGTTAAAGGCCATGCAGTACCAGATCAACCCGCATTTTCTCTATAACACGCTGGATTCCATCAGCATGTTTGCGCGGAAGAACCATGATGTACAGAGTGAGGAGCTTGTGATTGCGCTGTCTGATTTTTTCCGGATCAGCTTAAGCCACGGACAGGAATTTGTGACACTGGAAAAGGAGGCAGAATATGCAGTGTGTTATCTGGAAATCCAGAATATTCGTTTTCCGGACCAGATCACATGGAACGTCTCTGTCGATGAAAAATTGAAGGACATAAAAATCATGAAGTTTATTCTCCAGCCCCTTGTAGAAAACAGTATCTACCACGGAATCCGTGATGCAGGCAGGAAGGGGCATATACAGATATCTGCTTATCAGGAGTGTGACGGACTTGTCCTGTGTGTGGAGGACGACGGGACGGGCATGCTGCCGGAGGAACTAAACGAGCTTATGAAGGAACTGGAATCAGAGGAAATCCGCGAGAAAGATATCCATGAGGGCGGTTTCGGACTTAAGAATGTCCATCAGAGGCTGAAACTGATGTATGGAGAAAAAAGCGGGCTTCAGATCGAAAGTGAATGGGAGGAAGGGACAAGGATTAAAATTTTCATTCCACTCAGATGTAAATCTGGAGAAAAAGTGTGAGAAGAGGGAAAAAGATGGAAAAATTAAAACTGGCAGATTTAAAGGACGTAAAGATTAAGGACCCTTTCTGGGACAGGCATACGCAACTGGTAAAGTCCGAAATACTGGACTACCAGTGGAAGGCAATGAACGACCAGATTGAGGATGCGCCGCCCAGCCACTGCATCGAAAATTTCCGGATCGCGGCAGGGGAGTCAGATGGAGAGTTCTTTGGAGCGGTCTTTCAGGATTCCGATGTGGCAAAATGGCTGGAAGCCGTGGCGTATACGCTGGCGGCAGAACCGGATGCAGAACTGAAAAAACGTGCAGACGGTGTGATTGACCTGATCGGCCGCGCACAACAGCCGGACGGATATTTTAATACATATTTTATACTGAAGGAACCGGGCAAAAGATTTCAGAATCTTTGTGAGGGACATGAACTATATACACTGGGACACATGATAGAGGCCGCCGTTGCATATAATCAGGCGACCGGTGAAAGAAGATTTCTCGAGATTGTCTGCCGCATGGCAGATCTTGTCGCAGATACATTCGGACCAGAAGAAGGAAAGCTTCACGGGATGCCGGGACATGAAGAGATTGAGCTTGCCCTCGTGCGTCTGTATGAGGTAACCGGGGAAAGAAAGTATCTGGAAACGGCTAAGTATTTCATTGATGTAAGAGGCACGGGAGAGAAAAATTACTTTCTGAAGGAGATGGAACAGGAAGGATTCCGGAATATCTTCCCGGAATTCGAAGACTACCAGCCAGAATATTCCCAGTCCCACCTTCCGGTCAGGGAACAAAGGACGGCAGAAGGGCATGCCGTGCGCGCCGTGTATTTATACTCCGCAATGGCAGATCTTGCAGACCTGTACCATGATGAAAAACTTTTTGAAGCATGCACGAAACTCTGGGACAATATCGTACAGAGAAGAATGTATGTGACCGGCGGGATCGGTTCTTCCGGTATTCTGGAACGTTTTACAACGGATTATGACCTGCCGAATGACTGCAATTATGGGGAAACGTGTGCTTCGATCGGGCTGGCACTGTTTGGGAGAAGAATGGCCCAGATAACCCGCGATGCCAGATACATTGATGTGGCAGAGCGCGCTTTGTATAATACTGTTCTTGCAGGTATTGCCCTGGATGGAAAAAGTTTCTTCTATGTAAATCCACTGGAAGTATGGCCGGATAACTGCATGGGGCGCACCTCCAAAGAGCATGTAAAAAGCATTCGCCAGAAATGGTTCGGGGTTGCGTGCTGCCCTCCCAATATCGCGAGGACTCTTTCTTCGCTGGGGCAGTATATATACGGGTATGATAAACACACACTGTTTGTCAACCTTTTCATAGGAAATGAAACAGAACTGGAATTAGAAGGTGGCAGAATCCGGGTCAGTCTGGAAACGGAATTTCCCTATAAAAACACATATTCCCTTCGGATTCACGGTGAAGCAGGACGGATGACACTTGCACTTCGGATTCCGGATTATGCAGTTGATTACCGTATCTTTCAGGACGGTACTGAGGCTGTCTATACGGCAGAAAAAGGCTATGCATACATAAGCGGTGATTTCAGCGGGAAGACACTGGAAGTCCGGTTTCGTTCGGAACCACGTTTCATCAGGGCAAATCCTGCCGTACGCGCCGATGAGGGTAAAGTGTGCATGATGAACGGGCCGCTTGTTTATGCATTGGAAGAAGCAGATAACGGCGCGAATCTTTCCGGGATTTATCTGGATACCTCGACCCGGCCCGCAATGCGGCTGGACCCGGAACTCTTCGGGGGGACATGGGTATTGTCGGCAGACGGATACCGCATTGCGGCAGACAGCTGGGCCCCGGGTGAGCTGTACAAAGAAGAAAAACCAAAGTTTTTCAAGACAAAAGTGCGGGCCATCCCCTATGCATACTGGAATAACAGGGGCAAAGGGGAGATGACAGTATGGGTAAAAGAATGGATATAAGATGATTAGACCGGTAAAAATTTTCCTTGTGATATATCTGATTTAGTGCTATGATGGACAACAGTGATAATGAAATCACGACAAGGCATATTTAGATATTTTAAAAAAGGAAAGGAAACGAGAAACGTGACCTATAAAGAAGCAAGGGTATATTTGGACGAAGTGTCGAAATACGGAAGTGTACTTGGCTTGGATACGATTCGAGGTCTGTTGCGTGAACTTGGGAATCCTCAGGATGACCTTACGTTCATACATATCGCAGGAACGAATGGAAAGGGATCTGTGCTTGCATACACTTCTACAATCTTAAGTGAGGCAGGATACAGGACCGGGAGATATGTATCGCCAACAGTGGTTTCCTATTTAGAGCGGATTCAGGTAGACGGAGAATGGATACCGGAAGAAGATTTCGCCGGATTAGTGGAAGAAGTTCAGAAAGCTATTGCACGTATGGAAACCTCAGGGGAAGCAAGCCCCACTGTATTTGAGGTCGAGACGGCAATAGCTTTTTTGTATTTTAAAAAGAAGAACTGTGATATCGTTGTACTGGAAACCGGTCTGGGCGGCACGCTTGATGCCACGAATATTGTGGAGCGTACGGCTGCTGCCGTTTTTGCATCCATCAGCCGGGACCATATGGGATTTTTAGGGGATACACTGGAAGAAATAGCCGGTAATAAAGCAGGCATCATCAAGCCGGGATGCTTTGTGGTGACGGCAGGGCAGAAGCCGGAAGTCATGAAGATTTTAAAGGATAAGGCAGACGCGCTCTCATGCAGGATGTATACGGCTTCTGTAAAAGATGCGGTGGTGCTTAAGGAGAACTGGGACAGACAGGAATTTACCTGCGGGAAATGGAAGAATATCCATATTCCACTGGCGGGAAGACATCAGATTAGTAATGCAGTTACGGTTCTTGAATTGATAGACGGATTGAATGAAAACGGATTCCATATCACAGAAAAAGCTGTGCGGGACGGTTTTGCGAAAACAAGCTGGCCCGGGAGGTTTACCTGCATTCATAAGGAGCCTCTGTTTATCGTAGACGGGGCACATAACGAGGATGCGGCTTTAAAGCTGCGGGAAACACTGGAACATTATTTCGCGGGCAGAAGGCTGATCTTTATTATGGGTGTATTCAAAGACAAGGAATACACAAAGATCGCACAGATCATGGCCCCGCTGGCAGAAAAGATCTATACGGTAGACCTGCCGGATACAGGGCGCAGCCTGAAAGCGGAAGAACTTAAGGAAGCAGTGGAGCCATACTGCCCCGGTGTGGAGGCGGTATCTGATATCGGTGCGGCAGTCGGTGCGGCATACCATGTGGCAGGTGCAGAGGATGTAATACTGGCTTTTGGTTCCCTGTCCTATTTAGGACAGGTCATGAAGATGGCAGAGTCTGGATGTCAGACAGCAAAGTAGAGCCATATAAGGAGACATTATGATAGATCAGGAAAAAGTAAAGCAGGCAGTTAAGCTTCTGTTGGAAGGAATCGGGGAAGATATTACACGTGAAGGACTGAAAGATACACCCGACAGGATTGCGCGGATGTATGAAGAAATATACGGGGGGATGGAAGAGAATGCGGCACAACATTTGAAAAAGACGTTCCATGTCGATGATAACGAGATGGTGATTGAGAAAGATATCACCTTCTATTCGACCTGCGAACACCATCTGCTCCCGTTTTATGGAAAGGCCCATATCGCTTATATACCGGACGGAAAAGTGGTGGGCTTAAGTAAGCTTGCAAGGACCGTGGAGGTGTTTGCCAAGAGGCTGCAGCTTCAGGAACAGCTGACGGGGCAGATCGCAGATGCCCTGATGGAGAATCTGAATCCGAAAGGGGTCCTTGTCATGATAGAGGCGGAGCATATGTGCATGACCATGCGGGGAATCAAAAAGCCGGGGAGCCAGACAGTTACAATCGTCAAACGCGGCGAATTTCTGGAGAATACGGAACTTACAAACCAGTTTTTCCAGATGCTCAGGTAGAATATTATGGAAGCAATAGAAAAAATCAGGAACCATCCACTTTACCGGGAAAGCTATGCATTACTGGAGGAAGCAGAAAAGGATCGGATATTCTGCCGCCACCAGATAACGCACCTTCTTGATGTGGCGAGGATTGCATATATTCGTAATCTGGAAGAAGATCTGGGGATGAAAAAAGAGCTCATTTATGCGGCGGCCCTTTTACATGATATCGGTAAATACAGGCAGTATGAGGATGGCACACCCCATGAAATAGCGGGGATTAAGATAGCAGGGCAGATACTTACGGACACAGACTCCTTTACAGAAGAAGAAAAGCAGATGATCCTTAAGGCAATTCTGGAACATCGCAGAAGCAAGGAAGGGATGTCGGTACTGGGAAGGCTTTTATATGAAAGCGACAAGCTCTCCAGAATATGCTGCATGTGTCCGGCCGAACCGGAATGCAACTGGAGCAGGGAAAAGAAAAACATGGAAATAAAGTGGTGAAAGGATTGATAATCATATGATCATAGGCAGCAGGGAATTTGACACAGACAATCATACATATATCATGGGAATTCTGAATGTAACACCGGATTCTTTTTCTGATGGCGGGCGTTACAGCCGTCTCGATGCAGCACTTACGCATGCGCAGGAGATGGTCATGGAGGGTGCGGATATTCTGGATGTGGGCGGAGAGTCCACACGTCCGGGACACGTACAGATCTCAGAAGAAGAGGAGATCGAACGTACGGCGCCTGTCATTGAGAAGCTAAAGAAAGAGTTTGATGTACCAGTTTCCATTGATACTTATAAAAGCCGTGTCGCAAGGGCGGCCCTTCAAGCAGGAGCCGGTCTGGTAAACGATATCTGGGGGCTGAAATACGATGAAAACATGGCCCCCCTGATTGCAGAAAGCGGGGCGGCCTGCTGTCTGATGCATAACAGGGAGAAGGCCGAATACCAGAACTTCCTTCCAGATGTGCTGATGGATCTGGAAAAGAGTGTAAATATTGCCAGAAAAGCCGGGATTAAGAAGGACAAGATTATTCTTGACCCGGGTGTGGGATTCGGCAAGACTTATGAGATGAATCTGGAGATTATCAAACAATTGAACCGTCTGCAGTTTCTGGGGTATCCGGTTTTGCTTGGCACTTCCAGAAAGTCGGTGATCGGTCTGACGCTGGATCTCCCTGCGGACCAGAGAGAAGAAGGTACATTAGTGACAACCGTCATGGGAATGTTAAGCGGCTGCGCATTTGTCAGGGTACATGATGTGAAGGCGAATAAGCGTGCGCTTAAGATGGCTGAAGCAATCATGAGGGAGCATCAGGGGGTATGATCATGGATAAAATTAAGATAGAAAATTTAGAGGTATTTGCAAAGCACGGTGTGTTCCCGGAGGAGAATGTACTGGGGCAGAAGTTCCTTGTTTCAGCCACCTTATATACAGATACGCGGCGTGCGGGAAAGACGGACGACTTAACAGCATCCATCCACTACGGGGAAGTGAGCCAGTTTATCGATGCGTACTTAAAGAGGCATACATTTAAGCTTATCGAGCGGGCTGCGGAGAGTCTGGCAGAAGAACTTCTCCTGCATACAGAGCATTTACAGAAAGTAGAACTGGAAGTAAAGAAGCCGTGGGCGCCGGTAGGACTGCCTCTGGAATATGTTTCCGTAAAGATTGAACGGCAGTGGCACACAGCATATATTGCCCTAGGCTCGAATATGGGAGAGAAACAACAGTATCTGGACGGCGCAGTAAAGGCACTCGACGCGTGGGAAGGCTGCCGTGTGGAAAAGACATCGTCCTGGCTGGTAACTCCTCCCTACGGCGTGACAGATCAGGATGATTTCCTGAACGGCTGCCTTGAACTGAAGACACTGCTCACTCCGGAAGAACTATTGGAAGCCCTTCATGAGATTGAACAGGAGGCCGGACGGGAGCGCATCATCCATTGGGGGCCGAGGACACTGGATCTTGATATCATTTTTTATGATGACCTCATTATGGGGACAGATACGTTATGCATCCCGCATGTTGAAGTGCAGAAGCGGGATTTTGTCTTAAAGCCGCTGCATGAGATTGCACCTTACAAGCACCATCCGGGGAATGGGAAGACAGTGCGGGAGATGTTGGAGGAAGTAATGAGCAGCCTATAAGAGCTGCTCAAAAGTATCGTAAAAGGTTGGATAGGATACATCTACACAGTGGCTGTCAAGGATATTTGTATTACCCTCCGCAACCAGTGCTGCAATGCTGAAAGCCATCGCAATCCTGTGGTCCAGAAGCGTGTGGATCGTGGCTCCGTGAAGCGGCTTACCGCCATTTATCACCATTCCGTCAAAAGCCGGGGTGACATCGCAGCCCATTGCAGTCAGGTTGTCGGTGACTGTCTCGATCCGGTCAGTTTCTTTTACCTTCAGTTCCGAAGCGTCCCGTATGATTGTTGTGCCTTCTGCCACAGCGGCCATGACCGCAATGACAGGAATTTCGTCAATCAGGGTCGGGATGATATCCCCTTCGATCGTTATACCGTGAAGTTTACTGGAACGGACCAGTATATCGGCAATCTTTTCCCCGCCTTCGGTGCGCTCATTCAGGAGAGTGATATCCCCGCCCATATCTTCACATACTTTCAGGATACCTGCACGGGTCGGATTGATTCCGGTGTTTTTGATGAGGATTTCGGAATCAGGGACAAGCAGACCGGCGGCTATGAAGTATGCCGCAGAGGAGATATCTCCCGGCACCATGATCTTCTGGCCGTACAATTCTTCGCAGGGACGGATGGATGCCGTCGCCCTTGTAGAATCCAGTTCGTGCTTCGTGGTCAGGTCGGCCCCGAATTCTTTCAGCATCAGTTCCGTATGGTTCCGGGAAAGACTCGGTTCCATGACAGAAGTTTCCCCGTCTGCGTAAAGTCCTGCAAGCAGGATACAGGATTTGACCTGTGCGGAAGCGACCGGGGAGATATAATGAATCCCGTGGAGGGAGCCTTTTGTGATATAGAGAGGGGCACACCCGTTGCGGAGAATGCTGGATATATTCGCCCCCATGCGGGTCAGCGGGTCGATGATCCGTTTCATGGGACGTGAATTCAGCGAATCATCCCCGGAAATCTTGCAGTCAAAGGACTGTCCGGCAAGAATGCCTGAGATCAGCCGGGTAGTCGTTCCGCTGTTGCCTACATCCAGTATATCGTCAGGGGCGCTCAGTCCGTGCAGTCCTTTTCCATGTACGGTAATGATATCACCGTCCTCGACGATATCGATCCCGAGCCTGCGGAAACAATTGATCGTAGCCAGACAGTCGGCACCTTCCAGAAAATTATGTACCTCAGTCGTCCCTTTCGCGATGGACCCAAACATAATGCACCTGTGGGAAATAGATTTGTCGCCGGGAACGGAAACTTCCCCTCTTAATCCTGTAATATTCGTTAATTCCATAAATTTTTGTATATCCTTTCTGTATCCTTGTGTGTATTTCTGCATCTGCACACATTAAACTTCATAAACAATGTATCTGTATTTCTTCAAGAGTTCCGCCGCCTTATTGGAAGAAGGTCCGTCATAGAATTCAATTCTCAGTACGCCCTCTTCGAACTCTCTGTTATGTATAATCCCGATATTCTTAATACTGATATTGTTGCTCGCAAGAATGGTAGCGATGGTTGCAATACCGCCGGCCTCATCAATAATATCACAGTAGAGTGCAAAGCTTTTCTTGATAGGGCCTGCCGAACTATTCGGCATGGAATCCCTGTAGTCCTTAGAATCCTCGAAAAGGGAATAGAGCTCGCCCTCCGCCCCCTCGTCGACCGCTTTCTTCGCTTCCTGAAGCACTCCGATATAATCTTCCAGTATCTGGGAAATATTTTTCTTATTCTTCA
The DNA here is from genome assembly GCF_003479085.1 of Clostridium sp. AF19-22AC. Lineage (NCBI taxonomy): Bacteria > Bacillati > Bacillota > Clostridia > Eubacteriales > Clostridiaceae > Clostridium > Clostridium sp. AF19-22AC. The sequence goes on along the minus strand of NZ_QUGN01000022.1, from coordinate 87,373 downwards.
AACATATCTGCTGCCACATGACAGGGGAGGAGGAGGCGATACGCGTGATATCTTTAAATCCCCCTGCAGCCAGATTCTTCATCAGCTCATCCTTCGTATCTGTATCGCGCACAAAATTTACGAGACTGGAAGCAATAATGTGGGGCAGGTGGCTGATCGTCCCGGTGACATAATCATGCTCCTCATAGTCCAGGACAACAGGGAGTGCCTTCAGGGCCGTTACAAATTCCCTGTATGCATCTACCTTTGCCGGGGAAACTTTTGCCGAAGGCGTCAGAATATAGTAGGCATTTTCGATCAGAACCGGTTTTGAATTCACAAACCCGCTTTTTTCGGAACCGGCCATCGGGTGCCCGCCGATGAAATTCTCTTCCAGCCCGAGCTGTATGATCTCTTCATGGATAGAGCTCTTTACGCTCCCCACGTCCGTCAGGATACATTCTGAACCTACGAAATCCTTAAGCTGGCTGAGATAAGCTGTATTATAAGCAATCGGGGCACATAGAAATATATAAGCGCACCCCCTGAAATTTTCATCTATTGAAGAGCAGGAAGTATGGATCGTCCCCTCCTGAACCGCCAAAGCCAGTGTCTCTTTACTCTTATCAAAAGCCAGCAGCTCGTATTCTGGAAAATACTGCCGCACAGCCTTGGCAATAGAACCGCCGATCAACCCCAGACCAATAAATCCAATCTTTTTAGTCATCATACTGTAAGTCCTTTCTGGTAGTAATCTAATAAATTTCACATTAACCAGTTTACCATTTTAACGGGGAAAAGTAAACGGACTTTCGAAGCAAAAAATCTTTGTTAAAAATTCATAAAGCAGTTGTAATACGACTCGTTTTTTAGTACAATATACACATAACACGTGTGCGCCGGAAGTACATTATAAAGCATGCGCATAATAACGACACACAAGGAGGCAGCAGCATGAAGGTTTACAGAACAGACGAGATTAGGAACGTAGTATTGCTTGGCCACGGCGGAAGTGGCAAGACGAGCCTGGCAGAGGCGATGTTGTATGTATCAGGGGCAACGAACCGTATGGGTAAGATTTCCGATTCTAATACGGTTAGTGATTTTGATAAAGAAGAGCAGAAACGCGGATTCTCTATCAGCACAACTCTGATCCCGGTTGAGTGGGAGAAGGCTAAGATCAATATTCTGGATACACCGGGATACTTTGACTTTGTCGGTGAGGTAGAGGAAGCAGTAAGTGCAGCTGATGCAGCTGTTATTGTTGTATCCGGTAAGGCCGGCGTACAGGTTGGTACGGAGAAGGCGTGGGAACTGTGCGATAAGTACAATCTCCCGCGTATGGTCTATGTCACAGAGATGGACGTGGATGATGCCAGCTTCCGTCAGGTGGTGGCAGACCTGACAGAGAGATACGGGAAGAAGATAGCACCTCATTTCCAGCCGATCCGTGAGAATGAGAAGCTGGTTGGATATATTAATGTTATTAAGAATGCGGCAAGAAGATATACAGATATCGGACAGAGAGAGGAATGCGAGATTCCGGATTACTGTCTGCCGAACCTCGAGATCCTGAGAGATTCACTGATGGAGGCGGTAGCCGAGACGAGTGATGAATTCATGGAGAGATATTTTGCAGGGGAAGAGTTCTCCGTAGAAGAGATTCGTGCAGCCATGCGTACAGAGGTTATGGACGGGGACATCGTTCCTGTAGCTATGGGGTCCAATCTGCAGGCACAGGGAGTTGCAAACCTGTTATCTGATATTGTAAGATTCTTCCCGAGCCCGGACAGAAGGAGCTGTGCAGGACTGAACCGCAGGACGAACGAGATCTTTGAAGCGAACTATGAATTCTCAAAGGCTAAGACAGCATATGTCTTTAAGACAATGGTAGACCCGTTCATCGGTAAATATTCCTTCGTAAAAGTATGCTCAGGTGTAATCAAGGGCGATGATGTGCTCTATAATGCGGACTCGGATGCAGAAGAGAAGCCGGGCAAGATTTATACCATGTGCGGGAATAAGCCGTCGGAAGTGACAGAATTATTTGCAGGTGATATCGGAGCGATTGCGAAGCTTTCCAACACACGCACCGGGGATACACTCTCCACAAAGGCAACGCCGGTATCTTTCGCAAGGACAGACTTTTCTGTTCCTTATACATATATGAAGTATTCAGTGAAGACCAAAGGCGATGATGACAAGGTATCACAGGCTCTGGCTAAGATGATGGCGGAAGATATGACTCTGAAGGCTGTCAATGACAGTGAGAACCGTCAGTCTTTACTTTATGGTATGGGGGACCAGCATCTGGAGATTACAGTGAGCAAGCTTGCTTCCAGATATAAAGTAGATGTCATTCTGGAAATGCCTAAGGTAGCATTCAGGGAGACGATCCGCAAGAAATCTGATGTAGATACAAAGTATAAAAAGCAGTCAGGCGGACATGGACAGTATGGCCATGTTAAGATGAAGTTCGAACCATCAGGCGACCTTGAGACGCCATATATATTTGAAGAGGTTGTTGTCGGCGGGGCAGTGCCGAAGAATTATTTCCCGGCAGTAGAGAAGGGCCTTCAGGATTCCGTTGTGAAGGGACCACTTGCAGGATACCCGGTTGTAGGTGTGAAGGCGATCCTGTATGATGGATCTTACCATCCGGTTGACTCCTCAGAGATGGCATTTAAGACGGCTACAGTCCAGGCATTTAAGAAAGGCTTTATGGAGGCAGGACCGGTTCTCCTTGAACCAATCGCTTCCTTGAAAGTGACAGTTCCGGATGAATATACCGGTGATGTTATGGGGGATCTGAACAAGAGACGTGGGCGCGTGCTCGGAATGAATCCGATAGCGGGTGGTAAGCAGGTGATCGAAGCAGATATCCCGATGACAGGATTATTCGGATACTGTACAGTACTCCGATCCATGACTGGAGGCCGCGGCACTTATGCTTATGAATTTGCAAGATATGAGCAGGCACCGTCTGATGTACAGGAGAAGGAAATTGCAGCAAGGGCTGCGGAAGAATAGAATAAGCACTCCGTATAGCTTGATGAAAATCGGCTGTACGGAGTTTTTTTGTGCATTTATTCATATCATCCTTATTTATTACAAAATATCAAAAAAAAGTACAGGAAGAAAGTTCTTGAAATTTATATGATAAGAACAGAAAAGAACGGAGGCGTGACATTATATGAATACAGAGGGATTACAAAGCAGCAGACTTGAAGAGATATTTGCTAAAGTAGATGCGAATGAGGATTTGACGAAAGAAGATGCGCTGGAACTGCTGAGTATCAACAATCAGTCGGCAGATTTTTACACATTGATTCAAAAGGCAAATGAATTATCAAGAAAAGAATTCGGACAAAGAGGATATGTTTTTGCACAGATCGGTCTGAACAGCGCACCGTGCACCGGTAATTGTAAGTTTTGTTCACTTGGGAAAGACAATTTTGTGGCAGAGGAAAAATCCGAAAAGTCATTGGAAGAGATTCTTCAGCAGGCAAGGTGGATCGTAGAAGAAAAGGCAGATGCACTGTTTCTGATGACAACTGCAGATTACAGTATAGAAAAATTTCTCCAGATTGCCAAAGAAGTAAAAAAACTGCTTCCAGAGGACATGATGTTTATTGCCAATATCGGTGATTTTAATGAGGACACAGCAGTACGTCTGAAAGAGGCCGGTTTTACGGGGGTATACCATATTGTAAGAATGAATGAGGGAATTGATACAGACCTCCCGGTGGAAAAGAGAATCGCCACACTCGACGCCCTGAAAAATGCCGGATTGGAATTGATCTACTGTGTAGAACCGATTGGGCCCGAACATACATACGGCCAGATCGCGGATGAGATGCTGCGTGCAAGGGCATATGATGTAAATGTCATGGCATGCATGAAACGTGTCGGTGTCCCGGGGACTCCTCTTTATGAGAAGGGGGAGATTACAGATCTGGAACTGACGAAAATCGCTGCAGCGGCAAGACTTGTTACGAGACCGAAGAAGTCTATGAATGTCCATGAACCAAAGGCGATGGCTTTGATAGCAGGTGTGAACCAGTTATATGCGGAAGTAGGGATGAATCCGAGGGATGTAAACGCGGAGACCGGGAACGGACGCGGTTTTTCCATTCAGAATGTAAAAGATATGCTGGCCCAGGCCGAATATGTGACTCGTGCATAAAAAAATAATTATAAATATTAAAGGAGAGATACAAACATGAATCAGAAAGAATTATTATTGAAAACACTGCACCATGAGGAAACAGAGCAGGTAGCATGGATACCATTTGCAGGCGTGCATGCGGGCAGTCTTCTCGGGTATGATGCAACAGAAGTCTTACAGGACGAAGAAAAGCTGTTTCAGTCACTGATGGAGGTAAACAAGCTTTATAAACCATCCGGGCAGCCGGTGATCTTTGACCTGCAGGTGGAGGCCGAATGTCTGGGATGTGATCTCGTATGGGCGAAAGATGCTCCACCGTCTGTTGCAAAACATCCGCTGGAAGGCACGGAAGATCTGGAAACACCTTGCTACTGCACGATACCGACGAAAGAATCAGGACGTATTCCCATGATTCTGAATGTCATGAGAAGAATGAAAGAAGCAGTAGGCGGTACGACAGCTTTATACGGACTGATCTGCGGACCGTTTACACTTGCAACACACCTGCGTGGAAATGATATTTTTATGGATATGTATGACGACGAGGATGCAGTGATTGAATTTCTGGCATACTGTAATGCGATTGCAATGAAGATGGCAGAGTATTATATCGAGGCAGGCATGGATGTGATTGCAGTGGTTGACCCGCTGATCTCCCAGATTTCTTCTGATCACTTTGAACAGTTTATGAGCGAGCCGTTCAGTAAATTATTTGCCCATATCCGTGAATTAGGGGCACTTTCTTCCTTCTTCGTATGTGGGGACGCTACGAGGAACATAGAAGTGATGTGCCAGACAAAGCCGGATTCCATTTCCATCGATGAAAACGTTGACCTGTTTGCTGCCAAGAAGATTACGGATAAATATAATGTGGCAATCGGAGGGAATATTCCTTTGACAACGGTCATGCTGCATGGGACACAGCAGGACAACATGAAGTTCGTGGTTGATCTTCTGGATAAACTGGAGGATAAGAAAAACTTCATCCTTGCTCCCGGATGTGATATGCCTTATGCGGTGCCGGTTGAAAATACGATCGGTGTGGTACAGGCGATACACGAGACGGATGCAGTGCGTGAAATCCTCAAGAACTATGTTGCCGCAGATGAAGAAATAGAAGTGGAACTGCCGGATTACGGGCATCTTGAAAAACCGCTTGTGGAAGTCTTCACACTGGATTCTGCAACCTGCGCTGCCTGCACTTATATGATGGGTGCCGCAAAGGAGGCAAAAGAGACATTTGGAGATGCAATCGATATGGTAGAATATAAGTTCACCATCAAGGAAAACATTGCACGCTGCAAGAAGATGGGAGTGCCGAATCTTCCGTCCATGTACATTAACGGAGAGTTAAAATTCCGCTCTCTTGTACCGGCGAAAGAAGATCTGGAAGCAGCCATCAGGGCTGTGATGAAATAATGAGCAGACTGTATTTAATTACCGGCTTCTTAGGAGCCGGTAAAACTACTTTTCTGAAAAACTTTATAAAGGAATTTTCAGGGGAACGCATTCACCTGATTGTAAATGAATTCGGAAAAGAAGGAGTCGACGGCAGAATTCTGGATGAGCTCGGGATGGTTCTGGATGAGATCAATAATGGTTCAATCTTCTGCTCGTGCAGACTGGATAAATTTGAAGAAGTGCTCGAAAAGGCACTCGTCAGGCAGCCTGATGTTATTATAATAGAAGCATCGGGCCTTTCCAACCCGACAAACGTAAGAAAAATCCTGGATCAGGAAGGTAAATTCGAGTCTGCCGAATACATGGGGAGTATCTGCCTGATTGATGCAAAGCAGTTTCTTAAAGTGTATGGGACGGCGGTCGTGGTAAAAAAGCAGATAGCAGTCAGCGATATGGTCCTGATCAATAAGACAGACCTTGCCACGCCGGAAACTGTCGCAGATATCAGAAAAACAATCCGTAACCACCGGCCGGATGTCCCTGTCTACGAGACTACGTTCGGCCGTATAAAGAAAGAATGGCTCGACCGCATGTCAGAGGCCCGTGGGGAAGATGCGGACCTGATGCAAAGTGCGGATATCACTCTGCGTAAATACCTGCTGCACATTAAAGAGAACCAGACACTATATACGCTGCAGAAATTTCTGGAAATGTTCTTAATTGACACATACCGTGTGAAAGGAATCCTAGAACTTCAGGAGGGCTGTTACCTGATCAGCTGCACCGGGGAAATGTTCCATGCAGAAGTATTCAAAGGCAGTTTAGGAGTGACAAACGATCTGGTCGTTCTTTCAGGCAATGGGCTGCCCACGAAAAGAGCCATTAAAAAGGCAATGGAATGGTATCCTGACATCGCTGAAATCATAAAATAAGCCGGCCGCTGGCCGGCTTATTTTATCCCTTTCGCAGACCCGGTTTAATATTTATTAAGAAATCTGCAAAACGATTGTATTTACGATTCAAAAGTGCTATAATTGCTCTGCCATTATGGAAAAATAGCGATTACATACCTTATAGAAAGATTCAATAAGGTATAAGAATGAAGTTGAGGGTAGACAAATGAAGATAGTCATCATTGGAGACGGTAAAGTCGGCTATAAGCTGGCAAAACAGCTCTCCGCAGAGAATTACGATATTGTAATGATCGACAGCAATGAAAAGAAATTGCGTGCTGCTATTGACCGGCTTGATATTTTCTGTGTGACCGGCGATGGGGGAAGTGTAGCAGTACAGAAGGAGGCAGACGTACCGCATGCGGACCTGGTTATCGCATGCACATCTACGGATGAGTGCAATATGTTAAGCTGTCTCATTGCAAGAAGGCTCGGGGCCAGGCACACGATTGCCAGGGTGCGTAATCCGATTTATTATCAACAGATTGATATTTTAAAGGAGGACCTGCACCTGAGCATGGCAGTAAATCCTGAACTGGCAGTGGCGGGAGAGATTGCCCGTCTTTTACTGTTTCCGGATGCAAGCAAGATAGAGACATTTGTAAAAGGAAGAGTAGAGCTCATTGAATTTCCGCTTTCCCAGAACAGCATGCTGGCAGGCATGTCCCTTGCGGAGATGTACAACAAGTTCCAGATCAAGATACTTGTGTGCGCTGTAGAGCGCGGCGATAATGTGGTGATTCCGGACGGTGAATATATTCTGCGTTCAGGAGACCGCCTCCATGTGGCAGCATCCCATGTAGATATTGAATTGTTCTTTAAACTGCTCGGCAAGAAGCGGGAGAAGATCCGTAAGGTCATCATATGCGGCGGCGGACGTGTCAGCTATTACCTTGCCACCCAGCTCTGCAAACTGGGGATGCAGATCAAGATTATCGAGAAAGAAGAAGAGAAGTGCGAGAATCTCTGCGAGCTTCTTCCAAAGGCGACTATCATCAACGGTGATGCGTCAGACCATGACCTGCTTATGGAGGAAGGAATCCAGGATGCGGACGCACTGATAGCCCTGACAGGAATGGACGAAGAGAACATTATCATGTCCCTGTTTGCCAAGAGTCAGGGAGTGTCCAAGATCATTGTCAAGGTCAATGAGGACCGCAGGGCGAGGATGATCGAGGAATTTGGGATTGACAGTATCGTTTCCGCGAAGACGGCAACGGCAGATGCAATCATGAGTTATGTGCGTGCACGCCGGAATTCCCAGGGAAGTGCAAATGTAGAGACAATGTACCAGCTGGTGGACGGAAAAGTAGAGGCACTCGAATTTATTGTAAAATCAGAAACTAAGTATACAAATAAGCCTTTAAAGGATTTATCCTTAAAGCCGAACAACCTGATTGCAGGTATCGCAAGAAAGCGCAAGATCATTATTCCGAATGGCGATGACTGTATTAAGGTTGGGGACAGTGTCATTATCATAACGATGGAAAAGCAGATCCAGGATATCCAGGATATCTTAATGTAGGTGCAGACTGATGAATTATAAGATGACGGTTTTTATCATAAGTAAAATGCTGGGGGTCGAAGGGGCGCTTCTTTTGATTCCGGCTATGGTTGCATTTTTATATGGTGAAAAAAGTGGATTGACTTTTTTAGTAGTGAGTGTAGTTCTTTTCATAATCTTTCTTGCTTTTGGCAGGAAGGTGCCGGAAAATAAGACAATTTACGGGAAAGAAGGTCTTGTGATCGTAGGCTCTGCATGGATACTGTGGTCCCTGTTCGGTGCGCTGCCATTTTTCCTTTCAGGAAGTATACCGAATTACCTGAATGCATTTTTTGAGACTGTTTCCGGCTTTACGACGACGGGATCTACCATACTCACAGATATCGAAATTCTGCCGAAGGGGATGCTTTTCTGGAGGAGCCTGACACACTGGATTGGCGGCATGGGAGTGCTTGTATTTGTTATGATGCTGACTTCTCTGGATGACGAGAACTCGATGCACCTGATGCGTGCCGAAGTTCCGGGGCCGGAAGCTGACAAGCTTGTTCCCAAGGCCAGAAGTACAGCGAAGATACTCTATTCGATGTATTTTGTACTGACAGCGGCCGAGGTGGTATTCCTTCTGTTTGGTGGAATGAGTTTCTACGATGCTCTGATTCATGCATTCAGTACAGCGGGTACAGGGGGATTCTCCAATAAGAACAGCAGTATCGCGTTTTATGACAGTGCATATATTGACGGTGTGATTACGGTATTCATGATATTATTCGGAGTGAATTTTAACCTGTATTTCCTGCTTCGCCTGAAGGAGTGGAAGACTGTATTAAAAAATGAAGAACTCCATGCTTACTTAGGAATTATTGCAGGTTCGATTATTTTTATCACGCTGAATATAGTGGGGATGTATGGGAACATTTTACATGCATTCAGATATGCATCCTTTCAGGTTGCGGCTATTATCACAACGACGGGATTCTGTACAGCCAATTTTGACCTGTGGCCCGAGCTGTCAAAGGTTATTATACTGGGGCTGATGGTGATCGGTGCATGTGCAGGGTCGACCGGAGGCGGTATTAAAATATCACGTCTGCTAATCATGTTTAAGAGTGTAAAACAGGAGATCAGGCGGATGCTGCACCCGAAGTCGGTGACAATTGTACAGATTAACGGGAGAAAAATCAGCAGAGATACGATGCATAGCGTATATATTTATTTTATATGTTACATCCTGATCTTAATGGGGTCTGTTTTCCTCGTTGCATTCAATAATTATGATTTTACGACTACATTTAGTGCCGTACTTACGACTCTGAATAACGTCGGACCGGGTCTTTCCCAGATAGGACCCGTGGAAAACTTCTATGACTTCTCAGCATTGTCCAAGATTGTATTCTGTCTTGACATGCTTGTAGGAAGACTGGAGATATTCCCATATCTCCTCCTGCTATCTCCGGATTTGTGGCGCAGACGGTTTTAGGGGATTCATTGGGGAAGAAAGTATTTCAGAACAGTGGCACTAACAGGATAGGCAGAAAGGAAAAAGTATGAAAAAAGGAAAAATGAAACTTTTGGCGGTTGTCGGCATTATTCTGCTTGCGGCGATTTACTATTATGTGGCGCTGCCCGCAATTAATATCCATTCATCCGACTTCTGGATGTTTCTGATCGTATTGATCATCGTAATTATTTTGATCTTTGTCAGAAGAAAAAGGCTGACGAGGTACACGTTTAAGGAATCAAAAGGACTCAAGGCAATAGGGGGACTGCTGATTCTCGTAATTGCGGCTTACCTGGTTGGTTCCCTGTTGTCTTCTCCGATTGTAAACGCAAAGAAATACCAGAAGCTTTTGACCGTAAAAGACGGGGAATTCACAAAGGATATCGAGGAACTGTCTTTCGACCAGATTCCACTTCTGGACAGGGATTCTGCAGCAATCTTAGGAAACCGTAAGATGGGAAGTATGGTAGATATGGTTTCACAGTTTGAGGTAGATGAACTGTACAGTCAGATTAACTATCAGAACCAGCCGGTGCGTGTCTCACCACTGCGCTATGCGAACCTGATTAAATGGCTGACGAACCAGAAGGAAGGGATTCCTGCCTATATTAAGATTGACATGGCTACCCAGAATACGGAGCTGGTTAAACTGAAAGAGGGCATGAAATACACGACAAGTGACCACTTTAACAGAAATATCTACCGTCACCTGAGATTTAAGTATCCCACGTATATTTTCAATGACCTGAGTTTTGAAATCGACGATGATGGTGTCCCATACTGGGTCTGCCCTGTAAAGAAGTTTAACATCGGGCTGTTCGGGGGAACAACGATCGGCAGGGTGGTATTGTGTAACGCTGTAACAGGGGAAACGACAGACTACAGCATTGAAGACGCGCCGGAATGGATAGACAGGGCATTTTCCGCGGACCTGCTTGTAGAATTATATGATTATTATGGAAGTCTGAAGCACGGTTATTTTAACAGTATCCTTGGCCAGAAAGACTGCCTGAAGACAACGACAGGCTATAATTACCTCGCGATAGATGATGATGTATGGGTATATACAGGTGTTACATCTGTCAGCGGTGACCAGTCTAACGTTGGTTTCGTGCTCATGAACCAGCGTACAATGGAAACAAAGTTCTATGAAGTGGAAGGTGCGACGGAAGATTCCGCGATGTCATCCGCCGAAGGCCAGGTGCAGAACCTGAAATACGTGGCGACATTCCCGCTGCTTCTGAATATTTCAGGGGAACCGACCTATTTCATAGCCCTGAAGGACGATGCCGGACTCGTAAAGAAATATGCAATGGTCAATGTCCAGAAATATCAGATCGTAGCAATTGGCGATACTGTCAGCGCATGTGAAGAGGCATACACTAAACTGATGTATGACAACGGAATCAAGGAAGTTGAAAAAGACACCCGTGAGATTGAGACTATGACGGCGAAAATCACGAAGATCGCCCAGGGGGTAATCGACGGAAATTCCCATTACTATATCATGCTGGAAGGTTCGGACGATATATACGATGTATCAGTCGTAGACTTCATTGACATTATCAAATATGATGTTGGTGACGAAGTAACGATTGAATATAAAGAGGGCGAGGACAGCAATACCGTTCTCTCTCTGAATGGCAAAGAGAAGGCAGGTACAGAGACAAAAGCCGGTGCAGAAACAAACGACGGAGACGGAGGAGAAACCGACGCCGGAACAGAGTAAAAGAAGTAGGGATAAAATGAAAAATCCGATGCTGCATGTTCAAACTGCAGTATCGGATTTTTTTACTTATTTCATATGAGGAAAGTACGTCCTATGAAATAAAAAGCCCATCCGGCGGGATGCGCACTGCGGCGTGTAAGGTAAATGTCGCAATGCAACCGCCACAGGTGCGAGTTTCGCAAGCAAAACTCTTTTTTGCGATGGTTTGGACGTAAAAAGTCACATAGTGATCACTAAATCCAGATTGAAGTAATGCTTTATTGTATTTTCCTTTTCTTGTTTATATAATTAAGTATGTTACAAAGACAAAGGAAGAATTCATAGAGGAGGGTGGAATATGGAAACCGGAGATTTTCATGAAAAGCTAAAGGCAGCATTTGATACGATTGGGGAGCCTACTATATATGAGATACTGAAGGATGATATCCAATATCAGAAGAACAGTAAAAGAGAGGCTGAACTGGAAGAAGCTTATATGGCAATGCGGGATACACTTACAAAAGAACAGGATAAGATCATACATGACCTGCTGGACTGCAGGGATGCCATGAATGTAGATTATAGTGCAGTGGCATATCTGGCCGGGATGCGGGATGTGATCCGTATTCTGAGGTATATGAAGTTATTATGATAGTGGGATGCATACGCAGCGCAGCCAAAGTGTGCAACTCCCCTATGAGTAAGGGGAAGGGCACACCTGGCATGGTGGAAATGAAGTGCCTTCTGCTAAAGTCTTTTATGTTAGCAAATGTATTGGCTTCGGATAGCCATAGGATTGAAAGAGTGCCTTCATTTCTATCTGCGCGGCTTCCAGGGCATTCTCAATACTTGTACCGTTTCTGATGATATCTTTAACGATATTGCACAGGATCTTTTCAATCCTGTTTCTCGGTATAATCAACGACCTGCTGCTGTATGGCCCTGTACGCTTATGGCAATAGGAGAAACTCTCTTCAGTCAGCTCCAGCCAGGGATATAATTTGAGCAGCTCATGGTTATGGTACGGAGCGACAGCAGGAGACTGGCCGTCTAAAATCGTCATATAGATGCTGATATCTTTCTGATACAGCCACCTGAAAAAGCTGTAAGCCTTATCCGGCTGGGAGGTACATGGGCTCAACCCCAGAATCCAACCCACACTGGCGGGGGATTTGCCGGGGAGTGCCTGATAGCCGGCACGTCCAATGATATGGTCCCGGATGCTGCTATTGATCTCGTTGGCATATTCCGTGTAGGTAACCAGCATGGCGGTCCGTCCGGAACAGAAATCAGTTACAGTCTGTTTAATAGAGGTTTCAAATGGGCCGGACGGAGTGAACCGGATTGTACTCAGTATACTCTGCAGAGCTTTTACGTTTTCCGGGGTGTTGAGGCATACACGGTTGTACTTATCCCAGATCTTCCCGCCGTAGGCCCATAGCCGGATCAGAATTTCAGGCGCAAACTCTTCATCGATAATCCCGGCTACGGAAGTCCCGAATTCTGTCGGGGAGTCAGGATTGAAACTTCTGGTAAAGAAAGATGCAATACCGTTGAACTCGGTCCATGTGCGCGGAGGACGCAGCGATATCTGGTATTTTTCCTTAAAAGCCTTCTGAACGGCCCGGTTTTCAAACAGGTCCTTCCGGTAGAACATAATCTGTGAGCCGCTGACAATCGGAACACCGTAATACTTTGATTCATAAATGCAATTATTCAGGCTTCCCTCAATCAGGGCAGAACGCTGAAACTGGTCTCCGTTTACAAAGTCCGTTATATTCGCGATAGAGCCGTTTTGAACAAGGTACTCCAGCCAGGGGACATCATACATATAGATATCATAGCGGCTTTCCGGGCGTTCCATATCTGTGATGATTTCCTTCAGTAGATGGTGCTGGGGCGAAAAGTCTATCTCAACCGGAATCTGTGTCTGAAGTGTAAAATTTCTGGAAAGCAGTTTTGCAGAGTGTGCGGTTGCCATATCAGGCATCAGAATCCGAAGGGGCTTTTGGGAAGAGGGAGCCGTTTTTCTGCGGCGGGGGGCTTTAAGGGGCAGTTCCCGGTGTATAATATCATCAGAAAAAATGACGTTCTGTTCTTCGAAAAGCAGAGGGGACTTTATATGCCCCATCAGCAGTTCCGCAGCCTTCCGGCCCAGAGTAAAAGCTGTCCGCTCTGTATGAATCATACCGGGGGCAGAAGAGGCATGGTTCCATGATTCTTCCCCCAGAGTCAGCAGCTGCACGTCATCCGGTACACAGATTCCCTGTATGCTAAGAGCTTCCAGAACACCGGCGGCGATTGTCCCGGAGGTGGCTATAACAGCATCTAGCTGTTCTAAATATGGATGGTTCAGCATTGCCTTGAATGCATCCTCTTTGCTCATATTTGTAATCTGGACCATATCAGGATTATAGGGAAGGCCGCAGGAAGAGAGGGCGGTCATATAGCCGTTCAGGGCATCCGATTCAGAGGAAAAATGCTGTGCACCGCTTAAGAGGGCGATGTTCCGATATCCTTTTTCCAACAGCTTTTCCGTCAGGAAACATACGGTTCTGTCATTATCAAAACCTGCAAAGCTGGAATCAATTCCTCTGGGACGTCTTTCGATAAACACGGACGGTATATTATAATGCTTCATCCGCGACAGGAAGAATTCCTGATTCCCGGGCTGGGATGTGATGATCAGGAGCCCGGATACATTGCTGCTGATGAAATCATCAATCTTTTCACATTCAATGTCGGGAGAATTGTTCGAAAATGCAACACTAATATGATATCCTTTACTTTGAAGTTCTGCAGAGATTCCTTTGAAGATTTCTGCGTGATAAAAATTATCGATATCCGTCAGGACTACACCAATTCTTCTGGAATCAGCCGTTTTCAGGTTTCTGGCAGACGAATTGGGGATATACTTAAGCTTTTCAATCGAGTCCATAATTCTGACACGGGTTTCGGGTTTTACATTTCTGGAACCACTCAGACAGCAGGATACGGTTGCAATAGAAACACCTGCATCTTTCGCAACATCTTTTAACGTGACCATTGGCTGCTCCTCTTCATGATAAAATTTCTTTTTTTATTATAGCATCGCGCTAGTTGAAAAACAACATAATCTAAACGTTTAGATAAAAATTTTTGAAACCCGGTTGTAAACAAATTTGGGCATTATATAATAAGAGTAAGAAAAAACAGCAGGGCAAAGGAAAAATAAAAAGAAGAAATAGGAGGAACATATCATGATGACATCGAGAGAGAGAGTACTCTCATCCATTAACCACAAACAGCCGGACTACGTGCCACTGGACCTTGGGGGAACACCCAGTTCTGGTATATCCGCTATCGCTTATAACAATTTAAAGAAAGAACTGGGGATAACACACGGGCACACACGTATCTTTGATGTTGTGCAGCAGGTTGCACAGCCGGAAATGGAGATACTGGACAAATTCGGTGTAGATGTAATTGACATCGGAAGAGTTTTTAATGAAAAGGATAAGGACTGGTATGATATAGAGCTTGCAGATGGCTCTATCGGACAGTATCCGGTATGGTTCCGCCCGGTAAAGCAGGAAAACGGGGATTACCTTGTATTTGACAAGGAAGGGACGATGATTGCGAAAATGCCTGTTGGGGCTACTTTCTTTGATCAGACTTATTTCCCATATGTGGAGGACTATCCCGATGACTGGTCAGATCTGGACCACCAGATGGGAAAGGTATTATGGAGCGCCCTCGTTCACAGCCCGTGGGACCATGCGGGAGATAAGGACTTTTATAAGACATTGCGTGAGCGGACACTTGCACTTCGCAGCCAGACCGACCGGGCACTGATGATTACATGTGGGTGTAATCTGTTTGAGTGGGGAACCTTCCTGCGTAGAATGGATAATTTCCTGATGGATACATATGCCGATCCGGAAAACGTGGAGGCACTGGTAGAGCAGCTGATGATCCGCCACATGGAAACCCTGAAAAATGTGTGCGAGTCAGTAGGGGATATTGTTGATATTCTGCGTTTCGGAGACGATCTTGGAATGGATACCGGAATGTTCATGTCCAGAGAAAAATACCAGACATTGTTCAAGCCTTATCACACGCAGCTGAATGAATATGTTCACAAGCATAGTAACATGAAGACATTCCTGCATTCCTGCGGCTCGATTTATCCAATCATGGGAGACCTGATTGATGCGGGATATGATGTGATTAATCCGGTTCAGACAACAGCCTACCAGATGGACCCGGCCACGTTGAAACGTGAATTCGGAAAAGACATTACGTTCTGGGGCGGCGGCTGCAACACAAGATCGGTTCTGAACAGGTCGACTCCTGATGTGGTGTATGATTATACACGCAGAATGATCGACATATTTGCACCGGACGGTGGATTCGTTTTCAATCAGGAACATAACATCATGCCGGATGTCCCGGCGGAGAATCTGCTGGCAATGTACAGGGCAGTGGCAGACTCACGGATCTGATTAAAAATTTGAAAGACCATGAAAAAGATCGCACAGAAGAGCAGTAAAACTGCATATAACGAAAGAAGAATGGGGAATATAAAAGGTACATCGGGCAGCCTACACTGCCGATGTACCTTTTTTAGACTAATTCAGGAAAGAATAATCCGGTGACTCTGGATCTATATTCGTTATGTCCTTCTTTTCAGCGCTTACGCTGATAAAGAATTCGATATTATTTTCTTTGGAAATCTTGTTCAGCTTTTCGATGAAATCAGGGAGGCTGTCAATTGTGATGTCGGCCTGCTTTAATACGCCATCAATGAAAATAGTTTCAATATCGTGGTTGCCGGCTACCATGCCGTAAATAAAACCGATAAACTCTTCGAGTGTTGCAATATCTTTGTAATCTGCCATGCAGATTGCACGAACGTTGAAGTCTACGCTGTATGTATCGCGATGACTCTTTTTGACTAATACGACGTTTCCGTTGGAAGTTTTCACCTTCTCATTTGCAAGTTCAATCATTTGCTGTGTCTTTCCGCTGCCCTTAGGACCTGTTATTAAATTTACCATGGCGAATCTCTCCTTTATGTATGTGATTTGAGCCCTCTCAATGCTCAGATATCTTAAAACTATTATACACTAAAGCGCTGATAGTAACAACTAAAAAAAGGATAAATTACGGAGAAAATGGAAATGAGAATAATTCTCAATTGATGAAGTTGAATGTGCCTGCAGGATGTGGTAAGATCTAACTAATTGAGAATCATAATCATTTATGAAAGGGGATTATTATGCCGGCAGAAGTACTATCTTACTTTTTAAAACACGAGGATGCCAGACTGAAACTACGTTTTCAAATCGTGCTCAAGTGCGCGCCTTTTCTGAAAGGACTCAAGGTATCATGCGGCATCACGATGGAGTCAGCAGCATATTGCGAACTGTATCATATTTTCAAAGATACGGGGATTATTTACAGGAAACTGCTGGAATCAGAGGGAAGGTGCCTCGTGCTGTTTTACCGCAGGGAGGAGTTGGGAGAATATATGAACCGTATCGGTGTCAGAAGTTTTCTCCGTCAATACGGCTATGAGGACATGGAACTGGAAGAAATGCTTGTGAGGCTGGCTGGGCGTGCCTGCATGTTTGCAGAAAGAGGAATAGGTTTCCCACATGAAATCGGGATTTTCCTTGGATACCCGGTGAAAGATGTAGAGGGATTTATCGAGAATGCAGGGAAAGGAGCGCTGCTCACCGGTTACTGGAAAGTATACAGTAATCCCCGGGAGGCGAAAATGATTTTCAATGAATATGACCAGGCGAAAACCTGTGCAGTCAATGAATTTTTAACAGGCAGGAGCATCAAAGAGATTGCTCGGAAATAGGAGGTATCATAAAATGAGTGTATCAATCGTTTATTGGAGTGGAACAGGAAATACGGAGGCAATGGCCCGGGCAGTTGCAAAGGGAGTTGAGTCGGCCGGGAAGAATGCGGTCCTTCTAGAAGTGGATGCGGCAGATGCGGCGGCTCTTTCTGAGGAAGATGCATTTGCACTCGGCTGCCCGTCTATGGGGGCGGAGGAACTGGAAGAAAGTGAGATGGAACCGTTTGTAATAGAACTGGAGCCTCTTGTTTCAGGGAAGAAAATTCTACTTTTCGGTTCCTACGGCTGGGGAGACGGCGAGTGGATGCGCAGCTGGGCAGAACGTATGAAGGCAGCCGGTGCGGTACTGGTAAGAGAAGAAGGGATCATAGCAAACGAGACGCCGGACGGCAGCGCACTCGCAGAGTGTGAGGCGGCAGGGAAAGAATTGGCTGAACTGTCTTAATGCAGCATTAAGCAAAGATTACGACTACAAGATTACGACTACATATTCTTTGTTCTTGACAAATTCGTTCTTTCATGCATAAGATAGGCTCATAAGTATGAAACTACATGATGAACAGGGGGAAAGAACGTGAATCAGAACATGATAATAGGTATACTTATCCCTTTCGCAGGTACCACACTCGGCTCAGCAATGGTATTTTTCATGCGCAAGGAAATGAATGAAAAACTGCAGAAGGCACTGCTTGGCTTCGCCTCAGGCGTTATGGTGGCGGCATCCGTGTGGTCACTCTTAATACCGGCTATCGACATGGCAGAGGAGAATGGTTCGATTGCATGGATACCGGCTGCGGCAGGATTTTTGCTGGGTATGGGATTTTTGCTGCTGCTGGATACTGTAACACCGCATATGCACCTGACGGGTGATGAAGAAGGCATCAAATCCAACTTTAAAAAGTCCACAATGCTCGTGCTTGCAGTAACACTGCATAATATCCCGGAGGGAATGGCGGTCGGTGTCACATTTGCCGGCGTAGCCACGGGCAACACCATGATATCCATAGCGGGGGCATTTGCACTGTCAATCGGTATCGCGATCCAGAACTTCCCGGAGGGTGCTATCATATCCATGCCGCTTCGAAGCGAAGGCGCATCAAAATCCAAGGCATTCCTGTATGGAACCCTTTCCGGAATCGTAGAGCCGATCGCCGCAGTCATTACAATACTGCTCACAAGTCTTGTAGTTCCGATACTGCCATACCTTCTGGCATTTGCAGCCGGAGCCATGATATATGTGGTGGTGGAGGAATTAATACCCGAGGCACAGGCAGAACCACATACGAACATCAGCACAATCGGCGTCGCAGTTGGATTCACACTAATGATGATATTAGATGTGGCACTGGGGTAAAGTTCAAAGGGGTCAGACCCTTTTGCCCGTCGTTTTCAGAATATTCTTAAATTAATGCCGGAAATTAGGGGAATAAAAAAGAAATCATGTGGAAAACCACTTGACTTATTTTAACATTCTTCTTATAATAAGTAAGAATATTGCAGAAACGCTGATGAGGAGTATTAAGAGCCTGACGTTTTCAGAGATCTGCCGGCTGGTGCGAGGCAGAAGCGTAATCTCCCAACTCGCCTCGGAGTTCTTTTATTGAAATATAAGTAGATAAAAGCGGGTCTTCCCGTTACAGAAGCAATGAGTGCATCTGGTCTTTATCAGGTGAATGAGAGTGGTACCACGGAAATTGAAGCCTTTTCGTCTCTTAATTGAGAGGAAAAGGCTTTTTAGGTGGGTAAAAAATAACACTATAATCAGTAGTTCAATTAGGAAGAAACACGGAACACAGGAGGAATTAAGAAATGTCTAAGATTGTGTACAATCACAAAGCCATTGAGAAGAAATGGCGCGAAAAATGGGCTGAGAACCCGGTTAATCCCAAGGTTAACGATGACGGCAGCAAAAAGCAGAAGTATTACTGTCTGGATATGTTCCCATATCCATCAGGCAACGGACTTCACGTAGGACACTGGAGGGGATATGTTATCTCTGATGTATGGAGCCGCTATAAACTGCTTCAGGGATATTACATCGTTCATCCGATGGGATGGGATGCATTTGGACTCCCGGCAGAGAACTATGCGATTAAGATGGGAGTTCACCCGGCAATTTCCACGGCAGAGAATGTAAAGAACATCAAACGTCAGATCAATGAGATCGCTGCGCTGTATGACTGGGATATGGAAGTCAACACAACAGACCCGGATTTCTATAAATGGACACAGTGGATTTTTGTAAAAATGTTCAAGGAAGGTCTTGCATATGAGAAAGAATTTCCGATTAACTGGTGTCCGTCCTGTAAGACAGGTCTGGCAAACGAGGAAGTCGTGAATGGAAAATGTGAGCGCTGCGGGACAGAAGTAACAAAGAAGAACCTCCGCCAGTGGATGCTGAGAATCACGAAGTATGCGGATCGTCTGCTCAATGACCTTGATAAGCTGGACTGGCCGGAAAAGGTAAAAAAGATGCAGTCTGACTGGATCGGAAAATCATACGGTGCAGAGGTAGATTTCCCGGTTGACGGCAGTGACGAAAAGATCACCGTCTATACAACAAGACCGGACACACTGTACGGTGCAACATTTATGGTACTTGCACCGGAACATAAACTGGCAGCAGAACTTGCAACACCGGAGACGAAAGAGGCTGTGGAAAAATATATCTACGATGCTTCTATGAAATCAAATGTAGACCGTCTGCAGGATAAAGAAAAAACGGGTGTATTTACGGGAAGCTATGCGATCAACCCGTTAAACGGCGCGAAGACGCCAATCTGGCTTTCTGATTATGTCCTTGCAGACTATGGGACAGGAGCTATCATGTGCGTGCCTGCACACGATGACCGTGACTTCGAATTTGCCAAAAAGTTCGATATTCCGATCATTCAGGTTATCGCGAAGGACGGCATAGAGATCGAAAACATGACAGAAGCCTATACAGAAGCGGCTGGAACGATGATTAATTCCGGTGACTGGAATGGCATGGAATCAGCGGTCCTGAAGAAAGAGGCCCCGCATATCATTGAGAAACAGGGCATCGGACATGCAACAGTGAACTTCAAACTCCGTGACTGGGTATTCTCACGCCAGCGTTACTGGGGAGAGCCGATCCCGATCGTCCACTGCCCGGATTGCGGCGCAGTGCCTGTACCGGAGGAAGAACTTCCTCTCCGCCTGCCGGAAGTAGAATCCTACGAGCCGACAGGAACAGGAGAGTCACCACTGGCAGGAATCGAGGAATGGGTGAACTGCAAATGCCCTGTCTGCGGAAAACCGGCCAAACGAGAGACAAACACCATGCCGCAGTGGGCGGGATCTTCATGGTATTTCCTGCGCTATGTGGACAGCCATAATGATAAAGAACTGGTTTCCAGAGAAAAGGCAGACGAGATGCTTCCGGTAGATATGTACATCGGCGGAGTAGAGCATGCGGTACTGCACCTTCTGTACTCCCGTTTCTATACAAAGTTCCTGTGTGATATCGGAGTCGTAGACTTCGACGAGCCATTCCACAAACTGTTCAACCAGGGAATGATCACCGGAAAGAACGGTATCAAGATGAGTAAGTCCAAAGGAAATGTTGTATCACCGGATGATCTCGTGAGAGATTACGGATGTGATTCCCTGAGAATGTATGAACTCTTCGTAGGGCCGCCGGAGCTGGATGCAGAGTGGGATGACCGCGGAATTGATGGTGTGAACCGTTTCCTGAAACGTCTCTGGAATCTGCTTATGGACAGCAAAGAAAAAGAGATCAAGGCAACAAAGGAAATGATCAAACAGCGCAACAGACTGGCTTATGACATCACAACACGTCTGGAAAGCTTTAGCCTGAACACTGTAATCTCAGGATTTATGGAGTATAACAATAAATTCATTGAGATCGCGAAAAAGGAGGGCGGTATCGACAAGAAGTCTCTGGAGACAATCGCAGTACTTCTGGCACCGTTTGCACCTCATTTTGCCGAGGAAATGTGGGAGCAGTTAGGCCACACAGAAACAATATTCAAGGCTGAATGGCCGACCTATGATGAGTCTCTGATGAAAGATGACGAGATTGAGGTTGCCGTACAGATCAACGGTAAGACGAGGGCTGTCATCACGATCGCCGCAGACGCAGATAAAGACACAGCAATCGCGGCAGGTAAAGAAGCCGTGGCTGATAAGCTGACAGGCAATATTGTGAAAGAAATCTATGTTCCGGGACGTATTGTCAATATCGTACAGAAATAATACCGGAGAAATATTTCATAAATATGACTGGCAGGTAAAGTAAGAAAATAAATAGTTAAGGACAGCGCTGAAATATTTGGCGCTGTTCTTTTTCGTAAAAAGTAATATAACATCAGAGGACTTTTCACGATTGGTTGAACAAAATATGAGTATATTTAATTTTATACTTGATTTATACAGTTTAACTGTATATAATCAAACTATATAGTTAAACTGTATAAAAGGAGGGCGATTATGAATTTAAGCCAGTATTTACCACTGACCGAGACCACATATTTTACTTTGCTGGCTCTGCTTAAGCCCGGTCATGGATATTATGTCATGCAGAAGGTGGAGGAGCTTAGCGGCGGAAAGGTCCGTATTGCGGCCGGAACAATGTACGGGGCGATAGAGAATTTACTCAAACAGAAATGGATCGAATCCGTTCCCAGTAATGATAAGCGCAGAAAAGTATATCAGATCACTATACTCGGGAAAGAGGTTCTAAATCTGGAAACAGCCAGGCTGCGCGACTTGATTCGTATAGCTGAGTCCTGCGGACTGCAGGCAGAAGGGAGTCCTCATGATTAAACACAGAGGGTGCATTTGATTTTACGAAGTTATGGCATCTTAAGGAGTTATATTATACACCGGGGCTATGGAATATGAAAGGGATGCATTTCTGGAGAGCGTTTTTGTTTGAGACGCCTTTTGCTGCGATGAGAGGGTTTGGCGGACTGCTGTTTCTTTTGCTTATACTACTGGGTGCATGGTTTGGTGTCAGATCGTTGTTCTGGTATCTAAAAGAGAGAAAGAACTGTAACTAGAAATTAAGTGGAAGAAGTAGTTTGAACTTTGAGGGTAGTATAAATAAACAGAATTTGATAGACTATAGTGGTATCATAAAAATGGAGGATACCGATGAAAAAAGTGGTTTTATTTATAGCAATGAGTCTTGACGGTTATATCGCTGACCAGTATGGAAATGTAGACTGGCTGGCCGGAGAGGAGCCTGACAGGAATGACATGGAGAGCTATGATACGTTCATTCAGGATATTGATACTGTAGTTATGGGCTGGAATACTTATCACCAGATTGTGACGGAGCTTTCGCCCGGCAGTTGGATGTACAGTGGTCTGCAAAGTTATGTCCTGACACACCGGGAGCTGCCTGATGAAGAAATCATATTTACAGGCGAAGATGTGTGTGGCCTTGTAAAGAGATTAAAGAAGGCTTCGGGAAAAGATATCTGGATCTGCGGAGGGACACAGACTGTTGCACCACTTGTCGCAGAGAATCTGATCGACCGGTATTATTTATCTGTGATACCTGTTATATTAGGGAAAGGCATCCGTCTTTTTGAAAATGAAACAGGCAGGATTCCGCTAAAACTGGTTCAGACAAAGAATTATAATGGCATAACAGATCTGGTCTATGAGCAAAGGACACAAGTCTCAGACAGTAGGTGTGACTAAGGCCGCAATGGAAAAGCAAAGGAGAAGAAAATGATGGAATGGAAAATGGGAATTATATGTGCAGAGGAAGCAGAGCTTGCGCCGATTTTGCAGCATGTGGAGAATCTGCAGGTTACGGAAAAGGCAATGCTGAAATTTTATGAGGGCACGGTCATGGGGATACCGGCGGTGCTTACAAACTGCGGTAACTGTAAGGTAAATGCAGCGATTGCCGCGCAGGTAATGGCTGATTTATATCACGTAAACGGTATGATCAACGCAGGAACCGCTGGAGGCATGGATGAAACGGTAGAGTTGTTTGACACGGTAATTTCCACTGCGTCGGCATATCATGATGTAGCAGAAAACATTTTGACTGGTTTTCATCCGTATTTTCCTTCTGTTTACATTGAATCGGACGAGAGATTCATCAATGCCGCAAAAAGAGTTAAGGATAAAGCTTCAAACCGCCTCTTATTTGGAAAAAGCGTGACAGGGGAATGTTTCATTACAGACAATAACCGAGATGAGATCAATGAAAAGTTTGCACCGTTGTCAGTGGACATGGAGACGGCAAGTATCGCCCATGTTTGTTTCGTAAATCAAATACCATTTATTGCCGTACGGACGATTACGGATACGGCTTCGCATGCAGGTGTTGGAAATTTCAGAAAGAATTGTGAAAAAGCATCAATTATTTCTAAAGATATTGTACTGCTTATACTTGAGGAATTAGCAGAGTCATAATAAACACACGGCCGGAGGGATACATATGAAGAAGCTGGAAGAAATGAGTCTGGAAGAACTTTGGCAGCTTTTTCCGATTTACCTGACAGAGCATAAGCACGTATGGAGAAGCTGGTATGAAGAAGAACAGGCTCTGCTTAGAGAAAGGCTGCCAGAACCGCAGGTCAGGCGGATCAGCCATGCCGGCAGTACAGCCATTGAAACAATCTGGGCAAAACCCATCGTGGACATTATAGTTGAGACAGAAGAGGACAGTGACTGGCAGAATATCAGCAGTATACTGGCGTCTATCGGTTATCGCTGCATGTCCAGAACAGATAAACGGCTGTCTTTTAACAAGGGATATACCGAAAATGGTTTTGCAGATAAGGTATACCATCTTCATTTAAGATATTTCGGAGATAACGATGAATTATATTTTCGGGATTATTTGAAGGAACATCAAGAAATCGCTAAAGAATATGAAGAACTGAAACTCGAATTGTGGAAGATCTACGAACACAACAGGGACGCCTATACAGATAAAAAGACTGCCTTTGTAAAAAAATATACCGGGGCTGCAAAAAGTGCATATAAGGGAAGATATTCATAAAGAATATGAAAAAAACCTTCTTCTGCAGGATAAACATGCGGAGGAAGGTTTTTTATTTCATACGAGGAAAGTACGTCCTATGAAATAAAAACCACCTTACAAAATGTAAAATATAATTGACAAAATGTAATGTATGGAATATAGTAAAAGTAGGAGAAAATACAGCTGTATGGGAAACAAGGTAATTACATTTATGAAATCGGTTTGATTCAGACGGGAGGGAATATGATGAGTCAAAGAAGTTATTATATGTGTATACTGGCCTTTTTGAGTGTGTTAACTATTTTTTTAATAATTATTGCGATTGTTAGAATAAAAAATGGGAAAAATGCGGAACCAAATGAATTTGATGAGCGCCAGAAACTTATCCGTGGGGAATCTTTTAAGTACGCATACGCTATACTCATTTTATATCTTCTGTTCAATAGCGTCATTGAAGATCTTACAGGTAAATACAGGGGAGCAGCGGGGATTCTTCTAGGGATTTTTGTATCTCTTGCAGTTGCAATCATATTGTGCATTTGGAAAGACGCCTTTTTTAATCGCGACTCAACAGGGAAGTCTCTGACGGTTTCTAATATTTTCTTACTTATACTGGATTTCTACTGGGGGATTCCTGCAATACTGGATCCTAAAAATACATATCCATATGATATTGTTTTTTTCTATGCAGGAGTTCTTAATATCCTTATATTAGCTGTAATAGCGGTAAAAACATTTAAGGACAGGCGGGAGAAGGACGTGGAGTCATTATGAAAATGTGACTTTGGGGTGTAAGGATATGGAAAAAATGAATAAAAAAGAACTACTGATATTTTTTGTGATAGCATTCGGGATTCCTTTCCTGATAGAATCCATGATATTTTTAAGACGGGAACCCGCCTGGGAGGCACAACAGTTAGTTATAGGCATGCTGCCGGCAATGGGAGCGATTGCTGCACAAGAATATAAAGGGAATGGCAGGGGAAAATCAAATAAATTATATATTATAGTTTTTTCATACTTTGTTATAGGTATCGTTTGTTTTGCTCTCAATATAAGTGGGGCGTTACAAAATACAGATGTACTTACCCCAATATTAGGCATAGCCAGTGTAGTTAGTTTCTTATACGCTTGGATGTGTTGTCCTGATTTGGATCCATTTCGGAATTTAAATAAGGCTATTTTACCCATTTTACTATTAATAATAATTATGATACTTTATCAGATCATATTGTACGGACCAGCCTTCAATTACAGACTGTTATTTGGCATATTAATATATCAGGGTCCTGCATTCTTTTTTCAAAATTTAGCCTACTTTGGTGAGGAGTATGGGTGGAGGGGCTTTCTTCAGGGAAGGATGCAAATTAGATTTGGCAAAAGGCTTGGTGTTATAATGGTTGGTATAATTTGGGAGCTTTGGCACAGTTTGTTCTATTATTCTATACTTTACAGTGTACCTAAAAATGAACTGTTTTTATTTATTATAGTTCGTCTAGTACACACAATGGGATTTGCCGTATTTCTGGGATGGGCTTATATGAGGACAAATAACATATGGGTTTGTATACTCCTTCATTTCATAAATAATACACTTATGATACTGCCTACTACGAAATATGTTTATAGTCCTATACCTTCTAATATAATATCTATATTAATGTCAATTGTTCTTTTTCTGTTTATTTTTACTAAAGAATATAGGACAAAAGAAGCTGTAAAAAACTCTATAAAATTTTAGCGCAGGAGGGATTGAGATGACCCAAAACAGTTATGATATTGGACAGCTAGTAATATTAATTATACCACTCATTTTTGCATTAATCATTGCGATTGCAAAACTAAAAAAGGGTATAATCTCAGAATCGGATGATTTTGATGAACGGCAGGAACTTGTACGGGGCAAGGCGTTTATGTATGGCTTTTTTACACTTCTTGTATATTTTCTTTTTTACGGTATAACGGAAGAGATGACGAAAAAATACTGGGGAGTGACAGGTATTAGTCTTGGAATCTGTATAGCGCTTGCTGTAGTTATTACAATTTGCATCTGGAATGACGCATATGCCGGTCGCCATTTTACACTGAAGTTCTGGGCTGTAGTTATTACATTCTTTTTGATTACGAATTTGTATCGGGGATTACCTGCATTACTGCACGGAGATGGTGATATTGTATACGTTTATGAAGGAGTTCTTGATATTTTAATACTGGCTGTAATAGTGGTAAAAACATTTAAGGACAGGCGGGAGAAGGACGTGGAGTCATTATGAAGAATCTGAAGTTAAAATCAGCCCGTGCAGCCTTTGATATGTCTCAGCAGCAGCTTGCGGATGAGGTAGGTGTAACCAGACAGACGATCAATGCAATCGAAAAGGGTGATTACAACCCGACAATCAGGCTTTGTCTGTCTATCTGCCATACACTGGGGAAGACACTGGATGAGTTGTTCTGGGAAGAGCCGCCGGAGAAAGAACAGGGGATATAGAATGAATTTAAATATATTAAAACAAGAGTTTTCAGTATGCAAAGTGGAAGATTTCTCAATGGTTCATTTAGAGGCAGACTTCTGCTTCATAGGTAAGACAGATGAAGAACTGTCTCTGGTCTGTGCAACAGAGGATGTGCCCGGGAATACTACTGCACGTGATGATGGCTGGAGAGCCTTCCGGATACAGGGGTCTCTGGATTTTTCACTGATCGGGATTCTTTCAAAGATATCCTCTCTGCTTGCCGAAAATGGAATCAGTATCTTTGCGTTATCGACATATAATACAGACTATGTTCTCACAAAAGCAGAGAATTTCTCCCGCGCAGTGGAGATGCTTTCAGGCGCGGGATATGTGATTGAATAGTATGCATAGTAAACAGGTTCAAGCTTGACACCCACTTCATAAAAAGATAATATGAATACAGCAGAGATAAAAACACGGTCTGGTTGGTAGTCCAGGCGTACCCTTTAGGGTATCAGTAACCCTCCTCCTGGTCGTCCGTTCTTTTGCTGGACACGGGGAAATGTCTAATGGACAGTTTCACGGTTCATAACAAGCAAAGGAGGAATTGTCATGGACAAGATATCGGTAACACTGACAGTATTTTTCGAGGAGCCTTTCTGGGTAGGCGTGATCGAGCAGGTGACGGATGGAATGCTCACTGTAAGTAAGGTGACATTCGGTGCGGAACCGAAGGATTATGAAGTGAATGGCTTCCTGATGGAAAATTACTACCGGTTTCGATTCAGTCCGGCTGTGGCAGCTGCTGTAAAAGCTGAGAAGAAGAATCCGAAGAGGGCGATGCGTGAGGCCCACAGGCAGACGGATACCACCGGTATCGGGACGAAATCCCAGCAGGCGTTAAAGTTACAGCAGGAGCAGATGAAAACTGGCAGGAAAGAAAGAAGCCGCGAACAAAAAGAGGCTGAGAAGCAGCGTCAGTTTGATCTGAAACAGCAGAAAAAGAAAGAGAAACATAGGGCAGATAATGCCCCTGTTTCCTTACTCTCAGGAAAATTCCAGTTTCCTATTCTACAGGAAATTCTTTGACTCTCTTTTTCCGGCAGGGAATAAGAGGAAGAGTCTGGACGAATATATTATATTGATATCAGGAGGCAAAACATGGATTGGATAGAACGATTAAACCGTGCAATGGGCTATATAGAGGAGCATTTATGTGATAAGTTTGAAATCGAGGAAGCGGCCAGGATCGCCTGCTGCAGTACTTACCATTTTCAGAGAATGTTTGCATATATGGCCGGGGTTCCACTATCAGAATATGTGCGCCGCAGGCGTATGACCCTTGCAGCGGTTGATTTACAGAGCGGAGGGGAAAAGGTAGTTGATGTAGCACTGAAATATGGGTACGAATCTCCGACAGCATTTACACGGGCTTTCAAAAGTGTACATGGCATAGCGCCTTCCGAGGCGAAAGAGTCAGGCGCCAGATTGAAAGCATTTCCTCCTGTCAGCTTCCGAATAACAATAAAAGGAGACAGTGAGATGAATTACAGAATTGAAAAGAAAGAAGCGTTTCGTATTGTGGGGATATCATGCCCTCTTGAGAAGGAATTAGAAAAGAACTTTGAGGCAGTGCCGGCTTTGTGGGGAAGAGCAGCCGCCGAAGGTTTAATCGAGAAGCTGGCGTCCATGATGGACGCAGAGCCTAAAGGGATTCTGGGCGTAAGTGCCTGCGGTGAAGGCCAGAGCTGGAGATATTACATTTCGGTGGCAACTGACGCAGAAACAGACGGAGAGCTGGAGGAATTTATAGTTCCAAAAGCTGACTGGGCTATTTTCGAAGGGAAAGGGACTAACCTTTCCATTCAGGAACTGGAAAAACGAATTGTGACAGAGTGGCTCCCGGGATCCGGATATGAGTATGGCAATGCCCCGGATATTGAAGTGTATCTGAATCCTGACCCACAGAATGCGATTTATGAAGTTTGGATACCGGTTGTGAAGAAATAAAGGGACAAGTAATAAAAAGGATCAGGGAGGAAACAGGTATGCTGGAATTTCCGGAAGTAATGGCAAGGGCGGCACAGTTGGAAAAGGAAGTGGCAGGAAAAAAAGTAACGGCAGTTCTGCCCCCGAATAAGTCTCATAAGTTTTGCTGGTTTAATGGAGCCCCCAATCTGTATGAAGAGCGGATCAAAGACAGAAGAATAGAGTCTGTATCTGGTTTCGGTATCTTTGTGGAGATTTTATTCGACAATGGGGAACGGCTGGCCGTGAATGACGGAGTCAATGTCAGATTTACAGACAGTACGAAGCTGCCGAAAACGTACCAGCTTTTGATTATCTTTGATGATCAGACGGCACTTTCCTTTACTGTGGCGATGTATGGCGGAATTATACTGCATCATGGGGATTACGATAATGAATATTATGAAAAGAGCCTGCATGCAGTTTCGCCTTTATCCGAAGAATTTTCAGCATACTATGACAGAATACTGGCTGAGGGTAAGCCGAACCTGAGTGCAAAAGCATTTCTGGCCACAGAACAGCGTTTCCCCGGAATCGGAAACGGTGTGGTTCAGGATATCTTATTTGAGGCAGGAATACATCCGAAAAGAAAACTGAATACATTAAGTCAGGATGATATCATAAAATTGAAAGAAAGTATCGTAACTGTTTTGGAAGAAATGCTGAAAGCCGGCGGGCGCGACACAGAGAAAGATATCTACGGGGAAAACTGTGGGTATCAGACAAAAATGTCGAAGAACAGCCTTACAAAAGGATGCCCAATGTGCGGCGGAGAGATCACAAAAGAAGCATATCTTGGCGGATCTGTATACTACTGCCCGAAATGCCAGCCACTTATAAAATGATATTTTTATATCATAACGCTGCATTTATTCGTTACTGTTTACAGGCTTGCCTGTGAACAGTAACATTTATTCTGCTTGACATCTTTAAATAAAACGTGCACAATAAAATTAAAGATAAACGACATTTATTATTCCAGGCTTTGCGGGTAACCAGCACAGCTGTATGGTGATTTAGCCAAAGGAGGTGCCATTATGGAAGGCATGAAAGTAACAAAAGTATGCACGGCCAGAGACAAGATTGAAGCGGAGATGATTCTGGATATTCTAAGCCAGAACGGGATCACTGCATTCAGACAGGGAATCGGCAGCGGCGGTATCATGGACATCTATACAGGAAATTCAATCTATGGCGAGGATATATTTGCCGATGAAAGAGATGTAGAGAGGGCACAGGACCTGATTAGAAATATTATTGAAGGTGTAGAAGAGGCTTAATCCAAAAGTGGCAGGAAATATAAAATAGGTATAAAAAAGAGGCGGGAATTTCATTTCCTGCCTCTTTTCTTAACATTATAATACCACAAAATGCACTTTTTTTCAAGTCTTGTAAAGAATAGGGGACGGACATATAATGAATATCACTGTTTACAGGAAACCTGCAGATTCATTGAAAGGGGTATTTGTTATGGATAGTCATGTTTTTGAACTTATGCAGTCAGCACGAAGGAAGGAGGAACTGGCAGTCATTTCGGGTATGAATCAAAAGACCGAGCGGTTTGGCTTATTGCTTAAGGAAGAAGAGATAAATGAGCTGGTCACATACCGGAATGACAGCCTGAAGCAGTTCCGGCGCTTTGAGTGGGGGACCGGGATGCTGGAAAAGCTGATTTATACATTCTGTGATTCACAGTATATCAATCAGCAGAATTATCTGGAGAGTCTGGAAAGGCTGCAGGATATTTTTTACAAGTTTAAGAATGCCACTTTAGACCGCATGACAGATGATGAAGTGCTCACTTTCATGAAGGAGCAGTTTGAGACGGTCTGTTTCGGCAGTCTGGACTATCTGGAAGACACCTGTCTTGAGGTTTACGCAGAAGCTGTACGAAAAGGGCACAAAGGGTATGCCGCCAGCGGCGGAAGCGGGGAGTACTCCGAATTTGACGAAGTCCGGCGGTGGGACAGTGAACTATATCAGCAGGCTCTAAAAGAATTGTTCTGGGAATAAAAAGGATGAATACAGACAACATGTCAGGGAGGGAATGTCATGGTTTATAAGATAGAAGAAATATTACCTGTTATGGCAAAACTGTCAGATAAGTACACGTCAAAGGACAGTGCTTCTGTTTCATACGAGACAGCCCAGCAGCTAATGGAGGCCATTCTTTACTGTATACAGGAGTGCGGGGATGAGAATAAGGATCTGCTGGGAGGTGCCTCAGTGGACTGTATGACTGCCTACGAGCAGGGGTACAGGTTCACGATGGACAAGGTCATGAGGGCAAAAGAAGTTTATCATAGGATTACTTCTGATTTCGAGGATTATGGCTGCCGGAATTACAGGGAAACAATCATAGAAGGAATGCCCATGTTTTTTACAAAATATGATGTGCGTTTTGAGCCGCAGAATCATATCCTGTCACTGGATTATCCGGCACTTGGGATAGCCCCCGGCAAAAGGGGCATCGATTTGATCATGGATTATCTTGAGGAAATCGAATATGAACAGCATTTTTTAAAATACTTCAAAAGAAAAGCGGTTACGGATCTGTTGGAATACCGCTGCACCGATTACCAGGAGCTTTATTTAGACAATATCTGTGAACCTGTTCTGATCAGGGCAGCAGCCTGCCTGGCCACGGATCAGGAGATCGGGAATCTGAGACTGGACGTAAGTGACCATAAAGCTGCGGAGGAATACTTTATGGAGGACACGGACAAACGTGCAGAAATCCACATGAGTGTTTTTCTTGATACTTTGGAAAAAAATATTATGGGAAGGGCGTACAGGGGCAGATTCAAAAACTGTGCCCATGAATTCACCTATAGAGTGAGACATGGCCTGCAGTTTTAAAGTTATCCCGCATCAGATTCTGCTGCCCGGAAATTCTATCAGATCCAGGATGGAATTGCGGATGATATAAGAATATGCCTCGTAAAGCTGATCCGAAGAATAGGGAATATCATGGGTAATCCAGTATTTCAGCGAATCGGCCAGACCGAACGTATAGAATCTCGCCATCGAGTCCTTTGACAGGATTGCAACCTTGTCAGGGGACTTAAGCGGGTATTTATTTAGCAGCGATAGAAACATATCAAAAATGTAGCGGCTCAGTAAAGCTTCAAAGGAATTTGGCCCTTCTATCAGATACAGCCTCTTGTAGAATTCCCGGTCTTTTTCCAGACAGCTGCACAGGAGGCGGAAGATATCTTCCTCCATATTATTATCTGTCAGTACCTGAATCTTATCTGCAATATCCTTCTTCAGGATCCATTCAATCACTTCATACTTATCCTGAAAATGTTTATAAAAAGTCGGGCGGATGACACCGGCGCCATCCGTGATCATCTTAATCGTTATCTTCTCAAATGGCATCTGCATGACAAGCTCTTTGAAAGACATCGTAAGCAAATCCTTAGTCAGTTCCCTTTTATCTTCCATAAAAATCATCCCCTTTTACGAGTATTGTACCATAAATACTAAACTCGTGAAATACCTCGTTAAGTATTTAGGTATATGTCTTACTAAGCGTGAAAAAACCACGCTAAGTGCGAGCATTATATCATAAATACTAAACCCGTGAAAACCCACCCGGCTACAAAAACGGGATTTTGTAGCCGGGTGGGAACAGATCGGGGTAATTGTTGGGTTTCGGATACAGGGGGGAGAGATTGAATATTATGGCACGGAGGATGGAATGTTACAATAATAACAGGCAGATAGATAGGGAAGGAGAGGAGGAAATTGGTATTATTTGAAATCCTTATGATTTCGGTCGGGTTATCTCTGGATGTGTTTGCGTATGCATTGTATAAAGGTGCTATGCTGCCGGAAATACGGAAGTCTTCTCTCATTAAAATTGGCGGTGTCTTTACGGTATGGCAGATGGCAAGCCTTCTGCTTGGAAATATGATCACGAATATTCCAATGATAAAGGCTCCGGCTGGCAGGGCGGCTGTTCACTGGCGGTATCTCTCGGTTATTATTTTTCTGGGTCTGGGCCTTTATATGATATGCAAGGCCGGAAGACAGAAGGTAGTCATAGAGAAGATGGAGGAGCATGTAGAACTGAAACAGATTGCCATATGGGCATGCATTACAAGTATTGATGCCTTTCTCGCAGGAATCGGGTTTGGATTTTTCCAGACAGATTTTTTAATTACAATAATAACCGTAGGCATGGTTACGGCTGTCAGTGTAGTTGCCGGGTTATATGCGGGGTACTGGCTGGGATGCCAGTTTAAGAATAAAATCGTGATTCTGGGAGGGGGTATACTGCTGATCGGGGGCATTGAACTTTTAATCCGGGGAATAAACTAAAGAAAAGTTTCATGTACTGTAAGGTGAAGGAGGATATGAGATATGGGAAAATTAAGACATCAGGCTGAGAGGGCCGCTTTCGGAAAATTGATTGATACTTCTATGAAGCACATCAGCAAAGACAGGGAAAAGAGTTTCCTGAAAATGGTAGATTTGACCGAGAATTTTGCGAAGGACCGGTTCCAGCCGGAAAGCTACGAGGCGGCAAGGCAGATGATCCGGGATGAGGATGGGAAATGGATGACCTATGTAAACAGGATACTGGACGAGGTGAGCCCGAACGTGATTAAGAAAACCGCGATGAATCTGGGATTCGAGGCAATGCTCAGCGGCACTAAGATCATGCACGAAAGCCGTGAGAAATACCAGTGCAATATTCCCTGGCTGATTCTTTTGGACCCGACAAGTGCATGCAACTTAAAGTGCACCGGCTGCTGGGCGGCAGAGTACGGACATACATTATCCCTGACTTATGAAGAGCTCGACAGTATCATAACACAGGGGAAAGAGCTTGGGATCTATTTCTATATGTACACAGGCGGTGAACCACTTGTCAGAAAGGCGGACATCATCAGGCTGTGCAGAAAGCATGATGACTGTGCGTTCCATGCGTTTACAAATGGAACTCTGGTAGATGACGCATTCTGTGAAGAGATGGAAGAGGCAGGAAATCTCTCATTGTCAATCAGTCTGGAAGGATATGAGGAAGTTAATGACGGAAGAAGGGGGCCGGGCGTTTTCAATCAGGTTATGAAAGCGATGGATATACTGAAAGCGCACGGGCAGATATTCGGAACATCTATCTGCTACACCAGTGCAAATATCGATACCGTTACGTCCGATGAATTTCTGGATATGATTATTGAAAAGGGATGCCGTTATGCATGGTACTTCCATTACATGCCGGTCGGTAATGACGCCGCAGTTGAACTTCTCCCGACAAAGGAGCAGAGGGAGTACATTTATCACAGGATCCGTGAAATCCGTGCAATGGAAGGAGGCAAACCAATCTTTGCCTTTGATTTTCAAAACGATGGCGAATATGTAGGCGGATGTATTGCGGGCGGACGTAATTACTGTCATATTAATCCCAACGGCGATGTGGAACCGTGTGTGTTCATTCACTATTCGGGTGCAAATATCCGTAATGTCAGTCTTCTCGAGGCGCTTAAACAGCCGTTGTTTATGGCATACAGAGAAGGACAGCCGTTTAACGAAAACCATTTAAGGCCGTGCCCCATGCTCGAGAATCCGGAAAAGCTGATGGAAATGGTGAGGAAAACGGGGGCCAAATCGACGGATATGCAGTCTCCGGAATCCGTAGAGCATCTCTGCGGGAAATGTCTGGAATATGCTGAAAACTGGAAGGAAAAGGCGGAAGAGCTTTGGAATAAGTAGGAAGCTTTTATTAAAACGAAAAAAGGAATCCGGAATGGATCATTTCGGACTCCTTTTTTCGTTTACATCAGAGAGTTGGTTTCATTGCGTAAATATGATTTCTTTAGAAAGTTTTCGGCTGGGTCAGGATATTTTTTACATGCTCTACTTCCTCAGAAGTTGCTTTGGCAGCAGGAACATAATAGCTTTTTTCTCTGGCCACATGATAGAGTTTTTCCTGAGACATTTCACATTCGTTGCGGATCTGCTTCAGGCATTGCTTTAATTCTTTGTTTTCAGTCTGCGGGATCATATCCCCGAACATTTTCAGTTCGCCGTTTACTCCGACTAATGCGTCGGATACCATTGTTTTTTCATTCATATGCGTCACCCCTTATAAGAATTTCATCAGTTCCTGTTTGTTTTTCATAGCAGAATCAGCTGCATCCTGGAAAAGTTTCTTTACTTCAGGATCTTCGGCCTGGGATGCATAATCGGTCATTTTGCAATGTGTTGTGTCATAGCCGCCAATGAGATGACGTAAGTTCTGTAAATCAAGTATTGATATTTCAGACATAATTGGACCTCCTTAAAGAAATAATAATTACGAGGTTTATTATGCCCGTATCCATGCAAAATATAAGAATTATTCGAATGAAAAATTTGTTATTAAATGTGATTAAGCCTCGGCGGTTTTAGCAGGACGCAGCCGCGCGTGTAAGACAAATTCGGAAAAAAGCTCCCTCATTTCGGGGGAACTGCGGTACATGCATTCCGGATGCCACTGCACTCCGATCGCGAAGGGATGGTCTTTCATTTCAATGGCTTCAATCGTCTGGTCGGCGGCACGCGCACAGGCGATGAGATCCTTTCCAAGCATGCCTACGCTCTGGTGGTGAAAACTGTTCACATCCAGTCTGGAACCAATATATCTCTGGAGCTGGGAACCTTTTTCGATATTGATCCTGTGACTGACTTCTGACCGGGAATAAGACTGCTGCATATGGTTCATTGGCTTTCCGGGCTGCAGCGACATGTCCTGATAAATCGTACCGCCGCAGGCTACATTGTATACCTGCATACCGCGGCATATGGAAAAAACTGGTTTTTTGGTGGTGAGGACTGACTTCATCAGGCGGATTTGAAACAGATCCAGCGTAATATTCGTTTTACCGATTCCGTTTTTTGGTTCCTCACCAAATAAAAGCGGTGTAATGTCATCACCCCCGCAGAACAGGAATCCGTCACAGAAGGAGATATACTCCCGTATGGCAGAATCAGAACGGATGAGGGGCAGGATAAAAGGAAGCCCCCCGGAGTAACGGATGGACTGGATATAAGTATTGGTAACAAACTGCCTGTCGTTCATAAGCCCACAGACAACAATTCCGATTTTCGGTTTCATAAGCACTCCTTTTTTGGCATAAGATAGTTTGACAGTAAAAGAACAATACACTATTATGTGTGTATAGCGTATGTAAAAAACTGGGAAAATATACCTTGCCGTGCAGGGGATTTTTTCGAAAGGATGGTTATGAAATGATGAATTTAATTGACCTGCACTGTGATACAATCAGCAGGCTTATGACGGCTGGCGGGAGCCATAATCTGGCGGACAACGATCTGAGTATTGATCTGGGGGGAATGCAGAAGGCGGGAACGCTTGTCCAGTTTTTCGCATGTTTCGTGCATGCAGTATCCTATGAAGACGCCGGCCTGACAGACGGCAGTACAGGAAGACATATGCCTGCCCAGATAAGTCCTAAGGCATGGGACAGGGCTTATCAGGCGGTTCTTGAGATGGCAGGGCGAATCGACGGCGAACAAAATGACAGAATCAGGACAGCACATTCTTATGGGGAAATCAGGAAGAACCAGGAGCAGGGAATGATTTCTGCTGTAAAGACGGCGGAGGAGGGCGGTATCCTAAACGGAAGGCTGGAAAGGCTTGAAGAATTGTATGATGCAGGGATCAGGCTGATAACACTTACATGGAATTACCCGAACTGCCTTGGATTTCCAAACAGCAGAACAGGTGATATTATGGAAAGCGGGCTGACGGAGTTTGGATTTCAAGCGGTTGAACGGATGAATGAGCTGGGGATGATTGTGGACGTATCACATCTTTCCGACGGCGGATTCTGGGACTGCATTAAAGCGAGCTGTGTGCCAGTCTGCGCTTCCCATTCTAATGCACGTGCACTCTGTCCACATCCGAGAAACCTGACGGATGAGATGCTGAAGGCTCTGGGAGAAAAAGGCGGTGTGGCGGGTCTGAATTTTTATCCGGCATTCCTGTGCGAAAACGGTGTGGCAGTTGTGGATGATATTGCCCGCCATGCAGTACATATGATCAAAACCGGCGGGGAAGATGTGGCTGCAGTTGGAACAGATTTCGACGGATTTGACAATGAGCCGCATGAAGGCTGGATCAGTCATGTCTCAGAGATGGAACTTGTCTGGGAAGCTATGAGAAAAAGAGGAATCACACCGAGGCAGCTTGACAAGGTCATGTCTCTAAATGCCCTGCGGGTGATTAGAGAGGCTATGAAATAATTGTAACATTTCCATATAAAAATAAATTTTCTATCTTGGCTCTTTATGATACAATAGTAAAGATAAAGTGAACAAGAGAGAAATGGAGGGCTATATGGAAAGTCGAAAAATTATTCAGGTGGAAGAAAAAGTACCGTTCAAAATGCTGGTGCCCTTGAGCATCCAGCATATGTTTGCGATGTTCGGGGCATCGGTTCTGGTTCCGTTTGTATTCGGAATTAACCCGGCGATTGTATTATTTATGAATGGTATCGGAACAATGTTATTTATTCTGATTACAAAGGGAAAAGCACCGGCATATCTTGGCTCCAGTTTTGCATTCCTTGCACCGGCGGGGATCGTTATCAGCAAATGGGGCTATAATTATGCACTGGGCGGTTTCGTAGTGGTTGGATTCTTCGGGTGCATCCTGGCTCTGATTATCTACAAATTTGGCTCAGACTGGATTGATATTGTGCTTCCCCCAGCAGCGATGGGGCCTGTTGTCGCATTGATCGGACTGGAACTTGCCGGAACGGCTGCTTCTAATGCAGGTCTGAAGGATGAGGTGATTGATTCTAAGAATGTCATCGTATTTCTGGTGACCCTTCTGACGGCCGTGATCGGTTCTGTTGTATTCCGCAAGTTTTTATCGGTCATACCGATACTGATTGCTATTATTGCAGGATATGTGGCGGCACTGCTTTGCGGGATCGTGGATTTTGCAGCGGTCGGGTCAGCGGCATGGTTTTCACTGCCAAACTTCGCGACACCGAAGTTCAAATGGGAGGCTATCGTTATTATACTGCCCGTACTTCTGGTCATTGCATCTGAACATATCGGGCACCAGATTGTTACAAGCAAGGTAGTGGGAAGGGACCTGCTGAAAGACCCGGGTCTGCACCGCTCTTTGTTTGCAGATAATTTTTCAACAATGATCTCCGGATTCATCGGTTCGGTCCCGACAACCACATACGGTGAAAATATTGGTGTCATGGCCGTGACGAAAGTTTACAGTGTCTATGTCATCGGCGGGGCGGCAGTACTGTCTATAATATGCTCATTTATCGGGAAAATGACGACCCTGATCAGTACGATCCCGGGGCCGGTTATCGGTGGTATTTCCTTCCTCCTGTACGGAATGATCGGTGCATCCGGTATCCGCATCCTTGTAGAGGCACAGGTAGATTACGGGAAATCCAGAAACATGGCAATGACCTCCATTATTTTTGTGACTGGGCTTTCCGGCATATCCGTACAGTTCGGAAGCATCCAGCTTTCTGGAATGGTACTCGCATGTGTAGTCGGAATGCTGATGGGACTGATGTTCTTCATCCTGGACAAGCTGAAACTGACGAACGATAGAGAATAGTTTCATATTCGAAGATAAATAGGACGCTTGCTACGGCAAGCGTCCTACATTCATTCATATTAAAAGTTTCTTTACAATATCCAGCTTATTTTTTGTTCAGCTCCGCCATTTTCATTGCGCGTACTTTTAACGGCAGTCCGAACAGGTTGATAAATCCTTCTGCATCATGGTGATCGTAAAGTTCACCGGTTGTAAAGCTTGCCAGAGATTCGCTGTACAGTGAATATGGGGAAGTAGTTCCGGCTTTGATGATATTACCTTTATAAAGTTTGAATTTAACTTCACCTGTTACATACTGCTGTGTCACATCTACAAATGCCTGAATTGCTTCGCGAAGTGGTGTGAACCATTTTCCTTCATATACGATCTGTGCAAACTTGTTGCCCATATCTTTCTTTACTTCATAGGTAGCACGGTCCAGAACAAGCTCTTCTAACTGGTCGTGTGCTTCCATCAGGATGGTTCCGCCGGGAGTCTCATAGACACCACGTGATTTCATGCCTACAACACGGTTCTCAACGATATCGACGATGCCGATTCCGTGCTTTCCGCCGAGAGCGTTTAATTCAGTGATGATTTCGGAAACTTTCATTTCTTTTCCATTCAGGCTCTTCGGTACACCAGCCTCGAATGTCATTGTTACATATTCGCCTTCATCCGGTGCTTTTTCAGGAGATACACCTAATACCAATAAATCATCATAGTTCGGCTCATTTGCCGGATCTTCCAGTTCCAGTCCTTCATGGCTGATGTGCCACAGGTTACGGTCACGGCTGTAGCTGTGCTTTGCATCAAACGGGAGGTCGATTCCATGCTGGTGGCAGTACTCGATCTCGTCTTCACGTGACTGCATGGTCCAAACATCTGTCATTCTCCAAGGTGCGATGATCTTAATGTCCGGTGCGAGAGCCTTGATTCCGAGTTCAAAACGAATCTGGTCATTTCCTTTTCCTGTTGCACCGTGGCAGATTGCAGTAGCGCCTTCTTTACGGGCGATCTCAACAAGCCTTTTTGCGATGACAGGACGAGCCATAGAAGTTCCGAGTAAATACTTGTTCTCATAAACAGCGCCTGCCTTTACACATGGCACGATGTATTCGTCACAGAATTCGTCGATAATATTCTCTATGTATAACTTGGAAGCGCCTGATAATTTTGCTCTTTCTTCCAGACCGTCCAGTTCTTCTCCCTGTCCGCAGTCGATGCAGCAGCAGATTACTTCATAGTCGAAATTTTCCTTTAACCAGGGGATAATTGCGGTCGTGTCAAGTCCGCCTGAATACGCCAATACAACTTTCTCTTTACTCATTTCATTTGCCTCCTAAATGTATTTCATTTTTAATTATATATTTGGTCCGGCAGTGATTGCTGCCTTGTGTATGCCCCGTTGAGCTAACACATACTATACACCACTTTTTATATTTATGCAATAGAAAATGTGAAAAAATTCATTATATACATAAAATACAAATAAATATGCAAAAACCAAGAGATATTATGCAATGTTTATGCATAATATAATATACTGCGGGCCAGATACCGTAAATCACGTTGTAAATATAGAAAGAGATCATGTGGCAGGACTCAGCAAAAAGTATATCCATTGCCCGAAGATAAGGAAGATATCACGGTTCAGAATCGTGTTCATTCAGGTAATGAGGGACTGGAGGAATATTTAAAGGGGATTTCGGTATATGAAATTGAGATAAATTTTGATGAATAGACACCACATACATGTGGGCGGAGTGTTATAAAATGACCGGATCTGGTCATTTTATAATGCTCCTTCTTTTATTATAACTGCTTATGCCGGGAGTCGGAATCGGTATAATGCACTTTAATTGTTTTATATTTATGGCCATTTTTCAGGCACATACGGGAATGGTACATATTGATTACAAGTGAGTCGGGTACGCCATTGATTCTCGCATGCTCCACTGCGATTTTCCGGGCAGCGTCCTCTGTCAGCCAGATTTTATATTCAACCACATTCAGTTCTACGTCTTTTCCTGTGTCGGATAATGTACTCCGGTCGGTTACAATGATGTAATCCGGTGTGAGCTTCGTAATGATAATAAGGAAAATCCCAATGAGTATGATTATGCAGCCTCTCTTCTTCATAAAAAACACCTCTGCTTAAAATGTAGTGAAATAAAACAAGCCCGGAATCGGATGATTCTGAGCTCTCTTTAGTGATGGAAAAAAGCTAAAGGTGGTGAGGAGATTAGCTCCTTTCATATTAAGTAAACACCTCAGAAAAATAAAACTTACGCGGGTTTGATAGAAATTATAAGACCTTTTTGGCGGCATCATAATCTGGGGATTAACCATTGGTTAATTTTGTTAATGGAATTTAACGATTAATCCATTGTGGGTTATCCCGGTGTCTGCTATTCTGTAACCAGAAAGGAAGAAAATACAAAAAGAAAAGCGGCATAATTTTAAACCGTTTTGGGAGGCATGATTATGAAAATACACGAAATTATCCGGAAACAGAGAAAGGAAAGAGGGCTGACGCAGGAGGAGCTTGCAAGGTATCTCGGTGTCTCTGCACCGGCGGTCAACAAGTGGGAGAAAGGGCAGAGCTATCCGGATATTACGCTGCTTCCGGTAATGGCTGCTTATTTCAATATGAGCGTAGATGAACTTCTCGGCTACGAGCCGCAGATGATAAAGCAGGATATTGAAAAGCTATATCACAGGCTTGCGAAAAGGTTCAGCAGTGAACCATTTGAAGTGGTAAAGGCGGAATGCGATGAATATGTCAAAAAATATCATTCCTGTTTCCAATTGCTTCTACAGATGGCGGTACTATACGTCAACCACGTTCCACTGGCGCCGGCCCCAAAGGAGATTCTGGAGGAAGCCATCACACTTTTGGACTGTGTCATCGAAGACTGCGGCGAAGTCCAGCTTGTAAAAGAGGCAGTCATCACAAAAGGAGGGTGTTACCTTATGATGGAAAATCCGCAGGAGGTTCTGGACCTGCTGGGAGGTGAGGTTCATGCGATTATGCAGGATGCGGAGATGCAGGCTCAGGCTTTCCAGATGAAAGGTGACATGGAGAAGGCAAGGGAGGCGCTTCAGGTCAGCATGTACCAGCATCTTCTGATGTTTGTGGGAGATTCGGCACTGCTGGTTTCCTGGGAAACAGAATCACCTGCGAAGGCAGATGAAGTGATCCGGCGAACTCTTAAGGTTATGGAAATCTACCAGATTGACAAACTGCATTTCAATGTCATGGCGCAGGTATATCTGTCATTTGCACAGCATTACTGCATTGTAAAAAGGCCGGAAGATGCGGTGGATATACTAGAGAGGTATGTAAATGTTTTTCTAAATCAGGAACATGCACTCGAGCTGCATGGGGATGAATATTTTGACAAGATTGACAACTGGCTGTCGAACCTGACTCTTGGAAAAGAGCCGCCCCGCAGTGAGGCAGTCGTGAGGCAGAGTGTTCTTGGGACCGTTGCGGAAAACCCGGTATTTGCATGTTTAAAAGACAATGCCAGATACCGGCATCTTGTAAAGCGTCTTGAGGAATATTGCGGCAGAACGAATTAGGGCGTGTTTGATAAATCAGCCGTATACATGATTCATCTAACAGGCTTCAGAAGGAAAATCAGGAGGTAGAAATTATGAGTACACTTATGGAATATTTACCGGTCCTTTTACCGGTGATTATCATACAATTAGTTTTAATGCTGACGGCGCTTGTCCATGCACTTCGCCATCCGCATTACCGTTTCGGAAACAGAATCATATGGATTCTTGTGATCGTATTCGGACAGATGATCGGACCCATCATTTATTTTGTAATCGGAAGAGGGGAAGAGGAATGAACATACTTGAAATAGAAGGCCTGAGAAAAAAGTTTGGT
This sequence comes from Clostridium sp. AF19-22AC, assembly GCF_003479085.1. Taxonomy (NCBI): domain Bacteria; kingdom Bacillati; phylum Bacillota; class Clostridia; order Eubacteriales; family Clostridiaceae; genus Clostridium; species Clostridium sp. AF19-22AC. The sequence goes on along the minus strand of NZ_QUGN01000022.1, from coordinate 45,343 downwards.
GTCCATCAGGTTCTGGACGGGTTAAACATAGTGGTACCGGAGCATTCCGTTTTTGGATTTCTCGGAAAAAACGGTGCAGGAAAAACGACTACTATGAAAATCGTACTGGGACTTCTGAAGGCAGATGCCGGGGAGGTCCGTGTGCTGGGTGAAAAAGTGGAATACGGCCAGACCAGTACAAACAGGTTTGTCGGTTATCTGCCGGATGTGCCGGAGTTCTACAGTTACATGACACCAAAAGAGTATTTAAGACTCTGCGGCCGCATCACAGGAATGACAGACAAACAGATTATGAGGAAGAGTGAGGAACTTTTAGAACTCACGGGACTAAAAGGTGTAAAAAAGAGAATTGGCGGTTTCTCCAGAGGGATGAAACAGCGTCTCGGAATTGCACAGGCGCTGTTTAACGAGCCAAAGCTTTTGATCTGTGATGAACCTACTTCGGCACTTGATCCTGTCGGGCGCCGCGAAGTGCTGGATATTATGGAACAAGTCAGGGAAAAGACAACGGTGATCTTTTCAACACATGTACTTTCAGATGTAGAGAGGATCTGCGACAGGGTGGCTGTATTGAATGACGGGAAGACGGTTATGGAAGGGACTCTCGGTGAAATTAAAGAAAGACACAGGAAAAACAGCCTGCTTATAGAATTTACAAGGAAAGAAAGCATGGACCGGTTCATGGAGGAACCTTTGTTCAGACAACTACTGAAGCAGTCGAAGCGTGAAGGGAGCCAGATCATCATTCATACAAAAGATATAGAGCAGGCAGAGGCGGAAATCATCCGCGGACTTAACGAGACCCGGCTTTTGCCTTCCCGTCTGGAGATACTGGAACCATCATTGGAGGGATTATTTATGGAGGCGATACAATGAGGGCATATGCAGCATTTACAGCAAAAGAATTTACCGAATATACAAGAACATACAAACTGCTGGTAATCGGACTGGTATTCCTTCTGTTTGGAATTTCAAGCCCGCTGGCGGCCAAATTTATGCCGGAGATCATTAGCCAGTTCATGCCGGCGGGAATTGAGATTACAATTACAGAACCTGCGGCACTGGATTCCTGGATGCAGTTTCTAAAAAATATTTCCCAGATCGGTGCCTTTGTTCTGGTCATTCTGCTGAGTGGAATCATGGCAGGAGAGTACTCCAGAGGAACATTGATCCACATTCTGACAAAAGGACTTTCAAGGAAGACCGTCATCCTTTCTAAGTTTACGGCTGCCGCACTGTTATGGACGGGCGCATATCTGTTATGTTTTGGTGTGGCTTATGGCTACACATGGTATTTCTGGAGGAAGACCGTGAATACGCCCGGACTTGCTGAGGCAATTACGGCGTTGTGGGTATTCGGCATCCTGCTTACGGCGATAACCGTACTGGGCGGGGTTCTGGTCCGGTCATCTTACGGAACACTGCTCTTTACCGGGGCTTTGGTCGTCATCCAGATCCTTCTGAATATGCTGCCTGACGTACAGGATTACAACCCGATACAGCTGGCAAATGGAGGGACGCCACTGATGCAGGGCCAGTTGGAAAGTGGAAGCCTGATTAAACCGATGATTGTGGCGGCAGCGGGAATTGCCATATGCATCATCGCGGCATGTGCAGCTTTCAATAAGAAAAAACTATAGGGAACAGGACACGTGGAATGATTACGCAGCCATTTTCCGTGTTTTAACCGGACCGGGGAAGTCTCCCGCTTCTATGTCAAAGAGACATAAGCGGGGACTTCCCCGGTTCTGTTAATTTCTTATGGAAAACTTCCTGCGTGAGTAGTATAATCAGGTTATTACTACCGAGAGGAGAACGCAGATGATTTATTTCAATTGTGATTATAACGAGGGCGCTCATGAGAAAGTGCTGGAAAGACTGAGCAAAACGAATATGGAACAGACTGCCGGATATGGGGAGGATGAATACTGCGGGCAGGCCAGGAAGCTGATTTGCAGGCTTTGTAAGGATGACAGCCTGATGGTACAGTTCCTGGTAGGCGGCACACAGGCTAATATGACGGTAATCTCCGCGGCGCTGCGCCCGCATCAGGGGGTATTATCGGCTGATACAGGGCATATCAATGTCCATGAGACAGGTGCGGTTGAATCTACCGGACATAAGGTGCTCTCACTTCCGTCTGTGGATGGGAAGATTACGGCAAAACAGGTGGAAGATGCATACAGAAGCCATGTGGAGGAAGACAGTTTTGAACATATGGTCCAGCCGAAGATGGTATACATATCCAACCCGACAGAACTCGGGACCATCTACAGTATGGCAGAGCTGGAGGCTCTTTCACAGGTGTGCAGGAAGAACGGGCTTTATCTGTTTATGGATGGCGCAAGGCTTGGATATGGCCTGACTTCGAAAGAGAATGATCTGGATCTGGAACAGATTGCGAAGCTGTGTGATGTATTTTATATAGGGGGGACAAAGGTTGGCGCGCTGTTCGGGGAAGCGGTTGTCATTTCGAATCCGGCGCTGAAAGAGGATTTCCGCTATATGATCAAGCAGAAAGGCGGGATGCTTGCCAAGGGAAGGCTTCTCGGGGTACAGTTTCTGGCCCTTTTGGAAGACGGACTCTATTTCGAGATTTCCAGACATGCGAATGAACTGGCAGAGGAGATCCGCGATGCCTGCAAAAAAGCCGGTTATCCGTTTCTGGTTGAGAATCCGACAAACCAGATATTCGTGATCCTGCCGGATGTAAAGCTTGCAGAATTAGGGAAAAACTATAGTTTCTGTTATCAGGAGCGCGTGGATGAAGCCCACAGTGCCGTCCGTATCTGCACGAGCTGGGCAACGAGCAGGGAAAGTGTGGAGAAACTGATAAAGGACATTGAAGGTTAGGGGATTTATGAAGAAAGATATAAAAAGAGATGAGATTCTGCATGAACTGCTGGAGTATCTGAAGGTGATAGCGATAGCCGTGGCATTTGTTTTCGTTGTAAACAGGACACTGATCGTAAATGCACAGGTCACTTCCGGCTCTATGGAAAGTACGGTTATGACAGGAAGCCGTGTGCTCGTAAACCGGCAGGCATATTTATTCCATGATCCGGAACGCGGGGATATTGTTACATTTAACTGCCCGGACGATCTGGGGAAAGAATATATGAAGCGGATTCTCGCACTTCCCGGGGAAACCATTGAAGGGAAAGACGGTACGGTCTATATCGATGGGAAGAAGCTGGAAGAACCATATATTAAGATACGGTTTGAACATGATTTCGGGCCGTTTCAGGTTCCGGCGGATTCTTATTTTATGATGGGTGATAACCGGAATAATTCATGGGATTCCCGGTTCTGGCTGAACAAGTATGTGAAGAAGTCGGATATCATCGGAAAGGCGGAATTCGAGTACTTTCCAGAAATTAAAAAGTTCTTTTAGAGAAGCGGCAGACATCAAAGAGGGAGGAAACATGCAGGTATTTTTTGATTGTTCGTTATGGATGGAACAGGGAGAAGAGGAATGCAGCTTCATCCAGCCTGTAAATGCAAGATTCAGAGCCGGTGGACTTGACCGGGTTATTCCTGTTGTTTACTGCTTTGAAGAGGGAATTGTGTTTGACATTCTGACCGTGATGGATGAACGCGTTATGAAGGAGTACCGGGACAGGTATGCGGAATGTGAAGAGAAGCCCGAAGAACTTTCGGATGCCCGGATTCTTGAAATTACCCAGAATAACCCATACCATAATGTAGACATTGCGTGTATCTGGCTGAATGGCTGCTGTGAAAAGGAAGAGATAGCATACAGCAGTACGGGATATGACCCGGAATATACAGGAGAGATGGAGAAACGTGTGGTCCTGAGGATAAAAGAAGCCTATCCTGAATATCTGGAAAATGAAAACTGTTTTTTCTGCCAGCGTGTTTCGCTGAAAACGCAGGAAGACTGGACGAAACACGTTCTGACAGAGATCAGGATACAAACGAGGGAGCTTAGGCGGACAGAGGTTCTGGATCTGGAGATGGAAGTGAAGCCGGGCGGGGAAGGCCGGGGGACATTTGTCCATCCGTTGACAGGGGCGCGGCACGAAGTGGTTATTTACGATATAGAGCTGGCAGAGCTTCCCGGAATCCGTCCGTTTTATGCAGGAAAGGCTTATGTTGTCCCGGCATTGTCAGGAGAGGAACACATTTTATTCGACAGTAATCTCCGGTTTGAAGATTCCGGTCCGGGCGGCTGCAAAGAAGAGGGCGGCCTGTCTGTCATCGGAGGCTCCGAAGGACCGGCTGCTGTCTTTATTGCGGCCAAAAGAGGCGGGGACGGGCCGGTATCTGTCTTTCTGGCAGGGAAAACGAAGGTGGGAGAATCAGAAAATGGCAGCCAGCCGGTATGCTGTTTTTCAAGACCTGCCCGGCCCGGTGTGGAGGAACACATTGTTTTTCGTATAATAGGACTGGAGCGTGTTGCTGCGCAGGAAGAGTTGATACAGGTTTACCAGATGCGATGACTGGAAGGTGGCAGTGATGAAAATATTAGTAGTAGTTGATATGCAGAAGGATTTTATAGATGGGGCGCTCGGGACAAAGGAAGCACAGCAGATCGTGCCGGGAGTGATAGAAAAGATCCGTACGTTTGACGGCAGGATTCTGGCTACGCGTGATACCCATGAGGCAGATTATCTAGACAGTGAGGAAGGAAAGCACCTTCCGGTTGTACACTGCGTCAGGGGGACAGAAGGCTGGCAGTTACATCCGCAGATTGCGGCACTCATAAAAGAAGAGCCGATCGACAAGCCGTCTTTTGGCAGTACCAGGCTGGGGCAGGTTCTGCGGGCGTGTGATATCAGCGGGGAACCGGTTGAAAGCGTTACGTTGGTCGGACTCTGTACAGATATCTGTGTGATTTCCAATGCCCTGCTGATAAAGGCATATCTGCCGGATGTCCCGGTAATCGTGGATGCTTCCTGCTGTGCGGGAGTTACCCCAGAGACGCATAAGCAGGCACTGGAGGCGATGAAAGTGTGCCAGATTGAGATCGTAAACGAGTAAGACAGGAACGCAGGACAGACGTCAGGAGGGATGAATCATGAATCAATTTCAGTATTATACACCGACAAAGGTCGTATTTGGAAAAGGAACAGAGGAAAACACGGGGGCTCTGGTTCAGGAATATGGTTGTAAAAAAGTGCTGGTCCACTATGGCGGCGGAAGTGTAAAAAGAAGCGGACTGCTTGACCGCATTTACCAGTCACTGGATGAAGCGGGAATTGCATATGTTTCACTTGGCAAAGTTGTACCGAACCCGCATTTATCCCTTGTATATGAAGGGATTGAACTGTGCAAAAGAGAAGGGGTTGACTTTATCCTCGCGGTGGGCGGCGGCAGTGTGATTGACTCTGCAAAAGCGATCGGGTATGGTGTGACGAATGAGGGCGATGTATGGGATTTCTATGAGAAAAAGAGGAATGCATCGGCCTGCCTTCCAGTAGGTGTCATCCTTACGATTGCGGCAGCAGGATCGGAGATGAGTGATTCCTCCGTGATTACCAATGAAGACGGCTGGGTAAAAAGGGGGTACAGCAGTAATTACTGCAGGCCGAAGTTCGCCATCATGAACCCGGAACTGACGATGACGCTTCCACAATACCAGACCATGAGCGGCTGTGTGGATATTATGATGCATACAATGGAACGCTATCTGAATCATGCAGACAATATGGAACTGACGGACGGTATCAGTGAGCATCTGCTTCGCACGGTGATGAAAAATGCCAAAATTCTGCTGAACGACCCGGAAAATTATGACGCAAGGGCGGAAGTGATGTGGGCGGGAAGTTTGTCACACAACGGACTGACCGGCTGCGGGACGGATGGAGGCGACTGGGCCAGCCACCAGCTGGAGCATGAGCTGGGCGGAATGTTCGATGTGGCGCACGGAGCCGGACTGGCGGCTATATGGGGAAGCTGGGCAAGATACGTGGTGGATGCAGGACCGGAACGTTTTGCACAATTCGCAGTCAATGTTATGGGTGTGAAAGCTGCCGGGGATGATATGCAGACGGCTTTGCTGGGGATCGAGGCAATGGAGGATTTCTACCGTTTTATTCACATGCCGGTATCAATGAAAGAACTTGGGATTGAACCGACAGAAGAGCAGATGAAAGAGCTGGCCCGCAAGTGCAGTTTCTGGGGCAGAAGGACGATAGGCTGTGTAAAAGTTCTGGAGGAGGAAGATATGTACCAGATTTACAAAAAAGCTTGTAATTAATATGCCGGACAGGAGAGAATAAATGATGTATATGTTTGGAATGCTGTACCATATATTAGCGTTTGCGTTTGTTGTAGTTATTGTTGGAGGACTTTTTGTACTTTTGTATTTTGTCGTCAAAAAGGCAGTCAGGGACGGTATGATGGAAGCGAATGCCGAACTTCATAAGGACCCACAGCAGAGTGCCAGTGAACATGGAAATGCAGATTACAGGACCGCGAAGGAGAATGCGGCAGAACAAAAAAGAGAAGGATTGTAGAGGATGCTGACAGAAGAAATACAATATGCCGGTATGGATGAGATGCCTGTTGAAAACCGGGAATTTACAGAAGAAGTACTGACGGGGGTCAATGCCAGTAAAGTGGAGTTTGTATCGGTCAGATTTGAGCGTTGCAGGTTTGTCGATTGTGATTTTACAGGTGCAGGTTTTTACCAGTCCTGTTTTGATAAATGTGATTTTTCCAACTGCCGTTTTACGGGGAGTTACTGGAAAAACTGCGAAGTGTCAGGATGTAAAGGGAATGGCAGCATGTTTGACCATGCGGTGCTGAAACATGTGAAGCTGCTGGAATGCCAGATGCCGCTGGCGAATTTCGGGGGCAGCCTCTGGGAGGCAAGCAGGGCAGAGCTTTGCAGCTTTCAGGAGGCTTTTTTTTCGGAAGTGAAGCTGAAGAAATCACAGTTTATCAAATCGGATTTCACGAAAGTAGATTTTTTCAGGACGATTTTAAGAGGTATAGATTTTTCCGACAGTGTAATAGAGAGTATTATGGTATCGGACAGCTATAAGGAACTGGCCGGGATGAAGATTAATATGTTTCAGGCTGCCGAGATTGCGAAATTACTCGGGGTAAAGATCGTATAAATACAGAGATACCTGAATGCACGTTAATATTTGCGGCATAAATATGAATGATCCTCCGTTGTTTTGAGGCTTAACAGTCTGATATGATGATGACAGGGACAGGATAGATCTGAATGTTTCGACAAAAACGTAAAAAACAACAGGAGGAATCATCATGAGGATACATGAAATTATCAGGGAAAAAAGGAAGGAACAGGGACTCACACAGGAACAGGCGGCCGGGAGGCTTGGGATTTCGGCCTCTGCATTCAATAAATGGGAGCGCGGGATGACCTGCCCGGATATCATGATACTGCCGGCGCTGGCAAGGCTTCTGGAGGTGGATTTAAATACGCTGCTTTCTTTTGAGGAGGATCTCACAGATCAGGAAATCGGTGTATGGTGCAGCCAGATATCCGACTGCATCATGAAAGAAGGTTTTTCTGCGGGATATACGGCGGCAATGGAGAAAATACGAAGATTCCCGAACAGCGGTATGCTGCTTTACACGATGGCAGCTACTCTTGAGGGCGGCCTGACGATGTTTGCAGACGGCGCCGGGGATGAGGGAGAAAGGCAGAGGTATCTGGATGAAATTGAAGGTCTCTATGAGCGCGCGGCTCGTGGGAAAAATGAAGCTGCCCGCATGCAGGCGGTCTCAATGCTTGCCTCAAAACTGATGAACCGCGGGGAGTATGAGGAAGCGCGGGAAAAATTAGAACTTTTGCCGGAACGGAATTTCCCGGATAAAAACCAGCTGCTGGCAAGGCTGTATTTCCGGCAGGGAAATTATGCAGAGGCGGCCCGGCTTACTGAGAATAAAATTCTTGCGGCGGCGAATGATATCTATTCCAGCCTGTTTATGCTGATGGATATCGCGCTGGAGGAAGAGCGGATTTCGGATGCAGAATATTTTGCCGGGAAAATGGTACAGACAGTTAACGTATTTGAAATGTGGGACTATTCTGCCTGTGCGGCGGAATTTACACTGGCAGTAAAAAAACAAGACAAAGAAGAAGTCATGCGTGTCCTGAAGAAAATGTTCCCGGCGTTGGAAAAGAAATGGAAGCCCTGTGATTCCCTGCTGTACAGCCATATCAGCGAGAAAGAAGGGGGCGAAAGACGTCAGGAGTTTGGCCGCAGGTTTCTGAAGAATCTGGCGGCAGAACTTCAGGAGGATAAAGATATGGAGTTTATCAAAGAAGATGAGGCTTTTCAAAAGTTCCTGAAGAGGTATAAAGGAGAAGAATAACCTATGAAGATTGACCGTTTGATCGGGATTCTATCCATCCTGCTCCAGCAGAAAAAGGTGACGGCGCCTTATCTTGCCGGGAAGTTTGAAGTATCCAGAAGAACTATAAACAGGGACATCGAGGCACTTTGCAGGGCGGGGATACCACTTGTTACGACACAGGGGGCCGGCGGCGGGATTTCCATCATGGACGGTTACAGTATCGACAAAACGCTTCTGACATCCTCTGACATGCAGGCAATTCTGGCCGGGCTGAGAAGTCTGGACAGTGTGGCCGGAAGCAGCCGTTACCAGCAGCTTATGGACAAGCTTTCCCCGGAGCATTCAGAAATCCTTACATCCAGCCAGCATATTCTGATCGACCTGTCCTCCTGGTATAAGAGCTCGCTTGCGCCAAAGATAGAGCTGATTCAGGCGGCAATTGAGAGAAAAGAGCTGATCGAGTTCGAATATTATGCATCCGGCACGGAGGGAAAACGAAAGATAGAGCCTTATCTTCTTGTGTTTCAATGGGCATCCTGGTATGTGTGGGGGTATTGTCCGAAGAGACGGGATTACAGAATGTTTAAACTGAACCGGATGCCGGAAGTGAAAAGTACCGGTGAGAAGTTTGAAGCGAGGGAACTTCCGGAGTTCAAAATAGAAAAGGAAACTGTCTTTCCGGCTTTGGTCTCTGTGAAAGCACTGTTCGAGCCATCTTTTAAATGGAGGCTGATTGAAGAATACGGGCCGGAGAGCTTTCAGGTACAGGAGGATGGAAGACTGCTGTTTCAGTTTGGATTTATGGATAAAGAGAGCATTTTCGGCTGGATTTTAAGTTTCGCGGATCACGCAGAACTGCTGGAGCCGGTGGGGCTGAGAGAAGAATTGAAGAAACTGCTTTGTAGTATGCAGAAAAAATATGAATCCGGAGAATAATGATGACATGCAGTTGTCGTGTTTCCCATGTTATCCTGAATCTATCAAACAGAAAGGTAAGGCTAAATAAATGGAATACGAAATTGTAGAATTAGAGGAGAAAAAGGTAGCGGGGCTGCGTGCCAGAACGAATAACTTTGCACCGGATATGACGCAGGTGATCGGCGGGCTGTGGCAGCGTTTTTATCAGGAAGCCTATCCGCACATTACGGGGATGGTCAATGGAAAGTCACTTGGCATTTATTCCGGATATGAAGGAGACGAAAAGTCCGACTATGATATTACCGTTGCCTGCGAGGTGGATGGATCCGGAGCACTGCCAGAGGGAACCAGCCTGTTTATGATTCCGGCCGGAAAATATGCGAAGTTCGTTGTAACAGGGGACCTGCACGCAGAAATTGCAAAATTCTGGAAGAACCTCTGGGCAATGGACCTTGACCGCACGTTCGTATGCGATTTTGAAGAGTATCAGAATAAAGATGTAGAAAATGCGGTGATACACGTCTATATCGGGATTAAATAATATAGGACAGGCATCAGTTTTGCGAGAAGATAATACCTGCTTTAGAAAGGGGATATGTATGGCATCAACATTAGAATTCGTGGAATATGTTGCAGAACAGCTGCATGAAGCCGGAAATATCAGCTATAAGAAGCTGTTTGGTGAATATGGACTCTGGTGTGACGGGAAGTTTTTTGGAACAGTGGAGGGGAATCAGTTTTATGTAAAAATGACGCAGGCAGGACATGAGATGATGCCGGAGGCAGTTCCGGCGGCACCGCATGGAGGCAGACCGGGGATGTATCTGGTGGAAGAACTCGAGGATACTGCATTCTTAAAAGAACTGACAGAGCGGACATTGATGGAACTGCCGGAACCAAAAGCAAAGTCCGGGAAAAGAAAACAGGTTTCTAATTCATAAAAAGAAAATTTGTGGTGTATTAAATAAAAACGATTTTTCCGTATATATCTTAAACAGCGGAAATACGCAGATAGACCGGAGTTCATTTAGACTGACGTCTAGTTTTGAATGACTGAAAAAATGCAGGAAATCGCTTGACAAATCATGAAATGCGGGTAAAATAAAAACAACTGATGCAAAAGGATGCGCTGAATATGCATCTGCATACAGTCTGACAGTTAACTGTCACAAAATGAATTTGAAACAAGAAGACCACACGAATGATTGGAGTTGTAGTGATGAAAGCAAAAAGTAACAGCCTTGACATCATGAACCGGTTTAATCAGACTCTGCCACTTTGCGACAGTGTTGTTTTTGTGCCGTGCGTTCCGAGTCCCCTTGGGGTATGCGCATAGTATAAAAATGAATATTGGCAGTAAAGAGGATATCGTTGTGCTGAATGCTTGTATGGATCATATACAAAGGATAGGAGGATGACTATATGCTTCTTCTATCCTTTTTCTTTTTGGAATCTCCCTACAGTTTCTGGGAGGTCTTAAAAGGCAGGCTTTAGAAGAGAGGCGGACTGCATATCCGGCTCTCTTTTTGCATACAGCGGTTTATCAGTATAAGTGAAATGAAAAAGAGGAAGGTTAAACATTATGGATAGAAAAGAGATTTTAGGGAATAAAAAAAGAATTGTGATAAAAGTAGGAACTACGACAGTTACCTATGACGAGACAGGAAATATCAATCTGGATAAACTGGAGAAGTTCGTGAGGATTCTGATTAACTTAAGAAACAAGGGAAGGGAAGTCATTGTAGTTTCCTCCGGTGCGGTCGGTATTGGAAGAAATGTACTGGGGCTTTCCGGCCGGCCGGAGACAGAGGCGGCTAAGCAGGCATGCGCCGCGGTCGGCCAGGGGCGGCTTATGATGATCTACGAAAAGCTTTTTAACGAATACAGCCAGCTGACAGCACAGGTACTGCTGACGAAGGAATCCATAACGAACGAGGAATGCAGGAAGAATGCAAGACAGACCTTTGACGAGCTCTTCAGGATGAATGTCGTGCCTATCGTGAACGAAAATGATGCAATATCTGTGGATGAACTGTCATATGGTAATTTCGGGGATAATGACACACTTGCGGCATATGTGGCAAAACTGGTAGATGCGGACCTGCTGATCCTCATGTCTGACATTGAAGGCCTGTATACGGATGATCCGAAGAAGAATCCGAATGCGAGGTTTATCCATACGGTAGTCGGGATCGACGACAAGCTGGAGCAGATGGCGAAAGGGGCTTCGAATGACACAGGCACGGGCGGGATGTCTACCAAGATTGATGCTGCAAAGATTGCGACGGCATCGGGTGCAGATATGGTGATTGCAAACGGGGCTAATATTTATTCAATCAATGACATCATGGCAGGAAAGAAGATCGGCACGCTGTTTTTATCCAGAGAGCATGGCAGGGAATTAGAAAATGAACTTGCTCCGGAACGTGCAACGTACCGCAGACAGGCTAAAAAGCAGAAGAAAGAAGGGCCAAAGGACGAAGCATACCGGAATGAAATGCAAAAAGAAGGTTTTGTGAAGCCGGGATTTCCTTCTGACAGGGAGTCTGCAAAGGGGCAGGCAGTAACGATGAAACAGGATACCACGGAGTTTTCGATGATTATGACAGGAGGCAGTTATGGGCAGTTATATGGAAACATTGGGCAGTAGGGCAAAGACGGCATCCAGAGAGGCAGGGAAGCTGAGTACGAATGAAAAGAATAAGGGACTGTTATCTGTTGCAGAAGAACTGCTTCTGGAGATGGAAGCCATTCTGCAGGAAAATGAAAAGGATGTCAGCGGGGCAGAAGCGCGTGGGATGAAGGCTTCGCTTGTAGACCGGCTCAGGCTCACGGAAATCCGCGTACAGGATATGGCGGAAGGGCTGCGGCAGATTGCGGCTCTGGATGATCCGACTGGGGAAGTCCTTTCCATGAAGAACCGGCCGAACGGACTACGGATCGGGAAAAGAAGAGTGCCGCTCGGGGTCGTGGGAATTATTTATGAGTCCAGGCCAAATGTCACGGCTGATGCATTCGGGCTTTGCTTTAAAACCGGGAATGCCGTGATATTAAGAGGTGGGAGCGATGCGATCCATTCGAATAAGGCAATCGTCCATGCGGTAAAGGAGGGGCTCAGGAAGGCGAAACTGACCCAGGATCTGATTTTGCTTGTTGAGGACACAAGCCGGGAGACCGTCAATGAAATGATGAAACTGCACGGATTCATCGATGTACTCATTCCAAGGGGTGGAGCGGGCCTGATTGCCAGCGTGGTCCAGAACAGCACAGTACCGGTAATCGAGACCGGAACCGGAAACTGCCATATTTATGTAGATGAAGGTGCTGATTTAAACATGGCAGTGGATATTATCGAGAATGCGAAGACGCAGAGAATGGGAGTATGCAACGCCTGCGAATCGCTGGTGATTCACGAACATGCGGCCGCGCAGGTGATCCCGATGATTGTAAGCAGGCTGAAACTGCACTCAGTGGAAATCCGCGGGGATGAGACTGCCTGCGCACTGAGTGGGGAAATTGTACCTGCATCTGAGGAGGACTGGGGAACAGAATATCTGGACGCTGTAATCTCAATTAAGGTTGTGGAATCACTGGATGCAGCGATTAAACACATCAACATTTATAACACAGGGCACTCCGAGTCGATTATTACAGAGAGCTATGCCAATGCACTGCGATTTCAGGATGAGATTGATGCAGCGGCAGTCTATGTAAATGCCTCCACACGCTTTACAGACGGTTTTGAGTTCGGCTTCGGGGCAGAGATCGGGATCAGCACCCAAAAACTGCACGCAAGGGGTCCTATGGGGCTGGAGGCACTGACGACGACAAAATATATCATTTTTGGCAGCGGCCAGATCCGCAGATAAAATTTTTAACGAATATTTGACTAAAATTAAAATTTTTCGAATAACACTTGCATAATATACAATACAGATGTATAATTATGCAAGTGTTATTTATGTTTATGCAGAGTGATTACAACTATTATGCAGAAGAGGGGGACTGTACACGTCTTTCTTTCATGTTACCGTTTACACCCTAAGGGCGTGCACAGCAACAAGGGGAAGTCCGGAAACACTTTACTTCATGCAAAAAGTGGTATATGATAATAAGTTAGAAAAGGAAAGGAAGTAGTACTTATGATTAAAGCAGGGATTATCGGCTCCACAGGATATGCAGGCGGCGAACTTGTCAGAATCCTGACAGCACATAAAGAAGTGGAGATCGTCTGGTATGGATCCAGAAGTTACATAGACAAGAAATATGCACAGGTGTATCAGAACATGTTTCAAATTGTAGACGCAGTGTGCATGGACGATAATATGGAGGAACTGGCTGGCCAGGTAGACGTGATTTTTACGGCAACTCCCCAGGGACTGTGTGCGTCACTTGTAAATGAAGAAATTCTTTCAAAAGTTAAGATTATAGATTTGAGTGCAGATTTCAGAATCAAAGATGTGTCTGTATATGAAAAATGGTATGGGATTGAACACAAGAGTCCGGAATTTATAGAAGAAGCTGTATACGGTTTGTGTGAAATCAACAGAGAAGATGTAAAAAAAGCGCGGCTGGTCGCCAATCCGGGATGCTATACGACCTGCTCGATCTTAACTGCATATCCGCTGGCAAAAGAAGGCCTGATCGATATGAGCACACTGATCATAGACGCGAAATCCGGAACCTCAGGGGCCGGAAGAGGCGCAAAGCTTCCTAACCTCTACTGTGAAGTAAATGAAAACATAAAGGCATATGGCGTGGCAACACACCGGCATACCCCTGAGATAGAAGAACAGCTGGGATATGCCGCAGGAGAAAAAATCCTTGTGAATTTTACCCCCCATCTGGTCCCAATGAACAGAGGAATCCTCGCAACAGAATATGCAAAACTAAAAAAAGACGTCACCTACGAAGAAGTAAAGGCCATATACGATAAATACTATGCCGACGAAAAATTTATCCGGGTACTCGACAAAGATATCTGCCCCGAGACAAAATGGGTCGAAGGCAGCAATTACGTAGACATAAACTTCAAAATAGACGAAAGAACCGGACGTATCATCATGATGGGGGCTATCGACAACCTCGTAAAAGGCGCGGCAGGTCAGGCAGTGCAGAACATGAACCTAATGTTTGGCTTTAAAGAAACAGAAGGGCTGGAACTAGTACCAATGTTCCCTTAATTGGGGACGTAATCTTTTTAAGGTTTACTACGTCCCCAATTGAGTTAAGTGGTGTCCCTAAATGAATGAAGTGGTGTACCGGAATGAAAATTGTGGTGTACCCGATTGGAATTGAGAGGATAAATATGATTCGTGTAATGACAATAGAAGACTATGACGGTGTATATGCCCTGTGGATGACAATCAAGGGTTTTGGCATTCGCAGTATTGATGATTCCAGAGAGGGAGTGAGACGCTTTCTTAAGAGAAATCCGGCAACGAGTGTGGTTGCGGAGGAGGACGGGAAGATTGTCGGTAGCATTTTATGCGGACATGATGGCAGAAGGGGTTGTATGTATCATGTGTGTGTGGATCGGGAATATCGAAGACGCGGTATTGGCAAAGGCATGGTTGTCATGGCTATGGAGGCATTAAAAAAGGAAGAAATCAGCAAGGTTTCTCTGATTGCATTTACAAAAAATGATGTGGGAAATGCATTCTGGAATACGATAGGATGGACAGAGCGGCTGGATTTGAATTATTATGATTTTGTTTTGAATACGGAAAATATTACAGCTTTTAATCAAAGCGAATAATTTTTTAAAGTTTTTATTTTAACTATTGAATACGTACGAATTGAATGGGTAAAGAAAGGAATGGAAAGTATGAAAATTATTAAAGGCGGAGTAACCGCAGCAAAAGGATTTGAGGCAGCATCGGTGGCAGCAGGGATTAAGTATAAAGACCGTACGGATATGGCACTTATATATAGTAAGAAACCGTGCAAGACAGCAGGAACATTTACGACAAATGTTGTAAAAGCAGCACCTGTTAAGTGGGACAAAAATGTAGTGGAAAACGGTATTAAATCACAGGCAATCGTTGTAAATTCGGGTATTGCCAATGCCTGTACAGGAGAAGATGGTTATGGCTATTGCGAAGAAACTGCAAAAGCCGCAGCAAAAGAACTTGGCATAGAGGCAGAAGGTGTCCTGATCGGCTCAACAGGTGTGATCGGCATGCAGCTTCCAATTGATAAATTAAAAAATGGTATAGCAAAACTTGCTGTTAACAAAAATAAAGATATTGAAAGCGGAACGCAGGCAGCGAAAGCGATTATGACTACAGATACAGCAGAAAAAGAAATTGCTGTAACAATTGAAGTGGGCGGTAAAACAGTAACAATCGGCGGGATGGCAAAGGGCTCTGGGATGATTCATCCAAATATGTGTACGATGCTTTCCTTTATTACTACCGATGCGGTTATTTCAAAGAAAGCACTGCAGAGTGCATTAAGTGAAGACGTCAGCGAGACTTATAATATGATTTCTGTAGATGGTGATACATCCACAAATGATACAGTTCTGCTGCTCGCAAATGGGCTTGCTAAGAACGAAAAAATCAAATACGGAACAAAAGATTATGAAAAATTTGCGGGAGCCCTTCACATAGTAAACGAATATCTTGCAAAAAAAATAGCAGGTGACGGTGAAGGTGCGACAGCATTGTTTGAAGTGAAAGTAGTGGGTGCATCAGACAAGACTCAGGCAAAAACTCTCGCGAAATCAATTGTTTGTTCCAATCTCACAAAAACCGCGATCGCAGGACATGATGCAAACTGGGGGCGAATCTTGTGTGCAATGGGATACTCAGGTGCACAGTTTGAACCAGAAAAAGTGGACTTGTTCTTTGAAAGCAAAGCAGGAAAAATACAGATCATAGAAAATGGAACAGCAATCGCTTACAGCGAAGAGAAAGCAACAGAAATACTCTCTCAGTCCGAAGTAACAGCAATTGCCGATATCAAAGAAGGTGCAGAAACAGCAACTGCATGGGGGTGTGACTTAACCCACGGATACATCGACATCAATGCAGATTACCGTAGTTAAGTCATTTTGGTACACCACTTTTGACGTTTTGGTACACCACAAAAGTTAATTTGGGACGTAGTAAACATGAGAAATATTACGTCCGCAAGGAGGGTTTTATGAACGAGAATATGCAGCAATACCTCGACAAGGCGCAGGTTTTGATTGAAGCGCTTCCGTACATCCAGCGTTTTAATCGTAAGATTATCGTTGTGAAATATGGCGGAAGTGCTATGGTTGATGAGGACTTGAAAAAGCAGGTTATTGAAGATGTGACTTTGCTGAAGCTGGTTGGCTTTAAGCCGATTATTGTGCATGGCGGCGGCAAGGAGATCAGCAAATGGGTAGGCAAGGTAGGCATGGAGCCGCAGTTTATTAACGGGCTGCGTGTGACGGATGCAGATACGATGGAAGTCGCAGAGATGGTGCTGGGCAAGGTAAATAAGAGTCTGGTGCAGCACGTGGAGGAACTGGGTGTCCGTGCCATTGGTATCAGTGGCAAGGACGGCGGGCTTCTCAGGGTGGATAAGAAGCTTTCAGGCGGAGAGGACATTGGTTTTGTCGGTGAGGTAAAGAAAGTCAATGCAGACATTTTATATGATCTTCTGGAAAAGGATTTCCTCCCGATCGTATGCCCTGTAGGAATGGATGATGAATTTAATACATACAATATCAATGCAGATGACGCGGCTTGTGCGATCGCGCGTGCCGTGAAAGCGGAGAAGCTTGCTTTTCTGACGGATATTGAGGGTGTTTATAAGGACCCGGAGGATCCGAAGACGTTAATCTCTGAACTAAGGGTTGATGAAGCCCAGAAACTGATGGCTGACGGATACATTGGAGGCGGTATGCTGCCGAAGCTGCAGAACTGTATTGATGCCATCGAGAACGGGGTTTCCAGGGTGCATATTCTGGACGGGCGGATTCCGCACTGTCTGCTGTTGGAAATCTTCACAAACAGAGGGATCGGCACCGCAATTTTAAATGGAGAAGAAAGCAGGTATTATCATGGTGAATAAAAAGATTCAGGCCTCAGAAGAGAATCTGATCCATGTGTACAATCGTTTTCCGGTTGCACTGGAGCGCGGAGACGGCATGTATGTATATGATACAGACGGCAGGGAATATCTGGACTTTGCCGCCGGGTTTGCAGTGACCGGGCTCGGATATAATCACAAAGAGCTGAATGATACCCTGAAGGAACAGATTGACAAGATCTACCATATCTCCAATCTTTACTATCATGAGAACTGCGGAGAGGCGGCCAAAGAGCTGAACCGGATTTCAGGAATGGACAGAGTGTTCTTTACGAACAGTGGAAGTGAGGCAAATGAAGGCGCGCTGAAGGCGGCGAGAAGATACGCATATACAAAGCAGACGGGAAGATATGAGTTTATCGCGATGGAAAATTCATTTCACGGAAGGAGCTTCGGCGCCGTGTCGGTTACAGGACACGACTCATACCGGGAACCATTCGAGCCGGTTGTGCCGGGCGTACGTTTTGCAAAGTTTAATGATCTGGACAGTGTAAAGGAACTTATAAATGATAAGACGTGTGCCATTATTCTGGAGGCTCTTCAGGGGGAAGGCGGCATCAATCTGGCTTCTTGGGAATTTATGAACGGCATCCGGGAACTGTGTGATGAAAACGGTATTTTAATGATCTGCGATGAGATTCAGTGCGGGATGGGACGTACCGGTGATTATTTCACCTATCAGGGATTCGGTGTAAAACCGGATATTGTTACGATGGCAAAGGCGATCGGGAACGGCATCCCGGTAGGAGCTTTTGCAATGACAAACGAAGTTGCAGAATATTCTTTAAGACCGGGAGACCACGGGGCGACCTACGGAGGAAATCCTCTGGCCTGCACAGCCGTGAAAAAGGTCATTGAAATCTTCGAGAGGGACCACATTGTTGAGCATGTAAGGCAGGTGGCACCATATCTGGAGAAGCGGCTGGATGAGCTTGTTGATGAACTGGACTGTGTTGTCAGAAGAAAAGGAAAAGGACTGATGCAGGGGCTGGAATTCAATATACCTGTTGCTGAAATCAATCAAAAAACAATCGCGGAGGGACTGCTTGTGATACAGGCGCAGGGCAATGTAATCCGTTTCCTCCCTCCGTTAATCATGGAAGAAAAACATGTTGATGAGATGATTGAACGCCTAAAACGCGCTCTTACAAGATAAATACTTCAAGATAAAAATACTTATAAAAACCATTCATTGGGACATACTACTTATGACACGCAGAATAAAAACTGCAGGAGGTATGAGAAAATGATTGGTTTTTTTATTGCCCTGCTCTCAGGAGCATTGATGAGTGTGCAGGGTGTATTTAACACACAGGTGACAAAAACAACCGGCATGTGGGTCGGCAACGCATGGGTGCAGCTGTCTGCATTTGCGGTCTGTCTGGTGGCCTGGTTTATCACAGGGCGGGACAGCATAACGGCAATTGCAAAAGTAGAGCCGAAATATATGCTTCTGGGCGGGGTGATCGGCGCGGGGATCACTTGGACAGTCATCAAAAGTATGTCTGCACTCGGACCGGCGAAGGCCGCGCTTCTGATCGTGATCGCACAGTTAATTGTGGCATATGTCATTGAACTGCTCGGTATTTTCGGAGTGGATAAGGCACCTCTGGACTGGAGAAAAATCGGGGGACTTGCACTGGCACTGATCGGAATCGCCATATTCCAGTGGGAATGACGGGGCAGGCTGTAATAAAGATGTAACAAAAACGTAAAAATATGTATTGTAATTTAATCTATAATTCGTTACAATATTAATGTCCGGCATTGGGGGATTTCTAAACGTCTGGTTCAGACGGGAGGATAAGATGAAGGGCAAGAGATTAAAACGAATCTGTACATTTCTGTGTATATTCACTGCCGCAGCAGTCCTGACGGCGGGGTGTGCGAAGGAAAAGGCAGATGATCTGACGGAGCTTGAGTTAGAACAGACCGGGCAGGGTCAGGCAGAGACGAAGGGAAAAGAAACAGAAGGGGCTGTGAACGGCGGTACAGTGGAACAGAAAGATGAAGACACAGTTTTTGTTTATGTCTGCGGCGCAGTGAACACTCCGGGAGTATATGAATTATCCGGCAAAGCCAGGGTATATGAGGCGATTGCACGGGCAGGCGGCACAAGAGCTGACGCTGCATCTGAATCACTAAATCAGGCAAGGGCAGTAACGGATGGGGAGCGCATTTATATACCAACGCTGGAAGAACTGGAAAAAGGGATTGTAGACGGCGAAGTGCCGGAAGTAACGGGATCGGATCAGAAAGATGAGGGAAAGATAAATATTAATACGGCTGGAAAAGAGGACTTAAAGACCCTGCCCGGTATAGGTGATGCCAAGGCAGACAGCATCATTTCTTACCGGGAAATGAACGGAGGGTTTCAGGCCATTGAGGACCTGATGAATGTTGAGGGAATCAAAGACGGCGTGTTTAATAAAATAAAAGACAAAATTACAGTTACAGGCTAGAATGTGTTTGAGTATTCAGTGTATAATCAGGAAACAGCAGTACATATGATAGATCAAACACGCTCAATGTAAGAGTTAAGGGAAAGAGGAGTATGGGCAAGAAGAAAATCTTAGTAGTAGATGACGAAAAATTAATTGTAAAAGGGATTCGTTTCAGCCTTGAGCAGGACGGCATGGAAGTAGATTGTGCCTATGACGGCGAAGAGGCGCTAGAGTATGCGAAGAACTGTGAGTACGATCTGGTACTTCTTGACGTAATGCTTCCAAAGCTGGACGGATTTCAGGTCTGCCAGCAGATCAGGGAATTTTCAGATATGCCGGTTGTAATGCTGACGGCAAAAAGTGAGGATATGGATAAGATTCTGGGACTGGAATACGGTGCAGACGACTATATTACAAAGCCATTCAACATTCTGGAGGTAAAAGCCCGCATCAAGGCAATCATGAGAAGAACTGCAAAGAGAGAAGAACCGGCCAACAGTACAGTAATCGTGAAGGGCACCATGAGGATCGACTGCGAAAGCCGCAGGGTATTTATCGGGGAGCGGGAGATCAATCTGACAGCGAAAGAATTCGATGTACTGGAGCTGCTGGCAATGAATCCGAATAAGGTATACAGCAGGGAGAACCTGCTGAATCTGATCTGGGGCTATGATTATCCCGGAGATGCAAGAACAGTGGATGTACACATCAGGAGGCTGCGTGAGAAGATCGAGCTGAATCCGAGCGAGCCGAAATATGTACATACAAAGTGGGGAGTTGGTTATTATTTCCAGGGGTAGTTTTCATTTCAGGTTTAACAGTAAATTCTTAAAAAGTCTGCGGTTCTGTATCATCGTGCTGCTGCTCGTAGTATCCATTGTACCGTGTTTCGCCGCGTACAACGGGATCATTAAATCCTATGAATCGAGAGCCGTATCATTAAGGACCGCAGAGATACAGAATCAATGTACAATTCTAAGCAATCAGCTGAACAGCTATAATTATCTGGCGGATACGTCTTCCGAAGTTATCAATGCAAGTTTAACGCAGTTAACGAATATTTATAATGGGCGTGTGATGATCGTAGATAATGATCTGCAGGTCGTAAAAGACACGTATTCGCTGGATGAAGGGAAGACGATCGTGTCTGAGGACGTCATCCGCTGTATGAAAGGGCACAGTACTAATTTTTACGACAAGGAAAACCGGTACATAGCAGTGACCTCCCCTGTCATGGAGGGAGACTCAGAGCGGATATCGGGAGTCATACTTGCCAGCGTATCGACAGATACGATCGAGGACAGCCTGGAAATTCTCAGGACGAAGGGCAGCGCCATTATCGGGATTGTAATTATACTGATGCTGGGCATCAGTCTCTTTATTGCAGGACGGATTGTCAGACCCCTGCGCAGAATTACAGAATCCATTGCAGATGTGTCAGAAGGGTATGACGATGAAGTACTGCATGTTAATACATTTACGGAGACGAAACAGCTTTCAGAGGCATTTAATAAGATGCTGGGACGTCTGAAGCAGCTGGACCAGTCCAGAGAAGAGTTTGTATCCAACGTCTCACACGAGTTGAAGACACCGCTGACATCCATGAAAGTACTTGCAGATTCCCTGCTTGCACAGGAAGATGTACCAATCGAGCTTTATCAGGAATTCATGGGGGATATTGCAAAAGAAATCGACAGGGAAAATGATATCATAACGGACCTTTTATCTCTTGTTAAGATGGACAAGACTGCAAAAGACCTTCATATCAAATCAGTAAATATCAATGAATTGCTGGAACTGATTCTGAAGAGGCTGAAGCCGATCGCAGAGACGAAGAATGTGGAAGTGGTGCTGGAAAGTTTCCGGCCGGTAACGGCTGAGATTGACGAGGTGAAGCTGACGCTCGCCTTCTCCAATCTTGTAGAGAATGCAATCAAGTACAACCATGAGGGCGGATGGGTCCACGTCTCGCTGAACGCAGACCATAAGTATTTTTATGTAAAAGTAGCAGATTCCGGAATCGGGATACCGGAAGAGGACCAGGTTCATATTTTCGAACGTTTTTACCGGGTGGACAAGTCTCATTCAAGGGAAATGGGCGGGACTGGCCTGGGACTGGCCATTGCAAGAAACGCGGTTATCATACACAGGGGTTCTGTCAAAATCTACAGCAATGAGGGGGAGGGGACGACATTTACTGTACGGATACCTCTGACCTATGTAGCTTAAGGAGGGCGCGAAAGATGGGAAAAAGAAAAAGCGGCGCCTATATGGTGATCTGTATATTGTTTCTTAGTATGTTCATATCTGCATGTTCAAAAAAAACAGAAGTGAAAGCCGGTGATCCGTACATTTACTGTCTCAATTCAGACAGGACAGGGCTTGTCAAGGCAGCCTATGAGAATACGGAGAAAGATCCGCTTAAGGCGGCACGGGCCATGCTGAAGGAATTGAAGAAGCCGACAGAAGATATAGAAATTACAACCCCCATCCCGAAAGATGTCAAGGTACAGGAAAGCGAACTGGAGGGTCAGGTCCTGTATCTGGACTTTAACGGGAAATATCTGGAAATGCCGCCGCTGGAGGAAAAACTGGTGCGTGCGGCGATTGTGCAGTCGATCGTGAGGATAGACGGGATCAGTGCCCTTTGGTTTACAATTGACGGAGAAGACCTGCATAACGGGGATGGGACACTTGCCGGTTTCTTAAATGAAGATGATTTTGTCCAGAATACGGATTCTTCCCTGAGCTCTTACCAGACAGGGACACTGACTTTGTATTTTGCAAACGAGGCAGGGGACAGGCTGGTCGAACAGGAGCTGGATGTAAGATACAGCAGTAATATGTCCAAAGAAAAGCTGATCGTTGAGAAGTTGATGAAGGGGCCTAAGAAAAACACTGGAAAGCCTACATTGAATCCAAATGTGAGTGTGTTAGGAGTGACAATTAAGGATGGGATCTGTTATGTGAATTTCGACGATGAATTCCTGACAGGCGGTGTAGACGTAAAACCGGAACTTACCATTTATTCGATTGTCAATTCCATTGTGGAGGGGACAACGGCAAGTAAAGTACAGATAACGATTAATGGAGAGAAAAATGTATCCTACATGGATACCGTAGATTTAACCCAACCGCTCCAGCGGGATATGGAGTGGGTGGAGAAAACGGAGGAAGAATGATAAAACGGCCGCTTTGCGCTGCGGCTGTCCTCTTTCTTTGTATTCAGGCAGTTATCACCGGCGGGCTTTTTCATGCACCAGATCAGAAGCCCGCCGCTTTTGAAAAAAATTTGGAATACAAAAGCGGGGTTGTCCTTACGGGCACCGTCTGCCGGAGAGAGGAAAAGCCGGATTATACAATATTATATCTAAAGGACAATCGTGTCCTTATGAAAAAACGAATCTTTCAGGAATCTAAAATTCTTGTTTATATCGAAACAACAAATCATATTTCAATCGGAAACAAAATCAAAGTAACGGGTCAGGCAGAAGCTTTTGAGGCCGCCAGAAATCCCGGGAATTTTAATCAGAAGTTTTATTACCAGAAACAGGGAATCCATGCATTTGTATGGGCAGACACCGTGGAAGTACAAAATCAGCATATTTTTTTACTGAGAGAAAAGCTGGCAGTATTAAGGGCGGAATGGAAGAAAAAGCTGACAGAACATCTGGGAGACTATTACGGAAACAGTATGAGTGCAATTCTTCTGGGTGACAAAAGTGAACTGGACAGCGAATTAAAGGACTTGTATCAAAAAAGTGGAATCGGGCATATTTTGGCCAAAAAATGTACTAGTGGATATATATGTGTATAATGTTGATTGTGCGTGAAAAAAGATATTATTTGATACAGGAAACACAGGAAGAGGAGAGATGTGTATGCAGTATGCAGTTGTGGAGTATTATAATGTAAAGTTTTACATCATATTTAAAAGAGATGAAGATATTTCTAAATTTTGGTATTTAAGCAATCGGATAGAAGCAGGTGAGAAATTATATATGAGAGATATTTATCGTTGGTGTGTTGTTCATAAGATACATATAATGAGTAAATTTGTATATTTGAAAGATATACCAATTACAGCAAATATTTGGAATTATTATAGTTATTTACGTGCGAAAAGCGAATATAAAAGATTAAAACATGAGTATAGTTAGAAAATATTTTGATAGTATTGGGCAAATTTAATGATCAAAGTATTCTATTGACAGTTATAGGTTCTACATATAAAATAAGTATGACACACATTTGTAATTCCGAGATACAGAAGGAATTATAAAACTTTTGTTCTAAGCAGAGTGATTAGAACCATGATTTTTGCAGATGAAGTCTGCTATCGTGTTTTGAGTACAGAAAGGCATTGATTATTTTTATGGAATAATCAGTGTCTTTTTTTGTTTTAACAAAAGTTGTGTCAGAAAGTAGGACATAGTTTCGCTTAAACAATCAAAGTAGTAGAAAGGAGCTGTGGGTAACATGTTGCAGGAAATTAAAACATTAGTTCAGACATTGAATGAACAGCGGGATGCATATTATAATAAGGATTCCCCAAAGATGACTGATAAGGAATATGACCGTCTATTTGACCGTTTGGAAGAACTGGAGAAAAAATCAGGAATTATCTTCTCTAATTCGCCAACGCAGAGTGTCGGTTATTATCCAGTCAGTGAATTAGCGAAAGTAAGGCATACAAGAGCGTTGCTTTCGCTTGAAAAAACAAAACAGATTAGGGAGTTGGCTGATTTTATGGAAAATCAGGATACCTTACTGATGTTGAAACTGGATGGACTGACTGTTAAGCTTGTCTATGAAGAGGGTAGGCTGGTACAGGCATCTACTCGTGGTGATGGAAATGTTGGAGAGGATATTACCCACAATATCCCTGCATTTGAAAATGTTCCGCTTTCTATCAGTTATAGGGAAAGGCTTGTTACGACTGGCGAGGCATTTATCTATAAGGACGATTTTCGCCAGTTAAAAGATACAATCCGAGATGGAAATGGAGAACCTTATAAAAATGCCCGCAATTTGGCTTCCGGTTCTGTCCGTAATCTGAATCCAGAAGTGTGTAAAGGACGACATGTTCATTTTATTCCCTTTAATGTGTTAGAGGGGATGGATGAAGGAACTGGTGTTGATAGTAGGGAGTTTAAGCTAATGCAACTTGGAGTCTTGGGATTTGATACTTGTCCTTATGTATATATGGAAGCAGGAAAACACAGTGAGAAAGAACTTAAAGAGCAGATTGAGAAGTTGAAAACTGTTGCAAGTGAAAAGGGAATTCCCATAGATGGTTTGGTTCTTATTTATGACAATCTTAGCTATTCTTTTAAATGTGGTAAAACTGGACACCATTATAAGGATGGACTTGCCTACAAGTTTGAGGATGAAACTTATGAAACAACACTACAAGAAATAGAATGGACACCTTCACGATCTGGTGATTTAGCACCGGTTGCTGTATTTGATTCTGTAGAGATTGACGGTGCGGATGTTTCAAGAGCATCACTCCATAACTTGTCTTTCATTAAGAATTTGGAATTGGTTCCTGGATGCCGTATTCTGGTTTCAAAGCGGAATATGATTATTCCACATATAGAGGATAACCTTGATAGGGGTTTTTATTATGACACTTATCCGCTTCAATGCCCTTGTTGTGGCCGTAATACAAGAATACGGAAAGGGAAAACGAATAAAGGAAATACTTTGGAGACTATATACTGTGACAATCCGGAATGCGATAGCCAGATATTAAAGAAGTATGTTCACTTTGTAGCGAAAAAGGCAATGGATATATCTGGGATTTCCGAATCAAATTTGCGGCGTTTTTTGGAATGTGGATGGCTTACTTCATTCCAGGACATTTACCATTTAGACAGGTATCGAAAAGAAATTGTTGCTTTGGATGGATATGGGGAAAAGTCTTATGAGAGGCTTTGGACAGCAATCAATGAGAGCAGAAACACAGATTTTATCCATTATTTGACTGCAATGGACATTCCAATGGTAGGTACGACAAAGAGCAGGGTGTTGTGTGAAATTTTTGAAGGAAATTTGGACAGCTTTGAGAAAGCGGCTACAGGAAACTTTGATTTTTCAAAGATAGAAGATTTCGGAGATGTTTTAAACCGAAATATTCATACGTGGTTTGCAAATGAAGAGAATTTGAGCTTGTGGAGGGATTTGCAAATGGAAATGAGCTTTAGACCTATGGAGAGTGAAACAGAAGAAAACAAGTTAGTAACGGTTGATAATCCGTTTCAAGGCTGTACGATTGTTGTTACAGGTAAACTTATGACCTTTACTCGTGATGGAATCAATACAAAGATATGGGAACTTGGTGGAAAACCGGGGAGTTCAGTCAGTAAGAATACAGATTATCTAATTTGCGGTGAAAAGGCTGGAAGTAAACTAGCAAAGGCACAGTCATTGGGAATAAAAATTCTTTCAGAAGTAGAATTTTTGGATATGATTGCATAGGTAAAGAAAGGGACAATAGGTAAAGATCAGAAAGGCATTGATTATTTTATGGAATAGTCAATGCCTTTTTAAGGAGAATAGTATGGGGTATAGAGAGCTTGCAGTAAAGATAAAGAATGGATATAGCAGTTTAAAAAGAGAGCCAGTATTTAAATGTTTAGATATTATCTGGAATCAAAAGTTAAAAACAGCAGAGATTTCCGTAGTAAATGATGCAGAATTTAAAGTCATTATCATTGGCAGTACGCAAAATCTTACTACATCAAGAGGATATATGTATTTGTTTTACACAAATGACAGCAAGGTATTATTTCCTTCCGTCAAAGAAATAATACGCAGATTGAAGATTGTTGCAAGCGGAGAGAGGTTGACAGATCAAGATGCAGAGTACTTTGATTGGGAGGAATATGGTTCATTAGAAATGCAAAGAATTTATTTTTCTGAAATTATTAAAAGGGAGGCGAAAACGACTTAGGCTGTAAAGTGTTTTTAAGGAAGCATAATTATATGAATCTAGTAAGGGCTAGAGGGATAAAGAGTGTAATGAAGAAGTTGTGGTATTATTAGAAGAAAAGTGATAGAATAAAAAATATAATCATATAGGAGGATATAATTATGCCAAGAGGAAGAAAGAAAATGGAAAAAATTACTTTGGAAGAACAGTTAGCTTTGGTTGACAAGGAGATTGAGGCTACAGAGAGTTCATTAAAAAATTTACGTCTGAAGAGAAAAGATTTGAAAATAAAGATTGAAGAACAGCAAAAGGATGAACTTTATAGATTAGTTCAGAACTCAGGTAAGAGTTTGGAAGAAGTTATAGCAATGTTGAAAGAAGAGAAAGAAGAGAATTAAGAGCATGATGCAAAAGAGTACTGGGCTTGGAGATGTCCAGTACTTTTTTTGTAATTTACACTATTAGTAATGCAATAGATATTTTCAATTCTAAAAAACCTAAGAAATGGAGAGGTGAACATCACGAAAAAAGCAATTGTAGTCCACTTGAAAGATTTGTGCCAAGCCTGCTAAGATAGAAATTCGAATATTATATGTACCGTTCTCTATTTGTGAATATACGCTGCGAGTGATATCTAAATTCAGAAGTTGTAGTTTTGTTGCTACCTGTTCTTGAGTCATATGGCGTTCTATCCGAAGTTCCCGGATTCTAGTGCCGATTGATATGTCCTGTTTTAATTTTTGATCCATTTTATTTTCTCCCTTACTTATATACATATTACAGAAAAATTTGCAATGAATACGTTGCATTGCTATCTTGATTCTATGGGAGAAAGAGGATATAATTGCAATGAATAGGTTGCAAAATGAAGAATGTGGTAAAAAAAATTTTAAAAATTTATATTTTACAAATGAAATAGAAAAACCTTTGAAAAAGTAGGAAAAACGAGCCATGTGAGAGGGCAAGAATATTGAGAGCAGGATATTCATGGCATTGGTTAAAGATTGAAAAATAATCTCTTGTTGGAGATCCTTTTATAAAACGTATGTAGAAGGAATAACTGTGCATGGATTATTTCGCCATCAATGAAATTTTCTGGAGTAGCACTGCAAGTTGGCGGTTGGATTCCACATCGTTTCATACCCTCTTTTTGAATTTGTTTTATGATAAAACATAAATAATGACTGATAGAATCATAAATAGAGAGTGTTAGGAGGGTAGAGGAAAATGAAACGGTATTATGTGGTACATGTAAAGCTAATTTGGGGAATGGTGCTCTTATCTTTTGCATCTCTTTTGTGGAACGGGGTTCAATTTTTCAGTCAGAAAGATAATCTTATTGAAGAGAGAAAAAATCAGAAAGAGGTTTCTTATGAATATAAAAAAATCGAATTTGCTCATTCAAAAGTAAAAGATTCGGTGGACTGTTATCTGTGCGGAAATAATAAGCGCAGCCTTATGGGAATGTATCGGAATTCTGATGAATTGGGAATTGTCAGTGTTAACCATTGGCATGTGGAAAATCTCCGTACACGGAACAGGGATGATGCAGGACAACTGATTAATTCCAGCGGTTCTGTAAATACAATTACAGGAACGGGAGAGGGTGGCAATTTCTTTTACAGCAGCCCTATGAGTAATCGTGGGATTTCTAATGTAAAAGTGAACTATGGAGAAGATAGTATTTTAGATGGAAAGGTAGCGAGAAAATTATTCTGCCAAGCTTGTCTGGAGAAGCTGGAAAGGGTAACAGAAACGTATGTGCCGGAAGACAAAAGCCCTAAGGTAAGAGATTTATTTCTTATAGATTTTAAAACCATGGAACTGTATTCCCTACAGGGACAATATACAGCATATATGATTCGAGATTATTATGTGCAAATTGATTATCAGGAGGAAGGCTTGAAAGTGACAGCCTTTTATGCACCGATATTGGAAAATGGGGAAAAAAGAATAGAATAATATTTATGTATTATAAGATAAGTTAAAGGATTTTGATTATCAGTTGATAATTGAAATTCTTTTTTTATGGTTTTTTACACTTAAATTTATATTTATTTACAGAAACATCACATGTACCGCCTTTTTATTTATTGAAGTTTGGTACATTGACAATTAAATACAGTAGTCACTGAAGCGTTCAGACGGATGTACACAGGAGAATGGAAAACAGTTTGGAGGAATTATATGTTGTTGTTAAGCGTTATAGGTGGCATTTTATTTTTTTTATTGTATTGCTGCCTTGTGGTAGGAAAAAGAAGTGATAGAAAACTGGCAGATTATGAGGAAAGAGAAGAACAGAAAACAAGTAAAGATACTGCAAAGAAATTGGGGGCAGATATATGGGAAAAACAGGAGTAATAAATAGGGATTTTACTGGGGAGGAAAATAACGTTTACCATGATGTAATCCGGCTATTTAAAATATATCGAGCCGTAAACTGGAGAATGCAGATTAAAGTCAATCAAGTAAAGCACCGGATACGGGAAGAGTATGGAACGGATCTTGATGAATTTTTGGATAGTATCTATCAGGCTGGTATGGATATCAATCAGGATTTAGATGATATGAAGCAGAGGATAGAAGTAATCAACCGATCTAATAAGTTTCTGAAACTGATAGATGAAGCGGTAGAGTTGATGAGAAATTTTCATCCGCAAGGAGAACGTTATTACTGGGTTTTATATTACAGTTATATGTCAGCACGAAAAGCAGAGAACATAGATGAGATATTAGACCTGTTAGAGCCGCATTTTCCAAAAATCACACGAATACACCGGGCAACGTATTTCCGATGGCGAGAGCAGGCTTTTCAAGCTGTCAGCAGTATTTTGTGGGGATATGAAGACGAGAGCAGACAGATTATTGAGTACTTCAAAAATAATTTTGAAGTGGAATAGATATTCTGTTGACATGAAAAGTGCGAAAAATTTATATTAGGTACAAGTAATCAATGCGCATAAATTACACAATAATTTTTGAAAGATTTGTACCGGAAAGGAGAGACAAAATATGTTAATGATACCGATTGACACAGGAAATAAAGCAATTAAAACAGAAAATTTTGAGTTTCATTCTGGGATTACGGCATTGGAGAGCATGCCGGGGGAAAATGAAGAGGCGTTAATGTTTCAAGATAAATATTATCGGTTAAGCCATGAAAGAAATGTGTATTTGCCGGATAAGACGCTGGATGACCGTTATTACCTACTGACACTGTTTGCAATTGCAAAAGAATTGGAAAAGCTGAGACAGTCCAGACTATTTATTCCGGGGGAACTGATTAGTATGGACCTGGTAGTAGGACTTCCGCCGCTATATTATCGGAGTCAGTACAAAAAGTTCAGAGACTACTTTTATCGAGAGGGGCGGTTGGTTCATTGTGCATATATGGGAAGGTCATACCGATTGACTTTCTCTAATGTATATGTTCATATGCAGACATACGCTGCATATCTGTATCTGGCGAAAGAACTGAAACTGTCTACATATCCAAAAGTATTGATGATTGATATTGGCGGATATACCTTAGATTACATGTTATTGGAGAAGGGTATGATTTTGTGGAATTACACAGATTCAACAGGAAAAGGCGTTATCTCCATGTATCAGAGGGTAAATAAAGGGATTCGTGAAAAGTTTGACTTGGACTTAAAAGAAAATGATATTGATTCTGTTCTGAAAGAAGAAAGCTGTATGTACGGCGAGGCGATTCGAAAACGGGTAGTAGAAATCGTTACCGAACATGTGGAAGAAATACTGGGAATGTTTCGGGAGTGCGGAATAGATTTGCGTTCGGCAATGACGATTTTTGTAGGTGGAGGTTCAATTCTTTTATCAAAGATAATTGAAACCGTGTGGAAACGATATGACGGAGAATATTACGTGGTAAATGATTCAAAAGTCAATGTACATGGGTACCGAAAAAAATATCTGTTTGATAAAGAAATGCAGTAAAAGGGGGTATCCTTATGGCAAAACAGGATGAACACCGTTTTAATTTGAGATTTGATGAAGATGATGAAAATCATAGACGGGTAAGTGCCTATTTGAACCAATGCGGCAGAAAAAAGGCAAGATACATTGTAAAGGCGGTACTTGCCTATTGGGAGCTGCAAGATGGAAGGATACCGGTCGTAGAACAGCCGGAAAGGAAACAGTTATCAGAAACAGAGTCAGCGATTCATAAAATAGGAGAACAGAATAAGGCGGACAGACTGATTCAGGTAGAAGATGTAAAGGATAGTGTGCTGGATCGGGAGGAAGCTGATTTGATGCGTCAGAATTATGCAATGTTTGAGGATATGGAGTAGGAAAGGAGAGAGGTATACGAGAACAAAAAGAAATGCAGGCAGAATGACGCTGGCAATCATCATTGCGGTATTGATCATGCTTTTGTTTCAATGTTTTTTTGAAGTAGCGTATGTAAACGGGAAGTCAATGGAACCGACTTTTCAGAATGGAGATGTACTCTTATTAAAGAAATGGGGAGTACCCAAAAAAGATGATATTATTATCGCATACATAGAAGAACTTGACCTCATGGTAGTAAAAAGAATACTGGCTATAGAAGGTGATGTAGTCAGTATAGATGAAAGTGGTGTATACGTGAATGGGAAAAAAGCTGCGGAATCCGTTGATATGAAACGGACGAGTATGGAATTTATAGTAACTGCAAATCAGTATTTTCTAATCGGGGATAATATGATGGATTCTTTGGACTCACGTATTTGGGGATGTATAGGTAGAAGTGCTGTCCAGGGGATCGTTATAAAAAAATTATTTTAGAGGAGGCAGAAGAATCATGAAAATGAACAAAATATATGGATTGTGTGCAGTGCAGCTCATGGGGGTAGGTGTACAGCTTATGAATAGGGTAGCAGGAAGTATGATTGTCTTTCTCGGTGTCATAGGAATTATTTTGTTTGTGGCAAGAGAGGATATGGAACGTCGAAAATATAAGACTTGTCCAAAGTGCAAGGCACAAATACTGAAGAAAGCACGTATCTGTCCAAAATGCGGAAATCAGTATATGCAGGCTGTATCAGAAGAAGCATTAATGGAGATGATTGAACAGAGATGTGTTGAAGAGGAAGAAAGAACTTCAGAAATGATTGATTGTGACTTTGAGAAAATTGAGGAAGTGGCAGTAGACACATTTACTTCTTTCGATGGGGATATACAGGAATTTTTGGAGAAAAAGGACTCTCAGGAGAATATATTAACTGTGAATTAAGAAAATGCTAGTAAAAAGTAAGAATTGACATAAGAGATTGGTGTTAAGATTATACTAAATAACCATTTTAATATTGAAAGATACAAAAGAAAGGTATAATCTCATATAGAAGTATAACAAATATTTTGGCAGATATTTCTAGAGATAAACGGTAGAGTTATAAAAAAGAAATACTGCAATCAAGGTAATATAAGCGAAATAACAGACTGTTGGGACATGATCCTGACAGTCTATTTTTTTGTCGAAAAATGTATTTTTCTGCATGAATATATGCGGATGCAGAAAAAATACTGGGCAAGGTCACCGCCTGAAAGGTTCAGCGAAATGAGTAAAAACTTTCAGGAGGCAGAGATGGATAAATATAATGATGAATTAAAAATGCAGTTTAGTGCGTATGTGAAACAGTCAATTTTAAACAGGAGAGGACAATACCTGAGGAAAAAATACAGGATTGAAAGTCTTGAAGTAAATTATGAAGAGTACCTGAGTGTTCTGAAGCAGGATACAGAAGAACTATTTGGAAAAATAGAAAAACTGTCAGGGAAAGTATTTAGTGAGATAGTAGAGAGCAGGCTGCTTTTAGAGCAGATAGAAGATTATCAGCTTTTACAAGCATTAATTACGTTATCTGAAGAACAGAAAAAAGTAATTTTGCTCCGTATATTTTACGAAAAAACATTTCGAGAAATTGATTGGATTCTTGGATTTCCAGAGAAAAAAGCTGAAAATACATACTATAATGCTATCAAAAAGCTACGGAAATTAATGGGAGGTAAACGTCATGGAGTTTAAAGAAATGTTGAAGTATGCGAAAGCATATGATAAAAGAGCGATGATGGATATAATAGAAATGTACCGTCCATTATTGATTAGTAAGTCGGTTGTGAATGGAAAATTTGATGAAGATCTATATCAAGAATTTGTCTATACCATGTTGATGTGTATTTTAAAATTCCCATATCCTCAATCAAAACCGGAAGAATAGGAAATAAAAATACTATATGTTGTGTTTTGATATTGACACAAACTATATATTGTTGTATGATAAGCTTGATACAAGTGTTTTTCAGAAAATGATTTCTGAAAGAAGAGTTTTTGTTTCAGCATAAGTTGGAACTAAAATTTAGGCAGTTTACTGCGTGTAAATTCGGAAGAAAGGCATTGATTGTTTTAGGATAATCAGTGCCTTTTTTGTGTCTGAAAGGAGAAAGTATCAGAAAGGAGGATAGCGGGAAAAAAGAAGAACGGGAAAGGAGGAAAACGAATGAAACCTAAAAAATTTGTACAGATTTATGGCAAAGTTGTATTGCCGATAATCAGAGGAATGACTGTAAGATATTTCAGTAATGGAACATGGAAAGAAACCGCAAGGGTAAGGCGTGTGATTGAGGTAACGGATGCATACATTAAATTTGAAACAGACCGTATTCGTTACTGTATTGATTTTGGGATGGTAGAGGATAATGCAATGCCGATAGCAGCATAGAAGGAAAGGGAAAGGGGCGAAGGATTTTCCCCCTCTCCCGGTAGTCTTAGGTGCTTTTCGGAGACTAGCTAAGAACTGTCTAGACCTATTTATTTTTGTTGTTGATATTTTTCTTATACCATTCTATGCCGCGTTTTCCACACTCATCACGAATCTTGTCCCTAAGAATACCAGTTTTTGTTTGGATTGAAACCATGCGTTCATATAAACATTTAGTTGTTTTTACACACACGTCTTTAATGTTGTATAATTCTTTTTTGTCGTGAGGAGAAACACGAACTTCCCCTTTACCTATTGCAACCAATAAGTTACTTATTTCATCTCTAACTTTTTTGGAATCAATATAGTCGGAATATGCGATATTACTCATAATAAAAGAACGAAAATGTAAACTAGTATATCTGTGAAATTTATCGTTCGCAAGACGCCTTTGATTTTCGTATTCTAAGTTTTTGTTTAAGGTATAAGACACATTGGTAAGTTCTTGAAATCGTTCTGTCCATGCTGTACTAGCTTTTATATATCCTTTGCGTTTGGCATTTTGAATTAATTCTTTGTTTTTTTCTAATTCAATTTCTAATTTTTTTTGATAAGTGTCAATTTTAAATTGTAAATCATCAGTACTTTTACAATCTTGAATCGTATAGCTAGTATTATTCCTATGATTTTTCGGAATGGAATGTTTTTTCTTTTTGTTAGAGCTAAAAAGAATTATAATTAAGAAAATGATAATTACTGCCACAATAACCATTCCAATATTGTCAAATAGCGTATTTTTTAATGTATTCATAATAACCCTCTTTAGTGTATTTTTGATGCTAACATAGGAATAATATTTACGATGGTAGTTACACCATTTATTCTTAATCTGAGTAAATCCATATAGAATTTCATCTCCTTTTTACTAATTGTTCCAGCATACATTTTGGTTTGGTAAAATTGACATACTTGTTCGGCTTCGGAAATTGCTTTTGAAGCCTTTTTTCTGTCTATCATAGCTAATTTCATCATTTTATCAAATCGTTTGTTCTGTTCTTTCCTTTGTGCTTCTAAGTTTTTATAGTACAGATCCATTTCTTTTATTTTCAATTTGTAAGCAGAAGCAATTCTTTGAATTTCTGTGTCATAATAACGATTGATGTTCATAATACTTTGTTGAAGATTACCTTTGATTTGTGCGAGTTTTATTTCTGTATCGCTTTCAATACGACTCATAGCCACATGATATTGCTTATCTACACCGTCTGATATAAACTTTAGCTTTTTTTCAAATTCTTGATGAGCATATTTCATGCGTTTCCTTTCATTTACAAACTTTCCGACACTCCGCAATAAATCTGGAATTACGGTCACTTCGGGAAACCCCACTTCTGTTTTGTTAGATTCCACAAAATTAGCTAGTTTAAATAATCCATCGGTATTCATTACAGGTTCCAACACATTACTATTTTCAAAGCCAATTGGTTGAGAGATGAATTGTTGAAAAGATTTGTTTGAATTTGACGAAAATTTATTATATTTTTGGTTATTATTCTTTTTGTATGTCATGATATCACCTCTTCAGTTAATTCTAATATCTTATATAATTATAACGGTATCTATTAGTACTGTAAAGCTGTTAAAGTAACTTGGTAAAATACAATAAGAGTCAAAATACTTTTCTTAGGATGAAATTTACTACAAATGGTGACTTTATTCTATAAGAGATAAAATTGCTATGATTATGCGACTATATTGCGAACCTATTGATATTGACAGATGACTTCCACAAATATACAATGATAAAGTAAAGTTTTGTG
Organism: Clostridium sp. AF19-22AC; assembly: GCF_003479085.1. NCBI lineage: Bacteria > Bacillati > Bacillota > Clostridia > Eubacteriales > Clostridiaceae > Clostridium > Clostridium sp. AF19-22AC. The sequence continues at coordinate 10,155 of NZ_QUGN01000022.1, read as the reverse complement.
CATGAACGGAACTTGCATGGAGAGCCGCAAAACATTACAGCAAACAGACAGTCACAAAAGGGCTGTCTTTTTTTATGCAAAAAGTAAGTTGATTTTCATACAGAAGGGAGGGAAGTTATTGGCAGAAAATATCAAAAAACAGAATATGGATAGTCTAAAAACGGGGAATCAGTACATGCAACTGGTTCCTCGTTTTGCATTTATTGCTTTTTTAGCTGTTGCACTGATTGCGGTTTCGGCATCACCTGTTTTTGCCGCCGGTATTTTTGATACAGCAAAAAATGCGATGCAGACAGTTTACAAAGATGTAGCGGGTATAGCAACAGTAGCAGCGGTTGTGTGTGCGGCAGTATGCTTATTCTTAATGAACTTTTCTAAATCAGGTCGGACAGTAGATGAATCAAGATCCTGGTTAAAGAGAATCATCATTTGCTGGGCAGCACTCATGACAATGGGAGCGATTGTAACATATTTCGAGAGTATCATTCCAAAGAGTATGTTCGGCGGTTAATGTAAACAGACAAAGCCGGCGCTCTCCCGGCAGAAAGGAGGTTGCCTGAAAGGGTAAGAGACATATATGGGTTGGTTATTAGAATTATTGGTCGAGGGAATCAGAGAAATGCTGTCACAGTTTGTAATCGACATGATGACGCTTGTGACGGATATGTTTACAGAGCTACTGTCCTGTGACCTTAGTTTATTTGAGGAATTATTTTCTGTGGTAGGAGACCTGTATACGAATGTGATGTTGCCGATGGGAATAGCCCTGCTTCTTTTGATTTGTGTCTGGCAGTTATTTAAAAGTATGTTTGGAAAAGCAGGAGTTGCTAGTGAAGATCCAATAGAATTGGTATGCCGGACTGGAATCAGTCTTTTTTTTATTGTGGCGGCAAAGCCATTGGTGGACTATATTCTGACGGTGGCAGGTACGCCGTATCAATGGATTGCAGGAACAGATATTGAGGTAAGCAGTTTTTCCGAATATGTATCAGCATTGGAAGGACTGACTGGCGGACTGGGAATTGACAGTTTAAACATAGCGGTGCTTATGTTAATCATGCAGTTTGTAGTTGCATGGAATTATTTTAAAATGCTCTTTGTAATTGCAGAGAGATATGTATTGCTTGGTGTATTTTCCTATACTGCACCTTTAGCATTTGGTACGGGCGGTTCAAAAGCAACAAATAACATTTTGGCATCATGGGCGAAGATGTTTGGCGGGCAGATTGTGTTAATTATTCTGAATTCATGGTGTTTGAAAATGTTTTTATCAGGGTATGGGAATCTTAATGCAAGCAGTTACGGATTTACCAAATTCTTTGTCGCAACGTTATGTCTGGTAGGCTTTTGTAAAGTCACGTTTAAATTAGACTCATATTTATCCTCACTGGGCGTTAATTTAGGACGACCAACAACTGGAATCGGGGCGCTTGGTCTGATGATGGCAGCCGGAAGAGTGCTGTCACATGTCGGAAGGGGCGTCGGTGACTCAGCAGGAGCAAGTGATCATGCAGGAAATAGCCAGGTATCTACAGATGGAGCCGGAATGACGGATGCTGCACCAGGTCCGATTCCAATGGGATTTGGAAACGACGGTGATGCGATGCACATGGAGGGCGAAAATGATTTTGATAGTGCAACAGTTGATGAAGCAGTAGATATGGAAGCAGATGGAAACGACTTTGATTCTATGGATAAGGAACAGGGCGGTGTATTGCAAGAAATGGGTATGATGCCTGAAGATACGTTTGCTGATGAAGAGGGAATGACAGATATGAATGGTTTCTCCGATGGCACAGACTTTGATTCCGGTGAGTTGTCAGAGAATTCTGCAGATGGTCTCGTGGAAGGTACAGATGGTCTTGTGGAAAGTGCAGATAGTACAGATATGGATACTGTGCTCACAGGAGAGGGAAGTATGGTGAGTGATTTCGGAGATTATCCGGTAGAGGAAGATGAAGCAGAAACGGGAGATTCCATAGAGCCTGAAATGGAATTAGACGGAAATGCAATTGGTAGTACTGGTGGCGAAGATATCGGAATTGGAAGTGGAATGGATACATCCGGTGGAGAATCGCCGCTTTCTGGAGGAAATCAATTATCTGGTAAACAGGTATCCGGACAGTCTGGTGGAATTATCAGCGAAATAGGCGGAGATGGCGGTGTAATGCTGTCCGATTCTTTTGATGCAGGTGGACAAGACTATACAGCAGAGGGTAGATCTCTGCATACAAATGATGGCTTGGATAGAGAGAACAGAGGCTATCAGTCAGAAGGATATCACGATTTTGATGTACCGATACATCAAAATACTTCTTCCACCATGGATACAGACCATAGTTTAAATGGTTTAAATACGGAAGAGGTTAGAAGCCAGGACAGGAGAAACGGTGCTGAAACAAGGAAAAGCTGGGAAGTTCCAAAATCAAGGGAAGAACTTAATCAGCGAAACCAGAAAAATCACAGACGGAATGAAGATGATTTTCTGACATAAGGAAGGGGTGAATGTATGAGAGATGACAAATCAAATGCCTCTCCTTTAGATGGTGCAGCTGGTACTGTAAGTCAGGCAGCACAAACAGCGGGGCAAATTCAGAAAACAGTAAATCAGGCCAGACAGGGAGCAGGTGCGGCACAAAAGGCGGCTCATACATCACAGGCAGCTTACGCCGCAACTGCTTCGGCACAGGGAGGCGCAGCAGCAGCTGGTGCAACAACAGGAACCGCCCTTGCAGGACCGCTGGGGACAGTTGTAGGCGTGATTGTAACGAGTAAAACATTTTGGAAGGTAGTCGGTGGTATTTTGATGGCAATCTTCTTATGGATGTTTATTATTGCAAATCTCATTGGTATTATTTTGACTTATCTTGGATTCGCTGATGCAGATGCCTTTGCAAATGAAGCCCAGTCGGAAGAACTTGCCAATCTGAAAGTCCGGGTAGAGCAGATTTTGGACAAGGAAGAGTATGAGCATGAGATTATGGCAATCATTGAGCAGAATAGAGATGTAAGGTTGGAAGAGATTGCTGCAGATAAGCAGGAAAATTATAATGATTACGAATTGTCTGTGATAGATGAATATGAAACAAAGTTTAAGAGAAATGCAAGCTATTATCTTTCTATATTTTTACTGGATATCTGGGATTCCAACACGAGAAATGAGTTTTTAGGATATTCCAGTGAGTGGGGAGATATGACAACAAATCTGTCAAGTCCATATGATGCTTACTTCCAAGAGGCTGCACAGTCCTATGGTGTTCCGGTGGCTTTATTAAAAGCAATGGGAAAAACGGAGTCAAATTTTAATCAGAGTGCCGTTTCCAGTGCAGGAGCAATCGGAGTGATGCAGCTTATGCCGGGAACTGCCGCTTCTCTAGGGGTAGATCCTTATGATGCCCGTCAAAATATTATGGGCGGTGCAAAATATATTGCTGGAAATTTGGAACAGTTCAAAGGCTATTCCAATGGTTTAGAACTTGCGATTGCTGCTTATAACGCAGGTCCGGGGGCAGTTATAAAATATGGATATCAAATTCCGCCGTATAAAGAGACTCAAAATTATGTGAAAAAGGTTTTGGGATATCTGACAATTGAGGAACGAAAGAATGGAAACAACGAGGGAACAGAGACGGATGAAGATTTGAGTGAACCATATCAACAGTTAAAAACTGCTGTCACAGAACATGTTGACAGCTTTTTTTCATGGTCTGTCACAGATGAAAAAGAACGTGAGATTATGGAGTCCGTATATTATCAGATTTTAGAATCAGGGAAGCAGGAGATTGATCAAACCACCTATGAAAAGCTGAAGGCAGATGGGGAAAACGTGGTAAAGGAAACTGTTCCTGTGATGAAGCAAACAGTCGAATATACCCTTGCACTTCTTCTTAGTTCACAACCCGTATCCGGAAGCGGATATGAATATAAATACGTTACAAGCCAGAGTACTTTTGAATTGGTCTTAAAGGTATTGAAAGTGATGGATGAAGGAGTGGCTGCCTTGAAAGATGCTTTCTTTTCCCTCTTTTCATGGAAAGATTTTGTAACTGGCGGCGGGGAGGATACCTACGTCAGCAATATTGACGCATCAGGCGATATTTTCACCTACGATACGGTTGGAAAAGGAGTCAAAAAAGTAGTCTATTTTAATCAGACGGAAGAACCTTGGGGGAGTATGCCGTATGGCACAAGCACCATAGGGGCAGCTGGATGCGGACCAACTTCAATGTCCATCGTCATATCTACGCTTACCGGAAAGATTGTAAATCCACAGACAACCTGTGCATTCTCCATGAATAACGGAGAGTATGTACCGGGAGCAGGTACGGCACATTCTTTTATCGGAAATGCTGCAAGTAACTGGGGATTGACTTGTGAACGTGTAGGAAAAGATCGTATGGATTATGTTGTGCAATCCTTAAAAGAAGGGAAAATGGTTGTGGAAATCTGTGAAGCATACACCATAACGGGAAGTGGCAGCGGACATTTTATCGTACTTACAGGCGTTACAAGAGACGGGTATATTACCATTGCAGATTGTGCGAGCAGGGAGAGAAGTACAAAGGCATACAGCGTTGATACGATAAAATCATACGGTCGTGATTTAAGTGCCGGGGCATTTTGGATTATTGGAAAAGATTAGTAGGAGGAGTGGCAGATGTATTCAAAAAGGAAAATGTGTTGTTTGATTGCCACATGCAGTTTGTTAGTTTGTATGTTTCGTGCAGAGATATTTGCAAAAGGGAATGAGCAGCAGGAATTACCAGAGATTATTCGGTGGGAAGAAGGTAGGGGCTTTGATGAACAAGGAGAACAAATTGTTGGATCATGGGCATATGATACCGTAAACGTAGAAGGGAAGTATGTATTATTTGACGACATGGGCAATGTAAGAGCGAAAACAGATCAATGGAAAGAACGGGAAACGTATGCAGAAAATTTTACGGATACGGAACAAGCAACAGCCACACTTGCTTTACGGACGGAGTATTTTCCTAAATTTACGGGAACTGTCTACATTACGATACAGAAAGAAAACGGAGAGAGCAGGCAATATGAATTGTCGCCGGATAATCTGTATGAACAAAATGTTGCGGTAAATAACGGAGTTTATAAAGTAAAAGCGGTCGAGGCAGTAGATGAACAGTATATCTATAAAACGGAATATGCAAAGGATGTATTGGAAATGGAACAGAATCAATTACTTCTCTTGAAAATCAACGTCACAAAAGAAAAGACAGGAACGGTGGCAGAAGCAGAAAAAAGGGAAACAAAAATGGTTGAAAAGGCTGGGATAAGAAATGCAGCGGATAGGGAGAATAAGATTGAGATTCTTTTGGAGGAAGGCAGCACAAGAGAAAAGTATGTTTTGTGCGGCTGTATTCTGTTAGCAGCGGTTCTCGGCATTGGACTTTTGTTCCGCAAGAAAAGAAATCAATATGACTAACAGGAGGTGGTCAAAATCGTACAGAGAGAAAAGGTAGACGTATATACAATTCCGCCTAATTTTGCACAAGAAGGTACTATTTTTTCAGGAAGAGTCAGATTAAGAAATGCATTTGAAGCAGGGGTTCTGGCTCTTCTTTTATTTCAGTTGCTTATGGCAACAAACCTCAGCGTGAAAGGAAAAATCTATGCCGGGATAATTGTAATGATACCAGTTGTTATATTTGCGGTGTTAGGGGTACAGGGGGAAAGCCTGACTTCTTTTTTATTTCAGTTTCTGAAATACCTGTGGGGACGGAGAATACTTACAGTTCCAGACGGTAAATATCGTTTAAAAAGGAATCGCAGATTAAGAAAACAGCAATACCGGAGCCAGAGTGGAAAAGGAGGCGAGCGTCATAGGAAACGAGGTAAAAGAATTAAAACGTCAGCTAAAAGAAGCAAAACAGACGGAAAAACGGAATCTTAAAGAAGAGAAAAAAGAACGTAAAAAGCAGCAGAAGTTAGAGCGGGCACGTTTCCGGGAAGAGGAACGGATGCGAAAAGTTCAGATGAAAGAAGAAAAGAAGCTGAAAAAAGAGCTGGACAAGCCAGAAGTTCATAAAGAAAATATCAGTAATTTAAGAGATGATCGGAGAAAGGAGAAAAAAGAGCGAGAACCGGATTTGGACTTACTTCCGGTAACATGGGTATCCTCATATCTTCCGATACGTCAGATAAAAAACGGGGTTATCTATACAACGGATCACCGCTATGTGAAACTGATAGAAATATTGCCAATCAACTTCCTGTTGCGCTCATCATCTGAACAACGCAATATCATTATGTCTTTTATGTCCTACTTAAAAATAGCACCTGTTAAAATACAGTTTAAAGTGGTATCCAAGAAAGCGGATATTTCGGAGTATATAGAAAAAATCAAAGAAGAGGCAGAACGGGAACCGGATTACAGGGTAAAGCTGCTTCAGGAGGATTATGCGAAACTCATTGAGCGTTTGGGAAGAAAAGAGGCAATTACCAGACGTTTTTTTATGGTGTTTGAATATCAGTCCTATAACAATAACAAAAATCCAAAAGAGAGGGAGGTACTGCTTTACATGAGGTCAGTAGTACAGACTGCAAAAAAGTATCTTTCTCAATGTGGGAATGTTGTACTGGAATATGAAAATGACACCCGTTTTCTGGTGGATGTCCTGTATCAAATTTTAAATCGAAAGACGAGTGTGTATGAAACTTTGGAGGAACGGACAAAAAAAGTAGCAAGGTATTACCAGAGAGAGAATGGTAGGGAGAGTATCAGCCACATTCCGGTTACTGAACTGATTGCACCTGAAACAATGGATATGCGGCACAGGAGTCATCTTGTCATTGACGGTATGTATTACAGTTATCTTCTGATACCTTCCCATAAATACAGGACAAGAGTACCAGCGGGATGGCTGTCACTATTGATCAATGCAGGTGAAGGAATTGATGTAGATGTTTTCTTTTTCCGACAGGATAAAAGTAAATCCATGGAACGTATCGGCAGAAGAATCCGTCTAAATCGTTCCAAAATTAAAGATACCTATGACACCAATACGGATTTTGATGATCTGAGTGAGTCTATCCATGCAGGATATTATCTGAAACGTGGGTTAAGCGGGAGTGAGGATTTTTATTATATGAGCACTCTGATCACTATTACAGGATACAGCGCAAAAGAAGTCGAGTGGCGTGTAAGAGAAATGACAAAGCTATTGAACTCTCAGGATATCGGAGTGATAAGCTGTATGTTTCGTGAAGAAAATGCGTTTTTGTCTTCGCTGCCTTTATTGTGTCTGGATAAGAAACTGTATGAACGTTCAAAGCGGAATGTACTGACTTCCGGAGTGGCGAGCTGCTATCCATTTACTTCCTATGAAATGTCGGACAAAGACGGAATTATGATGGGTGTCAACAAAGCAAACAATTCACTAGTAATCGTAGATATTTTCAATACGAAAATATATAAGAATGCTAACATTGCCATTTTGGGGACATCCGGCGCCGGTAAGACTTTTACCATGCAGTTAATGGCACTGCGTTTAAGAAGAAAGAATGTACAGGTATTTATTATTGCACCGGATAAAGGGCATGAGTTTGCGAGAGCCTGTAATAATATTGGAGGGGCTTTTATACAGATCTCTCCAGCTTCACCAAATTGTATCAATGTAATGGAAATTCGTCCCACGGATACAAGTGCCAGTGAAATATTAGATGGTTACACAGTAGAACGCTCAGAACTGGCAATGAAAATACAAAGTCTGCATATTTTCTTCAGCTTACTGATTCCGGATTTGAGTCACGAAGAAAAGCAGCTTTTAGATGAGGCATTGGTAATTACCTATGCGGAAAAAGGGATTACGCACGATAATCAAAGTTTGGAAAATCCAGACAAGCCGGGGCAATACAAAGATATGCCGATTTTGGGTGATCTGTATGAGGTTCTGCTCAGAAAGAGGGAGTGCCGGAGAATGGCTAATATTTTAAACCGATTGGTACATGGTTCTGCTTCAACATTTAACCAGAAAACAAATGTGGATTTATCAAATAAATATGTAGTTCTGGATATTTCAGAGCTTTCCGGCGATCTGCTGCTTGGAATGTTTGTTGCTTTGGATTTTGTTTGGGCGAAGGCAAAAGAGGACAGAACTGTGGAAAAGGCAATTTTTGTAGATGAGGCTTGGAAACTCCTGGTGTCAAATGAATTGGCAGGAGAATACCTGCTGGAGATTTTCAAAGTAATTCGTGCTTATGGCGGCTCTGCAATCTGTGCAACACAGGATCTCGTGGATTTCTTTGCATTAAAAGGTGGCAAACTTGGAAGGGGAATCTTAAATAACTCAAAGACCAAAATCATTCTCAACATGGAGACCAGCGAAGCAGAGAATATACGGGAGGAACTTGATTTATCTGAAGCAGAAGCAATGTCCATTACAAGATTTGAAAGGGGAACAGGTTTGATTTCTACGAACAGCAATAATCTAATCGTAGATTTTAAGGCAAGTCAGTTAGAAAAAGACTTGATCACAACGGACAGAAAGGACTTGCAGGAATTAAAGGAGCGTCTGCAGAAGTATGGACAACAGGCATACGGAAAACAGACTACATAGCGGAACAGATTTGTAATAATGCGTATTAAAAGCGTTGTTGTATGCGTCACAAGATTATCTGCGAAAGAAAACAGGTAATAACTTGTCATACAATGCGCTTTTTATATGTCATTAAGTAACTATGATTATTTGGAAAGGATACAGGCATTATGGAAAATCAGAATAAGCAGAGAGACGTGGAACGGGAATTAAAAGAATTGGTTCAAAAATATAACGTGCTGGATAAGAGTCAGTTGTATGCTTACTTTGAAAAAGACGGACGGGAAAGATTTGTTGGGCGGGCTTTAAAGGTACTGGAAAAAGACCGCATGATATATGTGAATAACGAAACAAAACAGGTGGCTGCTAATGAATCTGCACATACAGCATGGGAACGTGGGATAAGTACCTGCCTGTGGGTACTGATTGACCTGATGAATCAAAAGAAGATTGAGCAGCATTTTCTCGCATCTAAGGAGGAATATCCGATACGGATTATTTTTGTAGGAGACGGAGAAATATATGACATCCTCTATATTGCACCGGAGGATATTGAACTGACAAATCAATTGTTTGTACGGAAAAAAATAGACGGATGCGGGCATGTTGTGGTAGTGGAAGAACCGGAAAGTATCCCGAAGATTCGGATTCCGGATGTGATTGGATATTGCACGGTAAAGGGGGATGGTGAAGTCGAATATTATCAAAAAGAAAGCCAGTAATCAGGACATATTTCAAAAGGTGAAAAAACAGTTAGATGAAGCACAGAAAATGACCTCAGAGGTGGGAGAGCTTATGGCAGAAGCCAGAAATATTCTGATCGCATATTCCAGATGTAAAACGGAAAGTGGTTATGAAAATTTTACAGATATGATACTGGAATCGTCGAAAAAGGGGGAGCGTTTAACAGAAAAATTGAGGCGTTTATCCTTAGAAGTCGTGCTGGATCAGGTGAAATATGAACAGTATCAGTCAGAACTTGTGGCTGTACATGGGATTGAAATGGATTATTCCGATGAAATTTTAAAAATCATTATGCCGGTTCTGATTCCGCACCGGAAAGAACACTATACCGATTATCTGTACAAACCTTTATATATCGCATTTAAACAGTGGTGTATCTGTCAAAATCAGGAACAGAAAAGGATACCGGAATATGAGAAATGTACTGTTTGCTTTGTACATCTGTATAACCGGGATTTACCGCTGGGACGCATTCGGGATCACGATAATTTTGAAGAAAAACACGTACTGGATGTGATATCAAATTTCTTTCTGGCATCAGATAGCGGTCTGCATGTGGATACCTACCACATTACCAGAATGGCAGAACAGGATGCAACAGAGGTTTATATTATGGATACAGAAAACTTTCCAAAATGGCTTCAAAAAATGTGAAAAACAGTATCGAAAAATACTCCTGCTGTCAGAGCACCTTTTTCGATAGCAGAAAAGTGGCAGAAAAATAGAGAAAAAGCAAAGTTTTTCGGGAGTCAGAAAGTAAATAGTACCTAAGTGTCAAGCAGATAGGGTACTGTTTTGAAAAAGGAGAACCGATGGAAGTCCAGCTAATAAATGTCAATAGTTAAATGAAAAA
>NZ_QUGN01000021.1:0-107495 GCF_003479085.1 Clostridium sp. AF19-22AC | reverse complement strand
ATGCCGTATTCATGCGGCTTGTGGCGTTTCGCAAACGCCTATGTGTCTTAAATGTGAAAGGATTCTGGGACGGAATCAAAGAAAAGGCATCAGATCCGTCTAAATATAAAGAGGTTCAGGTTGTAGAAGGCGGAGGTGCATCGGACGTAACATTTGACGCCGTAACAGATGCATTACAGGCACACGATGACATTGATGTAATTTACTGTATCAATGATACATCCGCACAGGGCGCAATTCAGGCAGTGGAAGAAGCAGGAAAGAGCGATAAGATTGTAGTCCTTGGTAAAGATGCGGCACCAATCGGCAAGCAGGCGATTAAAGACGGAAAACAGGTTCAGTCATCCGGACAATCTCCATTATCAGTGGGATCAATTAGTGGTGAAAGATGTTATGAACTGATTAATGGGAAAAAAGCTGATAAAGACTTTGATTTCTTTACTAAAATAGATGCATTCAGCGTTACACAGGATAATATTGACGAATACGATATCGACAATTGGTCATAGGCATGATATCTGATGCCGTATCGGGGGTAATGGGCCAGCCTTGGATGCTTCATGTGTTTGAGGCTGGCTGTGTTTTTCATTTAGAATGCATTCCAGGGAGGTATACATGGAAAATAATTGTCTTTTACAAATGAAAGGGATATCAAAAGCATTTGGAAGCAATAAGGTATTGCTTGATATTAGTCTGGATCTTCATAATGGTGAAATTCTGTCACTGCTGGGGGAAAATGGTGCGGGCAAGTCTACCTTGATAAAGATACTGGGCGGCATATACTCTTCTGATTCCGGTGAAATTTACATAGATGGAGAAAAGAAAGCGATTTCCACATCGGCTGCTGCACAGGAATTCGGTGTTAGAATCATACATCAGGAAATCGTATTAGTTCCGCACAGGACGATTGCTGCCAACATTTTTCTGGGCAGGGAACCACGTACATCCCTCGGTACCTTAGATTATAAGAAAATGGTTTCAGAATCTCAAAAAATAATGGATGAGTTTGGGATTGATCTGGATCCGGATTCGTTAGTGTGTGAACTGTCCCTCGGTCTTCAGCAGCAGGTTGAAATTATTAAAGCAGTTTCTGCAAATGCCAGAATTGTAGTAATGGATGAGCCTACTTCATCTTTATCAGAAAGTGAAACAGAAATATTGTTTCAGATCATTGAAAAGCTAAAGAAAAAAGGCGTCGGCATAATCTATATATCACATCGCCTGGATGAATTGTTTCAGATATCAGACAGGATTATGGTTTTAAGGGATGGCAGAGTAATTAATACGGTCCCTATTGCGGAGGCAAAAAGAGAAGAACTGATAAACATGATGGTAGGCAGGGTTCTTGATAAATATTATGTGAGGACGAAGAATGAGATCAGGGATATTGCATTAGAAGTAAAGGGGCTGCAGCATAAAAAACTGTTTAGTGATATTAGCTTTCAGGTGCATTATGGAGAAATTATAGGGTTTTCAGGACTGGTAGGAGCAGGCCGTACGGAAGTGATGAAGGCTGTATTCGGGGGGATCCCCCATGATGGAGGGAAGATACTGCTTGAAGGTACTGAAGTGAAGATAAGAAAGCCCCGTGATGCGATGGAAGCAGGAATCGCGTATGTGCCGGAGGACCGGCGGGGAGAAGGGCTGGTCCTTTTGAATGATGTAGAGTTTAATATTGGACTGGCTGATATAAAAGATCTGGTAAAGGGAATACGTGTACGAAAATCCAAATGGAAAAAAATCGTAGACGATTATGTGGAGAAGTTTTCTATAAAGATTACATCCCCCCGGCAGAAAACAGGACGGTTAAGCGGAGGAAACCAGCAAAAGGTTGTTCTCGGAAAATGGCTTGCAATAAAGCCTAAGGTGATTATTCTGGATGAGCCTACCAGAGGAATTGATGTAGGTTCCAAAGCTGAGATATATTCCATTATTAATGATCTGGCAGCGGATGGTGCAGCAATTATCATTGTGTCCTCTGATTTACCTGAAATTATAAATATGTGTGACCGCACCTATATTATGTGCGAAGGACGTATTACAGGCGAACTATCGGCGGAAGAATTCTCGCAGGAAAAGATCATGACATTTTCAACCATGACCGGAATCGAAAAAGAAGAAGCTGTTTAGTTAGGAGGAAAGAAGATGAAAGAAAAAAAGAAAATAGTGGCATCAAACAGTTTTACAAATTACTTCAGAAGAAATCTGGGGTCATTAATCGGACTGGCGGCGCTGTCTATTATTATAGGAGTAATTGCACCAAAATTATTTTCAGGTACGAACCTGTTGAATCTGCTTAAATCAAATTCTGTAAATGCCATTATAAGCTGTGCCATGCTGATGGCTATTCTTCTAGGTGAAATTGATATTTCTGTTGGTTCTACAGTGGGGCTGGCGGGAGTTGTTTCGGCATCACTGATTACAGATTTTGGAATGCCGGTCGGCGTTGCTGTTTTAGTGAGTCTTCTGGTAGGTGTAGTGATCGGAATTATAAATGGTGTGAGTATTGCCTATTTTAAAGTTCCGGCATTTATTGCAACTCTGGCTACACAATGTATCGGAAGAGGCCTGACACAGGTAATTTCGGGAGGTATCTCGATCAGAGTAAGAAACGATGCTTTTTCTAATATTGCGATGACAAACATTGGCGGGGTTTCGGTCATTATCATTTATGCGGTTATATTTTTGCTGATTACGTGGCTGCTGCTGAATAAGACGAAATTTGGATATTACATCTATGCTATAGGCGGTAACCGTCAGGCTGCCGAATATTCAGGGATTAATGTAAAGCTGTTTAATGCGCTTCCCTATGTATTTAGCGGCATAGCATGCGCTTTTTGCGGAATCCTGTGGACGGCACGTCTGGGATCTGCAGCCGCGATGCTCGGCAACGGATTTGAACTGGATGCGATTTCCGCGGTAGTCATCGGGGGCACAAGCATGTCGGGCGGCGTAGGAACTGTAGGCGGAACGGTCCTTGGTATCTTGATTATAGGTGTCCTCCAGAATGGACTGAATCTGATGGGAGTAAATTCATTCTGGCAGTATGTCTGCAAAGGCATCATCATACTCCTTGCAGTCATCATTGATGTGATAAGAAAATCAAAAGAAAATTAGAACGGGAGGATAAGTAAATGTTGGTAAATATGAGTACGTTAATGGCAGATGCTGAAAAAAATAATTATGCAGTAGGTATGTTTACTGCCCCGACAATGCCGTTTGCCGAGGCTGTAATAGAAGCGGCCGAAGAAATGAATGCTCCTGTCATGGTGGGACAGGTAGAATGCTGGAAGCAGTATGGAGACATAGAGATATACGGACCAATCATGGCGGACATGGCAAGAAGGGCAAAAGTTCCGGTGTGTCTGCATTTAGACCACGGACAGAGTATCCAGTACATTATGAAGGCCGTCAGGTCGGGGTATACATCTGTAATGGCAGATTTTTCTATGCTCCCGTTCGAAGAGAATGTGGAAATGGTCAGGAAATGTGTGGATTTCTGCCATAGTGTGGATATATCAGTGGAGGCAATGTGTGGGAAGATGCCGTCTGTTTACGATCTTGCCGAACAACCGGATCTGGATATCCGGGAATATTTCTCAAACCCGGATGAATTGAAGGAATTTGTGGAGGCTACACATGCAGATGCCATGACAATATCATTCGGAACGGTACATAATATGAAGATCATGCAGCCGATGCTGGACTTCAAACTGCTTCAGGAACTAAAGGATGCAACAGACTGTGCCCTTGTCATGCATGGTTCTTCCGGGGTCGAGACAGAGCAGATAAAACAGTCGATCCCATATGGTATACGCAAGATTAATGCATATACAAAATTATCCACCTCAGCACAGCCGGCTCTGCAGGACGCGATGTCAAGGAGCGAGGAACCGATGTTTTTCCATGAGCTTCTGGATATTGCAAAAGATGCTATGAAAAATGCTGTAAAGGAGTCTATTGAATTATTTGGAAATGGCTATGATTTTTCTTCCAGAACATGGTAGGAAATCAGGAAAGCAGGTGGGGTCATGCAGAGGATCATAAAAAATACGGATACTATGGTTGAGGATATGCTGAGTGGTTTCCTGAAGGCACATAAAGAGATTGTTGCGGGCGGAAGCCATTCCAGGGTCGTAAAATCTGTACATATGGAGCCGGACAAGGTCGGTGTCGTAACAGGCGGGGGGAGCGGACATAAACCAGCATTTATTGGTTATGTAGGAAGAAATCTTTGTGATGCGGCCGCAGTCGGAGAAATATTTTCTTCACCCACAGCCCCGGCATTTTTAAATGCATTTGAGGAAGCTGACAGGGGGAAAGGCGTTGCCTGTCTGTACGGAAATTATTCCGGAGATAACATGAATGTGAAGATGGCTGTTAAAATGGCAAAAAAGCTGGGAATAGAAGTCAGAACAGTCGTTGCAAATGATGATGTTGCTTCAGCACCAAAAGATCAGAAAGAAAAACGCAGGGGAGTGGCGGGAGAGATCTTTATGTGGAAGATTGGCGGTGCAAAAGCAGCCCAGGGAGGAAATCTGGATGATGTTGTACAGGCTGCAGAAAAGGCAGTCGGGCGGACCCGCAGCATTGGAATCGGGCTGTCCCCTTGTACACTCCCATCTGTAGGTCATCCAAATTTTAAGATTGAGGAAGGGACGATGGAGGTCGGGATTGGTCATCACGGAGAGCCGGGAATTGAAGTACTGCCATTGGAGGATGCGGCTCAGATGGCAAAGAGGATGACAGATATTATACTTCCTGATTATCCCTTTACGGCCGGAGATGAGGTAGCAGTACTGGTATCAGGACTGGGAGCAACTCCGGTCATGGAGCTCTATATTCTATATGATGAGATTGTAAAGGAATTACAACAAAAAGGAATCCGGATATATAAATCTTATGTTGGTAATTACTTTACTTCCCTTGAAATGACGGGGGCGACATTATCGGTAATGAAGCTTGACGATGAACTCAAACAGCTGTTAGATTATCCGGCTGAAAGCGTTGGGTTAAAACAATTCTGAGGTGGCGGTATGGAGTATATCAGAAACAAAAATGGCTGGCCAATTCTGATGGCGATGGTCAGGGCAATACAGGAAAATAAGACATATCTGGGAGAAATAGACGGGCTGATCGGAGACGGTGATCATGGGGCCAATATGAATAAAGGATTTTCACTGTTTGCATCAGGTTTGCATGAAGACGAAATTTCTTTTTCAGACGGACTGAATGAACTTGGAATGGTTCTGCTGAATGAGATAGGCGGCTCTATGGGGCCAATATATGGAACTATTTTTATGGAAATGGGAGAACAGGCAGAAGCCTTAGATAAAATAACACTTAATGATTTCCGAAATATGCTGGAGGCCGGACTTGACGGTCTGAAGGAAATCGTAGAAGCGCAGCCGGGGGACAAGACCCTGATCGATACGCTTTCACCGGCAGTGTGTAGTTTACGGGATTCGGCCGGGAAGCAGACCTCTTTTGGTGAAGCACTGGAACTGATGGAACTGGCGGCCGAGGAAGGAAAGGATGCTACAAAAGATATGACTGCCAGGTTTGGACGTTCCAGCCGGCTCGGGGAAAGATCGAGAGGAGTACTGGATGCAGGGGCAGTGTCTTGTTTCATTATACTTCAGGCAATGGCAGAGGCAATGATGAGGCTGCTAGAAAGCTGAAGGAACAGGAAGAAGGAAAACGATTATGAAGATTGCAATTGGCTGTGACGAAGCTGCATACAGCCTGAAAAGAAAAATTATGGCACAGCTTGAGGAACGGGGGATCGAGTATCAGGATTTTGGTTCCGGAGAAGGTGAGACGGTTCTATATCCCGATGTGGCGCAGAGTGTGGCAAATGCAGTTGCCAAAGGTATGTTTGAACGAGGCATCCTGATATGCGGTACCGGGATTGGTATGGCAATTACCGCAAATAAGGTGCCAGGAATACGCGCTGCAGTCTGCCATGACCCATATTCCGCAGAACGTTCGAGAAAGAGTAATGATGCACAGATATTATGCATGGGCGCCAGAGTAATTGGAGAAGAACTTGCAGGCTATCTGGTTGACATCTGGATCAATTGTGATTTTGCGGGCGGAGGGTCTGTTAAGAAGGTGGAACGTATTCAGGAAATTGAGACACAATATTATAAAAATCTTTCTGAACAGGCAGATAACAGCTAAGTAAAGTGTTTTTGGATTGATAAAAGGAGGCGGCAAAAAAGTGAAAAAGTTAATAAATCGTCCGGAGACAATTGTAAATGAGATGTGCGATGGTATCTCCTTTACGAATCCAGATGTTATTTTTTTACAGAAATATAAGATTATCAGGAAGAAGAAGCTGGATCGTAACAAGGTGAGCCTTATAAGCGGCGGCGGAAGCGGACACGAACCTGCCCATGCCGGGTATGTCGGAACGGGGATGCTGGATGCCGCCGTGTGCGGGGATGTTTTTGCATCACCCTCTCAGATCCAGGTATATCAGGCGATCAGGGAAACCCAGTCAGATAAAGGGACACTGCTGATTATTAAAAATTACAGCGGAGACGTAATGAATTTTAAAAATGGTGCAGCTCTGGCAGGGGAAGATGGTATAAAGTGTGAATATATTAAAGTAGAGGATGATATTGCGGTTCAGGACAGCTTGTATACGGTCGGAAGACGAGGCGTAGCGGGAACTGTTCTTGTACATAAGATCGCAGGGGCTGCTGCGGAAAGCGGACTTGACCTGGAAGGGGTAAAGAATGTGGCGCAGCATGCAGCAGACTCGGTAAAGAGTATCGGGTTTGCCTATACTTCCTGTACCGTACCGGCGAAAGGGACTCCAACCTTCAATATAGGAACAGAAGAGATGGAATATGGTGTTGGGATACATGGCGAGCCCGGAATAAGCAGAACGAAAATAGTCCCGGCAGACGAAATGGCTGAAAAAATGGCAGAAGATTTGTTAAAGAACCTTAAAATTTCAAAAGAGGAAGAGACGGTACTTTTAATCAATGGATTTGGCGGTACCCCTATGCAGGAGCTGTATGTTTTTACTAATTCCGTGATAAAATACTTAAACTCCAGAGGAATAAAAGTCTACAGATGTTTTGCAGGAAACTATATGACAAGCATTGACATGCAGGGGGCTTCAGTCAGCCTGATGAAACTGGATGACACATTAAAACACTATCTGGATATGCCGTCAGATGCTCCGGGCTTCAGGGTAGACGGGCCTGTTACACCGGTTATGTATCAGCCGGAGCGGATGAGAGAAAAGAAACATACACCGCAGGAATTTAAAGCAGAGGAGTCGGCAAAAGTAATAAAGAACAATATAATAAGCCTTGAGAACCTGCAGTATATGGTTGCGGCTATGGGCCAATGTATACTAAAGAACGAAGTTGCATTTTGTGAGCTGGATTCCTATGCAGGAGATGGAGACTTTGGAATGAGTGTTGCAAAAGGTTTTCTGGAATTGATGAATGAATGGGAGGAAATACTTGCAGAGGAAAGCCGGACAATCGGTGAATTTCTGAAGGCATGCGCTATCGTGATTATGGAATACTGCGGTGGTGCTTCCGGACCGATATGGGGAGCTGCGTTTCGTGCAGCCGGAATTGAGGCGGGAGATAAGACGCAGCTTGATTTGAAAGACTTTTCCGGTATGATGCAGGCGGCGGTTACAGGAATACAAAAAACGGGAGAACGTTCTTTTGGCCGCGGTGCTGTTGTAGGCGACAAGACTTTGATTGATGCTCTTGTACCGTGTGCAGATATCCTGACTCAGAGTGCAGAGGAAAAGATGACGATGAAAGGGGCTCTGGAAAAGGGAGCCGGGGCAGCGGCGGATGGAGCCGAAAAGACAAAAGAGATTGTTGCACGCATGGGGAGAGCCGGCACAGTCGGTGAAAGAAGCCTTGGATACCCCGACGCAGGAGCACACGCTCTGGGTGTTATTTTTAAAGAAGTTACAGCGGGTCTGATTTTTGAATAAGAATAACTAACATAATTGAGTCAAAGGGTGTTTATTTGATACACCCTTTGGCTTTTTATTTTATACGAGGAAAGTATGCCCTATAAAATAAAAAGCAGGCAATTCCGAGTAAAATCCTCCCAAATGAGAAAGAATATATGCGTTACATACCACAAGGAGGAAATGAAAATGGAACTGATAAAGTTGTCAGGTATTTTAATTGTTATTATAGGTTTTGCCTTAAAACTGGACTCCATCCTGATTATTCTGATTGCTGCAATTGTCACGGCAGCCGTCGGAAATCTTGGGGGTATGGGGCTTTTGGAGACGCTGGGATCGAGCTTTATTTCCAATCGCAATATGGCGATTTTTATTCTGATCATGCTTGTTACGGGCACTCTGGAACGAAACGGATTGAAGCACGCGGCCGCAGGTTTAATTGGAAAGATAAAAAATGCTTCTGCCGGTGCAGTGATCGGTGCATATGGGATCATGCGCGGGATCTTTGCGGCGTTTAATGTCAGTTTTGGCGGTGTGGCAGGTTTTGTAAGACCGATCGTCATGCCGATGGCCACAGGGGCTGTAGAAGCGGGGGGACAGAAGCCGGATGAGGAGCATGTGGAACAGCTTAAGGGTATGTCTTCGGGAATGGAGAATATTGCGTGGTTCTTCTGCCAGGTTTTATTTGTCGGCGGATCGGGAGCACTTCTTGTGCAGTCTACAATGGAAACACTTGGGTATAAGGTGGAACTGATTGAGCTGGCCAAAGTGGAAATCCCGGTAGGAATTTTTGCGATTGCAGTGGGAACTGTATATTATTTCCTGAAAGACAGAAAACTATATAGAAAGTACTATGGCCGCAAAAAAGAAAAGAGGTAACTGTTCATGATTCTGGACGGCTACAAAAGTGGTTATAAAAAAGGAGGCGCCTTATGGCCTATTTTACCAGTCCTGATATTACGTTAGGGGCGAAGCTTCTTGAAGTGATTTATATAGCTATGGGATTAACTGCGCTGTACACAGGTGTCAAAAATGCGGTGGACAAGGAGAATCCGTCCAGATTCGGGACGGGATTTTTCTGGTGTGTTCTCGGAATCGTCCTTGCTTTCGGGCGGTGGATTCCGTCCGTGATCAACGGAGGGCTGATCATATTAATGACGATACCTGCGATTCTAAAGAAAGTGAAGATTGGAAAGTCAGAAGTTTTGCCGGAAGAATACGTGAATCAAATGTCGGAGAAAATCGGTATGAAAATTTTTGCACCAGCCCTTGCCATTGGGATTTCAGCCATTATTTTTGCCGTGTTCCTTCCCGATCTGGGGGCAATCGTGGGGGTGGGCGCCGGAATTGTTGCTTCGATGATCATCCTGATGTTTTTATCCAGAGATAATAAACCGGCCGTGTTTCTGAGAGATTCCGAGCGCCTGCTGTCAACGGTAGGCCCTTTAAGCATGCTCCCGATGCTGCTTGCGAGTCTGGGAGCGGTTTTTACAGAAGCGGGTGTAGGGCAGGTCATTGCAGGTCTTGTGGAAAGAGTGGTTCCCAAAGGAAATGTGAATCTGGGGATTGTCATATTTGCCATTGGAATGGCGCTGTTTACGATGATTATGGGAAATGCATTTGCGGCAATCACCGTTATGACTGTCGGAATCGGGGCGCCTTTTGTTCTGAGTTACGGGGCCGATCCGGCTGTAATCGGAATGCTGGCATTGACGTGCGGATTCTGCGGGACACTTTGCACACCGATGGCGGCCAATTTTAACATTGTTCCGGTGGCCATGCTCGATATGAAAGACCGCTTTGGCGTAATCAAAAACCAGCTAGTCCCGGCAGCGCTGATTTTTATATTTCAGATCGTTTACATGATTTTATTGAAATAATGGCGGTGTACAGATGAGAGAACACAGGAAGGCAGAACACAGTAAAACGGAGCGCGGAGCCATGATCGTGGTCAGGGACTGGCTCAGATTGAAGCCCTGGGAGAAACTTTTGATAGTTACGAGTGAAAACCATATCGCAGAGGCAGAGATTCTGCGGAAATGTGCCCACAGGCGGTCAAAGGCGGTGGACCTGATGGTTGTTGAAAAGCGCGGGAAACATGTGGGCGTCTTTTTTGACAGCCACGAAGATGTGTTTGACGGCTATCAGGCAGTCTTAGGAGCAACCGACTACTCACTGGTCACGACAAAAGCGGCCAAAAGAGCAATACAAAGGGGCGGCAAGTTTTTATCACTTCCGCTTTCTACAAATAATGGAAAATCGATGCTGGCTTTTCAGTTTATGATGATGGATACAAAAAAGAGTAAAATGATGGCAGGGATCATCATGAAATATCTAAATTCCTCTTCCGTGGTCCATGTCACGACAAGGCTGGGAACGGACCTTACTATGTATAAAAGAAACCGCCCGGCAGGATTTTTTAACGGTGTCGTCAGGGACGGAAAGGGATTTTCATCGGCCAGTATCGAGGTATATGTCCCGATTGAGGAAACGAAAACGAAAGGGATACTGATACCAGACGGTTCGCTTGGATATATAGGAAGGGTGGACGAACCGTTCCGTATCAGGCTGGAAGATGGATATATCCGGGAAATTGAGAGGACTGCGGTGGGAAGAAAGCTGAAGGAATATATGGACGATTTTCATGATCCGGGAATCTATGCCGCGTCGGAGCTTGGGATTGGTTTAAATTCTTACGCAAAATGCCGGGGGGATTCCTATATTGAGGATGAGTCTGCTTATGGGACGTTTCATATCGGGGTTGGAAGAAACATTGCCCTTGGAGGTGTACATGAGGCAAACGGGCACTTTGATATTGTGGCGAAGCGGCCGGATATTTATGCGGACAACAGGAAGATAATGGAGCGGGGGAAGATTATCATACCGGAGCCGGTATTTTTTTGACATGCAGCGGTTATGGTTTTGAATGCGTGCAAATATGAGGACTATGAACAGGATTTCAGTTAAAGGAGGAACAAGATGAAGATATTAATAACGGGATTTGATCCATTTGGGGGAGAGGATATTAATCCAGCCTATGAGGCGGTAAAGCTGCTTCCGGACAAAATCAAAGGTGCAGATATTGTAAAGATGGAAATACCGACGGTTTTTGAGAAAGAAGGAAAGATTCTGGAAAAAGGGATCGTTAAACACAGGCCGGATGCGGTGATCTGTGTGGGACAGGCCGGAGGCCGGTCGGCGGTTACGATAGAAAAGGTGGCTATTAATCTGATGGAGGCGAGGATTCCGGATAATGAGGGGAAAAAGCCGCTTGACAGGCCGGTTTGTGCAGACGGGGAGAATGCTTATTTTGCAAAGCTCCCGGTGAAAGCAATGGTGCAGAAGATACGGGAACACCGTATACCGGCAAAAATCTCTTACACGGCGGGTACCTTTGTCTGCAACGATGTGATGTACAGGCTGCTCTATATGATCGACCGGACTTTTCCGAATCTGAAAGGTGGTTTTATCCATGTACCTTATCTGCCGGAGCAGGTGGTTAACCTTCCTGACGGCACGCCGAGCATGTCTGTCCGGATGATTGCGGATGCGCTGGAATTTGCCGTGGAGGCGGTGGTGGAATGTGATGAGGACGTGAGTGTGGCAATGGGGGAGACACACTAAGGGGGCCTTTTACAGGCCCCCTCTAAGACACTGCCTGTGACTTGTCCGGATTATGGCTGCTAAATCCTTCCCACAGGTAATCCAGCCTTCCCTTTTCGATTCCGAAGCTGGTCTCCAGCATATAGGAGAATACATCCAGCGTCTTTTGGACCTGTTCCCGGCTTTGGGAATTGAGCCGGCTGTCCATCTTGATAAGCAGCACGATTAGTGCAATCTCGGCAGCCTCTTCGGGTGATTTGCAAAACATTGTCCCTTCTGCATTTCCCTGACGTATGATATCTGCCAGAACCGGCCTCAGGTTCCTGATCATGATTTGTATGTACTGTTGGTGGAGCAGTGCGCTCTGCTGTATCTCAAAAAAATCGCCGGCCTCCTGTCTTAAAAGCTCCAGTGAGGAGTCACGGCAGGTCCTGAATACGATCTCGAGCTTGTCCAGTGCTTTCAATTCCGGATTTTTCACCAGTTCTTCTGCCTTTTTCAGGGCGTCTGAGTAGGAGCGTTCAATGACACCTTCCAGAATTTCTTCTTTGGATTTGAAATAATAGTAAATACTTCCTTTCCCGATCCCGGCTTTTTTGGCAATATCGCTTACTGATATAGTCTGTGCGTTTGATTTGTTCATTAATTCTTGCATAGCATCTAAAATCAGGTCTTTTTTTTGATTATTATGCATAATTTTCATCTCCGATTTTTTTAGATTGTATCATGTAATCTGGAAAATGTAAACTTGACTGATGGTCGAAAAAGTGTTATTTTGAGTGAAGATACTGATTCGACCACTGGTCGAAAAATGTCGAAATTCGAGGAGGAAATGAGAAAATGAAATATGATGAGCTTGTGGCAGAGATAAAGGAACAGTTTATGAAGGCAGATGTGAGCCGGATCAAAGAGCATATTGCATATCAGTTTAATATCGAGGGTGAGGCGCAGGGAGCTTTTTATGCAGAGATAGCTGACGGAAAGCTGAGCATTGAACCATATGAGTACTATGACAGGGATGTGCTTTTTACAACAACGGCGGAAACGCTTCTGGAAATTTCAGCGGGTAAATTAGATGCAGTGGATGCGTTTACTAAGGGGAAGCTGAAGGTGGAAGGAGACTTTGAGAAAGCGCTGAAGCTTCAGGACTTTACGAAGGGGGCGTCACAGACATCCGGTGTGAAGAAGGCTGCGGTCCAGAAGGCTGCATCGGTAAAAAATACGGTGAGAAAGGCTGTGGATAAGAAGAAAGCAGCGGCAGCAGGTAAATAGGACAGGGATATTCCGGGAGGGACCGACTATGAAGGGCTTAAAGACATTACTTGGAATCGGGACAGCAGCGGCTTTCGCTGAATATGGTATTGCATCTTATTTTTTCAGGCGCACCATGCTCACGCAGAATGCCAAAACAGAACGCACGATAGATATGGCGGGAACGGACTGGGAACAGTACATGCCGCGGATGAAAGAGTGGAAGGCATGGATGCTGTCACAGCCACATGAGGATGTATGGATACGCTCGTCAGATGGACTGAAGCTGCATGGGACTTATTTCCCGGGAGAAGGTGGAAATAAGATCATCCTAGGGTTCCACGGTTACACAAGCAAAGGAATGAGCGATTATATCGGTCTTTCAAATTACTACCTCAAAAGAGGATACCGAATGCTGCTCGTAGACGAGAGGGCACACGGCGAAAGTGAAGGTACATATATCGGTTTTGGATGTCTGGACAGGAAAGATGCGGCAAAATGGGCAGAATACGTGGTGGAACTGCTTGGCGGGGGCTGCGAAATATGGCTTCACGGCATGTCGATGGGAGGCTCCACCGTACTGATGGCAAGCGGGATTAAGCTGCCGCGTGAGGTGAAGGGAATTATTTCTGACTGCGCTTTTACAAACGCCTGGGAGGTGTTTTCCCATGTGCTTAAGACGCAGTACCACCTTCCCGCATTTCCAGTCCTGAATATTTCCGACCAAATGACAATCAGCCGTGCAGGCTACAGCCTGCGGGAATGCAGTGCGAAAGAGGAAGTGAAGAAGGCAAAAGTGCCGATCCTGTTTATTCACGGGGATGCGGACACATTTGTCCCGTGCCGGATGTGCCGGGAAATTTATGATGCCTGTGCTTCAGAGAAAGAAATACTGATCATCAAAGGGGCAGGACACTGCGAATCCTTTTATAAAGATCAGGAGAAATATGAGGAAACTTTGACGGCCTTTTTAGAGAAAAGAGGGATGGAATCATGAAAATTATTGATGGAAAAGAAACATACCCGTTAACCGCTGCACAGAAACTGCATTTTTTTTACCAGAAATACTGCCCGAAAAAGCAAGTGCTGAACATCGGTACCAGCCTGACGATCCAGCAGAGCCTGGATTTTGGTGCACTGAAAGAAGCAATTTACAAAGCCTATTCCAGATGCGAGTCCATGCGGCTGCGCTTTGCAGAGGACGAAGACGGCACCGTCGTGCAGTATATTGCGGACAGAGAGGAACGAGACATTGAATTCTTCGATTTCACCGGCTGGGAAGGCTGGGCGGCGGAGGCAAAGATGAAAGAATGGACATCCGTTCCGTTTGAGCGCTTCCATTCTCCTCTGAACAGAGTCGTCATGATCATTACCCCGGACGGATTTCAGGGAATCTATCTTCTTGTTGACCATATGACGATGGACGCCCAGTCACTGATCCTATTTTTAAAAGATGTTATAGAAATCTACTGCAACATGAAATACGAGGGGATCGATTATCCGAAAGAAATGTCTTCCTATATTGCACAGCTTGAAAAAGACCTCGCATATGAGGCAGGGTGCAGGTCAAAACAGAGAGACACGGAATTCTTTGAGAAAATGATTTCTTCATCCGAACCTGTGTTTAACGGCGTATTCGGCCCGGAAAAGCTTCTGGAAGAACAGGAGAACAAAAAAGATTCGTCTCTGCGTGCAGTTACGGCAGTTTCGGACAACGTAGATGCAAACATCGTCACATTTGAACTGGAGGAAGACCCGTCAAAGCGGCTGATGAAATTCTGTGAAGAACACCATATTTCGATGGTGTGTCTCCTGATGATGGGGCTTCGTACATATTTACAAAAAGAAAATGGGAATGATGACGTCTCTGTGACGACAACAGTCGCCAGACGGGCGACGCTCTCCGAGAAAAAATGTGGCGGGACCAGAATACACTGCTTTCCATTCCGTACGATTGTAAAGGAGTCAGATACCTTTATGGAAGGGCTGTTCAAGATAAGAGACGGGCAGAACCAGCTTTTCCGCCATGCTAACTATGACCCGACGGAGTATTATAAATACCGCAGTAAATATTACGGACTGGAGTCCGGCCAGACATATGAGCCGCTGAGCCTGACTTACCAGCCCCTGAC
The DNA here is from genome assembly GCF_003479085.1 of Clostridium sp. AF19-22AC. NCBI lineage: Bacteria > Bacillati > Bacillota > Clostridia > Eubacteriales > Clostridiaceae > Clostridium > Clostridium sp. AF19-22AC. Next base: position 92,552 of record NZ_QUGN01000021.1, on the reverse strand, counting down.
CCTGAAAGACAAAGGTCTGGACCGCCTGGGGGACATCCGGTACAAATCCGCGTGGTACAGCAATGGTGCCGCAGCACATGCCCTTTACCTGACCGTGATGCACCGGGCGGAGGACAACGGAATGAACTTCAACTTTGAACACCAGACAGGAGTAGTAAATTACAAACAATTACAACAATTTTATTACTACCTCTGCCGTATCATCTTCAAAGGCGTTGAAAACCCGGACATCACAGTGGGGGAACTCATATCGGCAGTCTAAAACTTGAGAATATTCTGAAAACGGAGCGCAAAGGGGTCTGACCCCTAGGAGGTTAAAATATGTTTAATAAGTTACGTGATATTATTTGTGAATACGTTGAAGTGGATAAGGATGCTATCACCGTGGATTCGCGTTTTGTCGAGGATCTTGGCTTCACTTCTTATGATTTTATGAGTATGGTTGGTGAACTGGAAGATACGTTTGATGTTGAAGTGGAAGAACGTGAGGTTGCAGACATCGTGACGGTAGGTGAGGCTGTCCGGTATATTGAGAGTCTGCAGGATTAAGAGGGGCAGGTAAAGGTATGAAGATGGAGACAATGAAAGATATTATCCGCTATGCGGCAGATACTTACGGGGAAAATCCGGCAATCCGGTATAAAGTGCGTAAGGAAGTGTTATCGAAGACCTATCAGGACTTGAAAAAGGACAGCGAATCATTCAGCAGAGTACTTGAATCGCTGGAAATGCAGGGGAAGCATGTGGCTGTGATCGGGCCCACTACCTATGAGTGGATCATAAGTTATTTCGGTACGGCAAATAGTGGAAGTGTCATTGTCCCGCTGGATGCGCAGCTGAAAGCGGAGGATGTCTGTGAGCTTTTGAACCGGGCGGACATAAGTGCCCTCGTTTTTGACAGTCTGCGCAAAGATGTGGCCGCAAAGGCAAAGGAGGCATGCCCCGGGGTGAAATACATGATTTCCATGCAGGCAGAGGAAAGCAAAGAGGGTATTCTTTCTCTCCACCAACTGCTGGATGTGCATGAAGGAAGTTTTGAATGTGAACTGGATCCAGAAAAAATGTGTGCCATTCTGTTTACTTCCGGTACGACGGGGAAGAGCAAGGGCGTTATGTTAAGTCATAGGAATCTGACGGATAATGCAGTATGTCTGGATATGAAGATCCCTGCCGGTACAGTATCGATGACGCTCCTTCCGATTCACCACGCATACTGCTTTACAATGGATATCCTGAAAGGAATTTATATTGGCCTTGTGATCTGTATCAACGATTCTATTATGCATGTATCGAAAAACATGAAGCTTTTCAAGCCGGAGATCGTACTGCTTGTGCCTATGGTAATAGAATCAGTCTATAAAAAACTGAAAGAATCAACAGGTATCCTGCCAAAGAAAATGGTCGCAAAGGCTGCTTTCGGCGGAAACCTGAAAACAATCTGCAGCGGTGGGGCATACCTGCCGCCGGAGATGGTTAAGGCATTTGCAGAATATGGCATCACGGTACTTCAGGGATACGGTATGACAGAATGTTCACCGGTTATCAGCACAAATCTGGCATGGGACTCCAGAACCGGTTCGGTTGGTAAACTCCTTCCTAACTGTGAAGCAAAGACCGTAGACGGTGAAATCTGGGTGCGGGGTTCAAGTGTCATGCTCGGATATTATAAAATGCCCGAAGAAACAGAAGAGGCACTGACGGACGGATGGCTCAGGACGGGTGATCTGGGATACATTGATGAGGACAGCTTTGTCTACATAACGGGACGGAAGAAGAACCTGATTATTTTGAAAAACGGGGAAAATGTATCACCGGAAGAGCTCGAGAATGAGATTGGAAAAGACCCTCTTGTACAAGAGATTATCGTCAGGGAGAAAGAATCTGTCATAGAAGCAGAGATATATCCGGACATGGAGTACGCGCAGAAGAAGAGAATCAAGGATGTTCCCACCCGCCTGCAGGAGGTCATTGACGATTACAACAGAGGGCTTCCCCCTTATAAAAAGATACACGGGCTGACAATAAGAGAAGTAGAGTTTGAAAAAACACCTTCCAAGAAGATCAAAAGACAATAAAAAATATGCCGGTCCCTTCAGGTAAAGTGGAAGGGCCGGCATATTTTACTTCCCGATACTTTTCATAACATTTTTCACGACTTCCTGGCGGAATTCCTCATCAGGCTCGGCAGAAGACTTGTAATCGGCATACCTTGCCGCTACATAAAGGTAGTCAGACAGACGGTTTATATACTGCATTGCCTTACTGTCAGCACCGTAATTCTGTGAAACCTTTCGGAACCTCCGTTCGGCCCGTCTTGCAACGGCCCTTGCCACATCCAGCCGGGCTGATTGCTCACAGCCGCCGTAAAGGACGAATTCCTTTGCGCGGGGGAACGAATCCTCCAGATGGTCGATTTCTTCTTCCAGAGCAAGTGTCTCTTCTTTTGTAAAGCGATGGTCCGGATTACGCGGATCAGCAATACCGGCCATAATCTGCATCAGTTCCTTTTGAATCTTGGAAAGACGTTCACTCAAAGAGGAATCGGCGATTACCTTGGCAAGTCCGATATGGCTGCTCAGCTCGTCAATCGTGCCGAGAAGCTCAATCCGGTCATCGGACTTGGAAACGCTGATTCCGTTCATGAGGGAAGTCTTCCCTGCGTCCCCGTTTTTCGTGTAAATTTTCATGGTCATCTCCCCTTTTTATTTAAAAGCAAGCTTTTTTATGGCCCGGGCGCTGTTAGCCCCCAGCTTTCTGCTCTGTTCCTTATCCGGTGCCAGATAGCTTTCAATATTATGCCCCTTCTCAATCCCGCGCATCTGCAGTGCGGCATGAGTCCTGCACATCCCGATTCCGGAGCCGAGCATCGAATCATTCGCCGCATTCCAGGCCAATTCGTCAGGCGAATCATAATCCATTTCTTTGATATCAAAAAACACGCCTTCCTCTTCGATGCCTGCACAGAGCTCCTTCAGGACAGAAGGGTCCGGATGGTTTACATATATGAAAATAGAAGGTCTTTTTATAATCATTGTCTCTCTCCTGCATATGAAAGCACAAGTCCGGTTGCCACGGCATTGCGTGGTCCTTCTGTTCCGCGGATATTGCCGCGCCCGCATACGATCCGGTAATCGGCAAATTCCTCCATCAGCATTTCCGGTATTTCGAAATCCTCGGCAGACCCTCCGACAAGCACCACATTGGAAATGTTCTTCAAATCCTGTCCGGGGGCGACGCTCTTGAGTGCACGGAACGCATTGGTGACGAATACCTTTCTTTTCGCATCCCGCCGTACCTGAACGATCTTTTCCATTGGAATCTCTTTTTCTATCCGGATATATCCATCTTCTGCGAGTAAAATAACCCGCCCGTAGAAACGGGGATCAATGGACTCATCAACGAATGTCATCTGCCCGTTTTCCATTCTCATATGGAAAAGGCTTTCTACTTTTGCGAGTGGATATTTCTTGATCTGCTCCGCAATATGGCGGTCACCCAGACCAAGTTCGGTTTCAATCAGCATGGATACCAGTTCCCCGGCACCGGCCTGATGCGTCATGGTCACTCTGCCGTCTTCCGAAATCACTGCCGCATCTGTAGAACCGCCGCCCATATCCAGAATGGCCAGAGGCAGCTTCGTTCCCGGAGTAGTGAGTGCCCCGAGACTTGCCATGACGGCCTCTACCCCGGCGATTCTGACATCCGTTCCGAGTTCCATCTTCAGCTTATCCGCAATCTCCCGCATCGGAAGGTGCTGCGTCTTTACCATCGCTGCAATCCCGACCGCTTTCTCGAGACAGGTTTCCCCTGCGAGTGCACCGGAAATCAGGACCGGCGCAAGTGTATCCACGGCAAGGATATCAGTGATCCGTATATCTGCATCCGGAGTATGGTCTAATTCCCCCATACCACGCTTGATGCGGGTGAGCATATTGCCGACATTCGTATCCGGCTGTCCGCTGATATCATGAATTTTCCCGGCATCTGCAACTGCCTTCATGATTTCTGCGGCACCTTCATCAAGATTGATCGATGCACTGTTCTCGGCATCGAGATAAATCTCCCCGGCGGGCAGGACATTTTCCCGGACATTTCCGCCCGGTGTCTTTAAAACAACTGCACTGCGTTTTCCGATCAGGCTTTTGGCAATTGGCGTGACAGTCCGCGTCTCTTCCGCATTCAAATGCAGGAGTGTGGCAATTCCGTATGGATTGGAAAGCATGCGCACGGTCTGTCCGGGCAGGGCAACTTCAATCGCAGCCAGAACGCCGTCAGGCAGTTTGTCAATCCTTGCAACCTCATCGATGATCGGTATCTTTTTCCGAAGCCGGTTTTCCACCAGCACTGCCTCATCCGCCTTCAGGATGACTCCGGCAATATCCAGTGTGTCCGCAGACTGATTGAGGATCGCGGCAACCTCTTCGTAGGAGTAAGAATCATCGGCGGCTACGATGTAAGGCGACCCGGGAATTCCCCGTGACAGATTATTAATCAGCAGGATCTCCCCGACTGCCTGTCCGGCTCCGGCAGGAGTCGAAGGATTATGGCCGATCATAGACGAATCTGTGATAATCGTCTCGGTCAGTGTCTCCATAGCAGTGTCACCTATGACGGGTGCGGCTTCGTTGAGACGGATGAGCGAGATGTCGCTGATCGTACGTCCGATACTGCTCATGGCCCGGTTTAAAGCTGCTTTGATTGCATGAGTATTCGCAACCGTACCTTTGGTCCCGGTTGTAGGGCGTGAAGCACTTGTCAGGAAATGGATGGTGCCGTCAGCGGCTGCCTCCCCGACACAGACTTCTGTTGTGGAATTCCCAATGTCTACTCCAGCAATTAAACTCAAAGCAGAATACCTCTTTTCTCATAAACTTCTGCGGCTTCCATAACGAGCCTTGCACAGTTTTTGGCATTATATTTTTCAAGCAGCTCCTGTGCCATAAGAACCAGTTCCAGCTTGGTAGAACGGTTCGGGCGCAGTTTATCATACATTTTTAAAATGACATCATCCGGTACGTCCACCAGCTCGGCGGCGCGCTCAAAATTCTTCTGCATCGGGCCGTTGTCCGCTTTGAGGGCAACCTGTCCCTGTGCTTTCAGGATCTCTTTGGAAATCTTGATATCATCAGCGGAAACGTGGTTCTTCATGACTTCATCCAGAGTGATGTCAGTCAGTTTTTTTCCGGTTTTGGATGTGATCTTCTCTTTCTCGTGTTCACCTAAGGGGTACTGCATCTATTTCTCCTCCCATTCGATAATTCCGACCTCAGGGTCAAGCTGCTCGGTCTCAGCGATATGCATCAGGGCCGCTTTTACCTGGTATTTTGGTCTGGACATAGGGTCATTGGTACATGGTATAGGCACAACCTGTTCGCCCTTAACATACTTTGCCGCGTTCTTTCCGATCTTCCGGTAAGTTTCGAGATCCATAAGCGGCGCCTGCGGAAACAGTTCCAGATTGGAAAGCGGATACAGGTCCTTCTGGTGGATGACCGTTGTCCCCTTGGACTGGATGCCAATGCCAATGCCGGAGCCGGAAGTCTTAGCAGCTTCCAGGGCCATAAAGCAGACATCCGAAGTGTCAAGAATCTTGACCACCCTCGGGACCATGCCCTCTTCTTCAATGCCGGCCTTTACATTCTTTAAGACATCATCCAGCGGGATACCGCAGATGGTCTTCTGGATTTCCTTCTGAAAGGCAGCGCCGACTCCGATGACAACTTCTTTCGGATCGGTTCCCTTTTTTGCCCTTGGATAAGAAGCATAGGAAGTCTTAACCGGGTTGATTCTGTCGCGTCCGGCCAGAGACTGGGAAACTGCTGTACCTGCAGCCGGACTGCCGGACGTCACAGGGGCTGGGTTCGTGTCTTTCCGGTGCTTCATCTCTGTGAGGACAGCATTTGTTATCTGTTTTACTAAATCTTCATTTACCTGCATGCTCTTTCCTCCTATATATCCTGTGGGTTTATGATATGGGGGATCTTCTTGATCTCTTCCCAGCGTTCACCTTCAACACGGTATCCCGTTCCCGGTCCCATGTAGTCATTCGGGGTGTTGACTCCGGAAAGCACATGGAAATCGCGGTCCAGAATGGCGGCTGTCTGCATGTAGTCACCTGCAACACGCTGCTTCAGCATGCTTAACACACTCTCTGCAATATCCTGAAAACCGGATTCTGCCAGAGCCTTTACCACATCCACTCCCGTTATTCCACGTTTTAAGACATCCTCGGCCGCCATTAAGTCGGCCGTCACGTCACGTTCAAGGGTATCTTTACTGCCATGTGCATAAGCGACCGCTTCTACCTGTTCATCAGATACCGGAGACAGGCCGAGCTGCCTGAAGACTGCCTGTATGGCCTTTCCGGCTTTCATCCTTACGCGGATCACTTCTTCCTCGGTAACCGGCTTCAGACCGCCGTCCACCTGCATGTCTCTCTGCAGTACATTGTAGTCATCAAAATCTTCCGCATCAAAATTGGAGCCTGCGAACATGTTGTCGTAGTTCGGCTCTGCGGCATAACCTGAAAAAATAAAATCGGTTCCCGGCAGGAACTGGAGCATTGTCCTTGCAGTCCTTCTCATGTCAGAATTGGAAAAACTCTGGTCATTGGAGGAAGCACATTCCAGACCGAGCAGTGCGGCAACGAGGTTCTCGCTCATGACTTCACGGATACCTCCCGGCACAGCTCCGGGTACACCGATACAGCTCACGGAACCGTTCTGGATTCCCTGGCTTCCCGCGCCCTTTGTTGCATAGAGGCAGCGGCATTCCAGATAGAGCATGGACTTCTTTTCGCTGTTCCCCATCAGCACCTCGGAACCGGAACCGGATGTGAACCGGACCTTCAGACCTCTGGATGCATAGGCGGAATTTAGAAAAGCTTTGGAATAAGGGGTGTCATCCCCGTCTATAAATACCTTTTCCGTGCCATAGACGGAAAGTGTCTCTGCATATGTAGTCAGCCCGCGGATTCCGAGTTCAAGCTCGGTAGCTTCCTCTGCGGAACATTGTGTGAGAACGCCCGGACGGCCGACCTGGGAACCAATCAAAAGCGCCATTGCACTCAGCGGCGCGTACCTTGCAACACCCATCGTCGTCTCTTCCTCGGCAAATCCCCTTAAGGCTCCCTCGGCGGCATCGGCGGCAATCTGTACCGGATCGTCTTTTAAGTTCGTAATATGGGCCTGATTTCCCGGGGTCTTACGTGCGCGTATCTTCTGCATCCCCATCATAAGCTCCACGACATTCAGATGGTTCATGACCTCGACCATCTTGGCAGGAGTGATCCCGCTTATGACTTCCAGAATCTCTTTTCTGGAAACATGGATATCCACGATCATCCTTGCAATATCGAGTGAAGGCACGGTCATGGACCTTTCTGCCCGGTCAACATTGATTGCATAATCGGCGATGAACTGGTCGATGAAGTCGAAATCCTCTCTTTCTTTGCCATCAAGTTCTGTCACTTTTCCGTTCTCTATCCTGATTGACGGCTTCGGATCGTATGGGCTGCTCATTGCGACAAACCCCATCTCCGGCCATTCGTTGATATAACCATCCAGATTCACGGGGCGCCTGTCCAGTGTTTCAATACGTTTTGATCTCTTCATATTTTCTCTTCTCCTAACGGAATTGGGATTACTGTTCATAGTATTTTAATTATACAACAACTACAGGGAAATAGCAACGAAATAATGTTCAAATCTAGCAAAAAACCACATCGCGTGTTGCTGAATGCCACACAAAACCACAATAATGTCATAGTCAGTTGTGGAATTGTTTAATTTGATAAGCAAATACATTTTCTTTCTGCTAACATACAAACTAATTCATTTCAATAAATGTTGGTTAATAAACTTAAATTTAATATGAAAGGCTTTACCCCTGACTGCTATACTGTCTAATCATGATATTAGAATTCAACTTTAAGATTGGATGTTAAATTAATTGAAAAATGCTATAATAGTTTTAGTATCAAGAATGTTCGGATTATTACAAGTTTTTTAACTTCATTCGAGAAGGGACTTATTATGAAAAGGAAACTTAAATATGCTATAGGTATCGTACTGGTTTTAATCCCCCTGCTATTGCCCTTTGTTTACAAGTACAAGGATTATTTGGACGATAAGCTGATAGACATAACAGTGATTGGTCAGGTAGTTGAAAATCAGGATACTTATTTAATCGTTAGGTTAGATTCGGACGGTCATTTGTGTGAGGCTGGTAAACCAGATAGCCTTGAAGATTTGTCTGAGTTTAAAGTAGGGGATAAAGTTTCTATTACTTATAGTGGCGGTATCCGCGAGCAAATTCCTGCTATCCTCGCTGAAGTAAATAAAATTGAATTGGTTGAGAAATAAATGAGTATCATATGGTATCTAGAAATATGCGGTTAACTTTGCTGATATACGAAAGTTAACCGCTTTTTCTATACATGTTTTATTTAACTATGAAATAAAAGTAAAGTAAAAGTGAAAGAATCTGAAAAATCGGATTGACAAAACGCAATTGCAATGATAATATCAAATTAAGCTTACAGATGTACATCTATTTTTTTTACTCCCTCTGATAATATCAGAGATAATACTAAAGGAAATAACAGTGATATCAACAAGAAAGGAAGTAACAGAGATGAATGGCAGAGAGCGTGTGACAGCAGCAATAAAAAAAGAACCGGTTGACGGGATTCCATCAAGTTTCTCACTCCATTTCCCGGCAGGATGTGAATATGGGGAGAAGGGCGCGGAAGCGCATCTGGAGTTTTTTGAGAAGACAGGCACAGACATCTATAAAATCATGAATGAGAATCTTTTGCCTGCATGTGAAGGTATCCGCTGCGGTGCGGACTGGAAACTGATTCCGGATTTTTCCAGAAATGATGCGTGGATGACGAGGCAGCTCGATCTTGTGAAACGGATACTGGACAAGTGTGAACCGGGACACTATACAATGGGGACACTCCACGGGATCGTGGCTTCCAGCCTGCACCTCATCGAGAAGACATACGGATACGATACGGGACGTCTGGTCATGCCGGAACATCTGCGGCAGGATAAAGACGCTGTGTTTGATGTATATAAACGGGTTGCCGATATCATGTGTGTGCTGGCCGAAGAATACATAAAGGCCGGGCTGGATTCTGTCTATTATGCGGCTCTGGGCGGAGAGTACCGTTACTATACGGATGAGGAATTCGAGACTTACATCGCACCTCTTGACAAACAGGTCATGTCAGCCATCAGGGAAAGCGGGGGTACTTGTTTCCTCCACATCTGCAAGGACAGACTGAATATGCAGCGCTATGCCGGTTATGGCAGGTACGCGGATGTTGTGAACTGGGGGATCTATGAGGCGCCGTTTACGATCGTACAGGCAAAGGAGCTATTTCCGGAGCCGGCTATCATGGGAGGCCTTGCAAACAGAAGCGGTGTACTCGTTGAAGGTACGGAGGAAGAGATCCGGACGGAGGTAAGAAAGATTATTCAGGAGAATGGAAAGACGGGCTTTATTCTGGGCGCGGACTGCACCATTCCTACAGAGATCGAGTGCTGGAGGGTAGAAGCGGCGGCAGAGGCGGCCAGAGAATAGGAGGAACGTGTATGTCATACAGATTAGCAGCGGATGTGGGCGGAACCTTTACAGATATTGTTTTGCTGAATGATGACACAGGCGTCTATGAGACAACAAAGGTGCTGACGACTCCGGACGCTCTGGAAAAAGGGATACTAAAGGGCTTTGATGAACTGGCCGGAGATAAGTACGGCCAGATAACCAGTATCGTACATGGTACGACATCAGGTTTGAATTCTGTAATCGAGAGAAGGGGCGCCCATTGCGCCCTCGTGACAACGAAGGGGTTCAGGGATGTATATGAGATAGCAAGGGCGAACCGGCCGGAAATCTATAATATCCGTTATCATAAGCCGGAGCCCCTGATACCGAGGAAAGATATCTATGAGATAGACGAGCGGGTTTCTTTTGAGGGGACGATTGAAAAGGAAGTTACAAAAGAGATGATGCGTGAAGTCATAGAGGCACTAAAAGGAAAATATGACTCCGTGGCGGTATGCCTGATCAACAGCTATGCAAATACGAAAAATGAGAAAGAGGTATGCAGGATTCTGGAGGAAGAGCTGGACGAAGGAACCATTATTACGGCGTCCCATGAGATCGCTAAAGAGTCAAGGGAATACGAGAGAGTCAGTACTTCTGTACTCAATGCCTACGTTGCGCCGAGTACAAGGAGACATGTCTTTGCACTATCAGAGGAGCTTCTGAAAAGAGGTTTCGGTGGAACTCTCTATATGATGCAGTCGAGCGGCGGTGTGATCCGTGCAGAGATGGCATCGTCCACGGCGGTATACACCCTGATGTCCGGACCTGTAGGAGGCGCTATCGGGGCGAGTGTGATTGACCGGGAAAATATCATCGGTTTTGATATTGGCGGCACAAGCTTTGATGTGAGTATTGTAGTGAATAACCGGATGGAAACCACAGTAGAAGCAGAAATCGAGGGATTTCCGGTACTGGCGCCGACTGTAAATGTGTTCAGTATCGGTGCAGGCGGCGGGAGCATTGCATGGAATGAGGCAGGCGGAATGCGTGTCGGCCCGCAGAGTGCCGGGGCGGCCCCGGGTCCGGTGTGCTATGGCAGGGGCGGAGAGAAGCCGACACTTACAGATGCGAATCTTGTGCTGGGACATATGTCTCCGGAGCATTTTTTAGGCGGCAGGATGCAGATTGATGCAGAAAAGACAATGGCTGCTTTTGAAGCGTACGGCAGGCAGTTTGGACTGGATGCGGAGGCTGCGGCTGAAGGGGTATGTGAGATTGCGAATCATAAGATGGCGGATGCCATCCGGGAACTTACGGTAAAGAGGGGGATCGACCCAAGGAACTTCTCGATCCTCGCATTCGGCGGTGCAGGCCCGATGCATGCGGCACTGATTGCAGAGATGCTGGATATAAAAGAAGTCATCGTCCCGGCGAACCCGGGTGTATTTTCCGCATGGGGCATGCTGCACGCGGACATACGGCATGATACGGGGCACACGAAGGTATGCCTGCTGTCTTCGCTTACAGAAGAGGACTTCCACCAGAACTTTGCAGAACTGAAGAAGGAACTGGATGAGGTGCTTCTGAAAGAAGGGCTGCAGAATGAGGAGAGAAACTATATCTGTGCGCTCGATATGCGCTATTTTGGTCAGGAGTATACCATTTCCGTAGAGAAGTTAAAAGGATATGTGCCGGCGTGGAACAGCGGGAACTGGGATTATCAAAGAAATGAGTTTACATTTCACGGGGATATCCGTAAGCTGGAGTTCGGGGAGAAAAACTTTCCGGGGATATTCGGACTTTCGAAGGCTGTTGAATATATAGGTGAAATCGGTGAAATGAAGGATGTTGAAGCAAGAATCCGTAAACTGACGTGTTACCTGTTCGAAAAACTGAAAGTAATAAAGGGTGTACGGATCATCGGACCGGAGGATGCGTCATGCCGATGTGGAACGCTGGGATTTGTCATGGAAGGGAAAACGTGCGGGGAGATCGCGGCTTATTTGAATCAAAACGGAGTCGGAATGATGGGCCACCACTTTTTCTGCCCCGGTGTTACAGAGCTCTTTGGTATAGAAGGGACGGCGCGGCTGTCGGTCCATTACTGGAACACGGAAGAGGAGATTGACTTGGTAACGGAGCTGTTGGAAAACATGCAGGGTGAATCGTATGGAGAGACATAATCAGCAATATATCAGGCTGCTGGAAAAAGAACTGGTCCCGGCCTTCGGGTGTACAGAGCCGATCGCCATTGCCTATGCAGCGGCGTACGCAAGAGAAGTACTGGGGGCAATGCCTAAAGAAGTTGACGTTAAGGTCAGCAGCAATATTATTAAGAATGTAAAAAGTGTTACGATACCGAATACGGGCGGAATGAAGGGAATAGAAGCTGCTGCTGCGGCCGGCATCGCGGCTGGGGACCCGCAGAAGAAACTGGAAGTAATCTCGGCTGTCACTGAAGAACAGATTCCTTTGATCAGAAAATTTTTAGAACAGGTGCCTGTCAGGGTATCTGCGAGCGAAAACGATGAGGTCTTTGATATCAGGGTTTCCGTAAAAGACAATGAGAAACAGGCGCTTGTCCGTATTGTCAGAGAGCATATAAATATCGTATATGTGGAAAAAGACGGGAAGACTGTATTTCAAAAAACGGAAGAAACAGGGCTCGAAAACACGGAGACTGCTCTTACAATCGAGCAGATTGTTGAATTTGCGGACGAGGCAGCAATCGATGAAATCAGACCCCTTATCCGCAGGCAGATAGATTTTAACATGGCAATTGCCAGGGAAGGAATTGCACACGAATATGGAGGCTCTGTGGGTCGGACCATATTGTCCCATTCTGCACAGACACCGGCAGATAAGGCGAGGGCCTATGCAGCGGCCGGGTCGGATGCACGGATGAGCGGCTGTACACTTCCGGTCATTATCGTGTCGGGCAGCGGGAACCAGGGGATTACCGCTTCTGTTCCGATTGCCGTATATGCGGCAGAAAAAGGATTCGATGAGGAGAAGATGATCCGCGCGGTTGCACTTTCGGACCTGCTTACCATATATCAGAGGCAGTTCATTGGCAGGCTGTCGGCATACTGTGGTGCCGTCAATGCGGGGTGTGCCAGCGCGGCAGGGATTGCATATCTGGAGGGCGGGGGCTTTGAGGAAGTCGCCCACACCCTGATTAACTCACTGGCTGCGGTATCCGGCGTGATCTGTGATGGGGCAAAACCCTCCTGTGCGGCCAAGATCGCGGCATCAGTCGAGGCAGGCCTGCTCGGATATGATATGTTCAGGGATAAGAAAGAATTTGTCGGCGGTGACGGCATTGTAACGTGTGATGCGGATGAAACGATCAAGAACGTAGGTATTCTGGGGAAAGAGGGAATGAGGCAGACTGACCGTAAGATTATCGAAATCATGCTGCAAAGGACAGAAAGCAGAAATCACCGCTGTGCACGGGGAACCTGTGAATAGAAGTAAGAAATCAGATGCAGGAGACTTCCAAAATATGGTATACTATTTACACTTAGCGAGGTTCTATCGAGCTTAGTGAAAATGCATACCTGGACACTTGATGAGGTCCTTTCGAATCTAGTGTACATGGTATACTATTTACACTTAGCGAGGTTCTATCGAGCTTAGTGAAAATGCATACCTGGACACTTGATGAGGTCCTTTCGAATCTAGTGTACATGGTATACTATTTGTATTTACCACCTCAAATATAATAGATCGGGGAGAAACTTATGGCGGAAACGATAAAACTGAAAGACCAGATATATGAGAAGGTTTTGAATGAGATTACAGAAGGTTATTATCAGCAGAATGAAATTATCACGGAGCGGGAATTGATCGAAAAGTATGGAGTCAGCAAATCTCCGGTCAGGGAGGCACTGATTGAACTCTGTAATGAAAAGGTTTTAGAAAGCCGTCCCCGGATGGGCTACCAGATACGTCCCATTTCGATGAAGGAGATATCCGATATCGTGGAACTGCGTGTGATTCTGGAGCTGGCGGCACTGCGAAAGACATTTACGATTCTGGACGAGCACCATATCCGGCTGCTGAAAGAAAATATTTCTGAGGCGAATGAGATCCATGAAGGGAAAAACATGATGAAGCACTGGAAAAGCAACATCAGCTTCCATCTGCTCCTATGCAGTTTCTGCGGAAATACACAGATTACCACAGAGGTAGAGAGGGCCCTGAAGTTTTCCTACCGCGGAGCGATCCAGTACTTTTCCGTGTCATGGAACCGGCGTCATGATACGAAGGCACAGCGGCACAAGAAACTAATTGAGGCGATGTCAGAGCGTAATCTGGAACTGTCTCTGGATATCCTGAAAGAAGATATTGAAGATCTGAAGCGGGAGATTATCGAGGAATTCAGCTAAGCGGAGCTTGTCCGGTGTATGGAAATGGCTTAAGGGGAACCGGCGTGGCACAGGTCACGCCGGTTTTGCTGTGTCCGGGCTGCTGTATTTGAAATTTGGGTGGATGTAATCTGTGAAAAATCGTATAATGGTAAAAAGGGATTTCATTGCGGGAGGTTTTTCCCGCAGAGAAAGAAGGAGCGCTTTATGCGGATAACCAGTTTAAGAATCCGGAATTTTAAATCAATTCAGAACATGTATCTGGATGACATTGATAATGCCCTGATTCTCGTGGGTCAGAATAATACAGGAAAAACGGCGGTTCTGGACGCTATACGTGCAGTCGGGGGATCCTACTGTATCCGGCCGGAGGATTTTCAGGAAAATTTTCCGAATATTGAGGTGTTTGTGACGCTGCAGTTCGAGGAGCAGGATTTACTGCGCCTGCATGAGCGCGGGATTGTGAGCCAGTACAGGCGGCTGGAGGCATGGCAGAAGGATTTTAGGAGGAAACTGCCCTCCTTTGACGACCAGAGGGTGCTGTCCTTTGAATTTTCTGCAAATAAAGACGGACGCATCCGGTATCATGACGGGGTCCAGAAAAATAACCCCTATATTAAAGAAGTGTTTCCACAGATTTACTATATGGATACGCAGAGGGACTTAGACCAGCTCCAGGAGGATCTGCTGATGCTTCAGGAGGATGAGCTTCTGAAAAAAATGAGGCGTGACTGCTGTATCTTTGATCAGTCAAAGACATGCAACCACTGCTTTGCCTGTATCGGGCTGATTAACCAGAAAAAACCGGAAGAGCTGGATGCATTTGAGACGGCGAAGCTTTTGGACTATAAGCTTTACCAGCTGAATCTGGGTGATTTTGCGAAGCGGGTGAACGAGAATTTTAAGAAGAACGGCGGGCAGGAAGAGATCATTTATTCCATGAACCGGGATGTAGAGCGGATGCTCCTTGTTACTGCGGAGATCAGGAACCGGGAGAAAAGCGCCACTCGCCCGATCGGCCAGATGGGAAAGGGCATGCGCAGTGTCTATATGCTGTCCCTTCTGGAAACCTATGCTGAGGGGGAGGACCGGGTGCCAAGTATTATCATGGTGGAGGACCCTGAGATATTCCTCCACCCGAGGCTTCAGAAAGTGTCCGGGGAGATCCTTTACCGTTTGTCAAGGAAGAACCAGGTTATATTTTCGACACATTCACCAAATCTCCTCGCCAATTTCAGCAGCAGGCAGATCCGGCAGACCGTGCTGGATGAAGAGGGATTTTCAACGGTTCGAGAAAAGACCGACATCAGTGCAATTCTGGATGATCTGGGATATACGGCGAATGATCTGATGAACGTGAACTTTGTCTTTATAGTGGAAGGCAAACAGGATAAGAGCAGGCTCCCGCTGCTGATCAGGAAATATTATTCGGAAACATTTGACGAGGAGGGGAACCTGTCCAGAATCGCGATTATCACTACAAACAGCTGTACGAATATCAAGACTTATGCGAATCTGAAATACATGAACCAGATATATTTAAGGGACCAGTTTCTGATGATCCGCGACGGGGACGGCGATGACCCGGAAAAGCTGAAACACCAGCTCTGCAGGTATTATGAGGAGCGGAACAAGGAAGATATTGATAAGCTTCCGCGGGTCATGCCCCAGAATGTCCTGATCCTTCACTACTATTCTTTCGAAAACTATTTTCTGAACCCGAAGATTATGGCACAGCTCGGGGTGATTGGGTCGGAAGAGGAATTTTATGAGATTTTTATTCAGAAATGGAAAGAATATCTTTACAAGATCAGAAGCGGCAGGCATCTGCGTGAGGTTCTGGGGAAGGATCTTGAGACGGCCGGGGACGTGAAGATGTATATGGAAGAGATCAGGGTCTATCTGCGCGGGCATAACCTGTATGATATATTTTATGGAAGATATAAGGCACAGGAACAGGAACTGCTGACGAGATACATCGAACTGGCGCCGAGGGAGGATTTTAAAGATATACTCGACTCCATTGACAGATTCATTTATTTCGAGAGCAGAAAAAAACAGAAACTTTAGGAGGAGAAAAGGGATGCTGACATGTACTTATATAGTAGAAAGAATTGACGGCGATTATGCTTTGCTTCGAAGGACGGATGAGACAGACCCGAAAGCGGAGCCGAAGCTGGTGGCGAGGGCGCTTTTGCCTATGGAGATTAGGGAGGGCAGTAGGCTGTTGTACGAATATCTCCAGTACAGCATTATTGATTAGCGCACCCCATGTTAGAGGGAGGAATGGTAAAAATGGCAGATAGACAGGGTGCAGACAGGGACGTGGCAGCGTTTTGTGATTGGTTTCAGAGAAACAGCGGGGAGATGATGCGGACGGCGGATGATATTTTCCGGCATCCGGAGCTTTCCGGGGAGGAGGTTTATTCTTCCAGACGTCTGGCGGATTTCCTTGAGGAAAGAGGGTTTGAGATCAGGTGGAATGTTGCAGGATTCGAGACTGCGTTTATCGCGGAGTGGGGCAGCGGGAAGCCGGTGATCGGATTTCTGGCTGAATACGACGCTCTCCCCGGACTGGGACAGGAACCGGTGGCTGAATACGAGCCGTCCGGCGGGCCGGGACACGGGTGTGGCCACAATCTTCTTGGTACGGCGTGTGCCGGGGCCGCCTGTGCACTAAAAGAGCAGATGGAAAACAGCGGTACTGCTGGAACGGTCCGGGTGTATGGATGTCCGGCGGAAGAAATCGTAATCGGTAAGATTCAGATGAATGAGGCCGGTGTATTTGATGACCTTTCCGTGGCTGTGACATGGCATCCTTTTGACAGGAACCGGGTGAGCTACGATATCTGGCAGGCGCAGGATGTAAAAAATTATAAGTTTTACGGGACGGCGGCCCATGCGTCAAAACATCCCGAGCTGGGGCGCAGTGCGCTTGACGCGGCGGAACTTATGAATGTGGGCGTGAATTATCTGCGGGAACATGTGGCAGATGATGTGCGGATGCACTACACGTACACAAATACAGACGGACCAGCCAACATTGTCCCGGATTATGCTGCAACAAATTATTTCATCCGTTCCGGCAAACGTTCCCGGACGGAAAATGCGTCCATGCGTGTGGATGACTGTGCAAAGGGCGCTGCACTGATGACCGGTACGAGAGTGGAAATCGAGCTTGTGACGAGTAATAAAGAAATGAAGGTGAACCGGACACTTTCGGAAATATTTTTCCATGCTATGGAGCAGGTTCCGGTACCGGAGTACACGAAGGAGGAAGTTCAGTTTGCAAAGAAGGTAAGCCAGGCGGCAGGCCTTGAGAATGACGGTGTCTATTTTTCGGGGCTGGAGCCTCTGGAGGAGGAACCGGTATTGCTGTCTATAGGAACCGATGTTTCTGATGTGAGTCATACCGTGCCGACGGTCATGTTAAGCGCCCAGGCGATGTGCAAGGGGACGCCGCTCCACCACTGGTCCGCTGCGGCTCAGGCCGGGATGGGCATCGGGCAGAAGGGGATGCTGTATGTGGCGGAGTGTATGGCACTTGGCAGCTGGATTCTGGTGAAGCATCCTGAAAAGATTGAAGAGGCGTGGAAGGAAATGTAAAGGACAGATACTCTCGGTTCATTATTCACAAAGGAGGTCATGTTATGGGGATTACTGCAGCATTTATGGTACCGCATCCGCCGCTGATTGTGCCGGATATCGGGCGGGGGGAAGAGCAGAAGATTAAAAGGACAATTGATGCTTACCGGAAGATTGCGGAACGGATCGGGCAGCTCCAGCCGGAGACGGTCGTTTTGACAACACCGCATCAGGTTATGTATGCGGATTATTTCCACATTTCCCCGGGAAAAGGTGCGAAGGGAGATTTCGGACAGTTTGGCGCAGGGCATGTTAAAATGGAAGTCCGGTATGACGAAGCGTTTGTGGAACATCTCTGCGGACTGGCCGATGCACATGACCTGAATGCGGGGACACTGGGGGAGCGGGACAAACGTCTGGATCACGGAACGATGGTACCGCTTTACTTTGTAAATCAGTTCTGGAAAGAATATAAACTTGTCAGGATCGGTTTATCAGGCCTTCCTCTCACAAAGCATTATGAACTTGGACAGTGTATCAAAGAAACAACGGAGGAACTGGGGAGAAACGTCGTGCTGATAGCAAGCGGGGATTTATCCCACCATCTGAAGGAGGAAGGACCTTATGGATACAGGAAAGAGGGACCGGAATATGATGCGCGGATCATGGAGGTAATGGGGCGCGGAGAATTCGGGGAACTGCTGGAATTTTCGGAAGATTTTTGTGAGAAGGCGGGAGAGTGCGGACACCGGTCGTTTACTATTATGGCCGGAGCGCTGGATGCGGCCGAAGTGGTTGCAGAGAGGATGTCTTATGAGGGCCCGTTTGGTGTAGGATATGGTGTCTGCGGTTATGCAGTCTGCGGAAGAAATCAGGAACGGAATTATAAGGATCAGTATGAAAAGAAGGAGCGGGAGCGTGTGCTTGCCGGACAAAAGAAAGAGGATGCTTATGTGCAGCTTGCGCGCAGGACGATTGAGGCGTATGTGCGTACAGGGGAAATGATTCCGGTTCCGGAAGGGCTGCCGGAGGAAATGTACAGAAAGAGGGCGGGAGCATTTGTTTCGATCAAGGAGGAGGGCCGGCTGAGGGGCTGTATCGGAACAATTCAGGCGGCGCAGCCTTCCCTTGTGCAGGAGATCATTGAGAATGCAGTCAGTGCATGTTCGCGTGATCCGAGGTTTCCTGCGATAGGACGGGAGGAGCTGGATAAACTGTCAATCAGCGTGGATGTCCTCGGAGATACAGAAAAGATCAGTTCTGCAGAGGAACTGGACGTAAAGCGCTATGGCGTTGTTGTGACCAGAGGGTATAAAAGAGGGCTCCTGCTTCCGAATCTGGACGGTGTGGATACGGTTGAGGAGCAGATTGCGATTGCAAAAAGGAAAGCGGGGATCGGAGAAAATGACGGGGTGAAGCTGGAACGTTTTGAGGTTGTACGGCATTACTGATTTGAAAAAGGAGATGAATGGACGATGAAGGTAATCTGTCAGGTATGTATGCACCACTGCCAGCTTGAAGAAGGCAAAAGCGGTATCTGCAGGGCAAGAAAGAACGAAGGTGGAAGTATCGTTTGTTCAAACTATGGGCAGGTGACATCACTTGCCCTTGACCCGATTGAGAAGAAGCCCCTCCGTATGTTCCGTCCCGGGACGATGATTTTGTCGGCCGGAAGCTACGGATGTAATCTGCGGTGTCCGTTTTGCCAGAACCATGAGATATCTATGGCTGGGGAAATAGATTCAGAGACTTTGTACCTCTCTCCACAGGATCTGGCAGATAAGGCGGCGGAATACAGATCAATCGGCAATATAGGAATTGCCTACACATACAATGAACCACTGGTCGGCTATGAATATGTGCGGGACACGTCCAGACTGGTAAAGGAGGCGGGGATGGTAAATGTTCTGGTAACCAATGGTTCTGCGAGCCTTCCGGTGCTGGAAGAGATTCTTCCATATATCGATGCCATGAACATCGACCTGAAGGGTTTTTCACAGGAATATTACCGGAAACTGGGCGGTGATCTTGAGACGGTAAAGAACTTTATCGAACGGTCCGCACAAACCTGCCATGTGGAACTCACGACGCTGATCGTCCAGGGGGAGAATGACAGCACCCGTGAAATGGAAGCAGAAGCCGGGTGGATCGCCTCCCTGAATGCAGAAATCCCCCTCCACGTGACACGTTTTTTCCCGCAGTACCATATGAAAGACCGCCCGGCGACCGATGTCGAAAGGGTATATGAGCTGGCGGATACGGCACGGAAGTATTTGAAACATGTATTTGTAGGGAATTGTTAAAGAAAGGTGGAAAATGAAGATCATCGTAGACGCAGATGCCTGCCCGGTGGTAGGCATCGTTGAGAAAACCGCTGAAAAAGAAAACATACCGGTTATATTAGTCTGTGACACGGCGCATATCTTCCAGACTTCATACAGTCAGGTAGTAACCGTAGAAAAAGGAGCCGATTCCGCAGACTTTAAAATCGTTACCCTGTCAGAAAAAGGAGACATCGTAGTCACCCAGGATTACGGCGTAGCCTCCATGTGCCTTGGAAAAGGCGTGTTTCCGATACATCAGAGCGGAAAGTGGTATACACTGGAAAACATAGACCAGATGATGTTTGAACGCCATATCGCGAAAGAAGTCCGCAGGAAGTCAAAGAAAAATCACTTAAAAGGACCAAGGAAACGAACGAAGGAAGACGATGAACATTTTAAAGAATCACTGATCCGGCTGATCGGAAAAGTTCAGAATATTCAGAAAACGGACCGCAAAAGGGTCTGACCCCTTTGCGGAAAACCGCCGTTTTAGGCAGAGAGGAATTGAAAATAGGGATGGAATTGTTTGATATTACGAGAGAATTGTTCAGTTCAAGGGTTTATCCGGGAGACCCGGCCCCGGAGTATGACAGGATTATGGAAGTGAAGAATGGGGATGCCTGTAATTTGACTTATCTGAAAATGTGTGCACATAACGGCACGCATATGGATGCACCGAGGCATTTTCTGGATGAGGGGAAATCGATTGATGAGCTGCCGCTTGAGCAGGTTATGGGTGTCTGTCATGTGCTAAGGTATGATGGAGAACTGGATGGGGAAACTGCAAAAATGCTGATATCGGGCAGGGGGAAGAAAATTCTCTGGAAGGGAGATGTGGTTTTTTCGGAGGATGCAGCCGGGGCATTTGCGGAAGCGGGACTTGAACTGATAGGGGTCGAGAGCCAGACTGTGGGACCAGCAGACGATACGGAAGGCGTGCATAAGATCCTGCTCGGGGCCGGTATGGCTATTTTAGAGGGTCTTGTTTTGGAAGAGGTGGAAGAGGGAGCATATTTCCTGTGCGCCCAGCCGCTGAAATTAGCGGGATGCGACGGGGCGCCGTGCAGGGCGGTGCTGGTCAAAGAATGATGAGCGGCAGGAGTGTCCGTCGATCTATAGAGAAAATTCCTCATCCTTATTATCTCCGGTTTTCAAAAAAATATATTCACTGTCATTGGAAAGGTCTTTTGAAAATGCATAGCCGAGCCGGTCAAATTCCCGGACGCCGGTTATTTTAGTTACTTGATTTTCGGCCATCCAGCGCACCATCTCCCCGCGGGCCATTTTTGCCTGGGTTCCCTTTACTTTTACTTTTCCGTTTGTCTCTTCGCCGAAAACGCAGGTGACGCAGGATACGGGGGGAGCAATATAAGGAAGGACTGCCTTGCTGTATTCAGCGGATGCCAGATTGAGTATCTGGAGATCACTGGCGTCTGTATCTTGTACCAGTTTGTCGTAAATCTTATTTTCCCAGAATTGATAGAGATCTTTTTTATCATCTGTCTTTAACTTTGCCTGCATTTCCAGACGGTAGGGAATGACTCCGTCCGTGGGAGCGAGGATTCCGTAGAACCCGGATAAAATGCGGAGATGTTCAGAGACGTAATTCCATTGTGCATCTGAAAAGATGTGGGGTGCCATGTACTGGTACTGAATCCCCTCGTAGGCAATAAGCGCCGGGGTGAGGTTTTTGTTCAGATTGTATGTATGGAGGCGCCCATAATTTAAGTCGGCCAGCTTATCGCTGCACTGCCATAACTTCTTCAGGTCTTCGCGCGCCATTTCCTTCAGCATGCTTTGGATCAACCTTGTCTCTTCCATAAATACCGGCTGGGTAAGCGTACAGTCATATTCGTCGATGATATTCATTTTTTTTGCAGGCGAAATAATAATTTTTATCATAAGTTTATCCTTTCTCTTTGTCAGTCCTCAACGGGCAGTCTTCTACATATTCCAGAATATCTCCGGGCTGGCACTTAAGTTCTTTACATATGGCTTCCAGCGTTGAAAACCGGATTGCCTTAACCTTGCCAGTTTTTAAATTGGACAGATTTACATTGGTGATCCCTACTTTTTCGGCAAGCTCTTTTAAGGAAATCTTCCTGTCAGCCATGACACGGTCTAATCTTAGTATAATTGCCATAGGTATTTCTCCTTATAACGTTTCATCAGATTCCTGTTGGAGGTAACATCCCCTTGCAAAAATATCCGCCAGAAGAAATGTAAATATTCCAGCCAGAATCCAGCTCGGTTCATATGGATTCACACAGTTGAACCGGTGGAGGTTAACAACATTTACGCTCACCTGTATAAACAATTTGCTTAATGAACCCATACAAATCATAATAATCCCTATTTTCTTAATGCAGGATGTCGTTCCGGCAGTAAACGGCGTATAGGAACCTTTCAGATTTTTGAATAGGATTCTCCCCAGATTTATGATCACGAGTAAAGGGATATCTTTAAACAGGAAGCAGGCAATAGTTATGGAAAGTGCAAACAGTTTACCGTTGGTGATTCCGTCATATACTGCCAGATAATCAAAAGGAATTCTGTAGTAACCAAAGAGTCCCGGGAAAATATAACGACTTTCATTAGCCGATACTTGAATGGCGGAAGCCGGCTGTGATGCAAAGTAAATGATATTTACAACACTTGCAAGAGTTCTGTACACAAAAAATATGAAAAGAAAGCAGAACAGAACGCGGGCGAGACTAAGATGCCATAGAGGCGGAGGGGACATGGTTTTATTTTCGCTCATTATAGAAAGCTCCTTTCTTTAAAAACGGCAGGTATAGGATGAGATTCTTTAATAAATCATATTGGCAGGGTTCCTTAATTAAAGTATATGTGAGTGGTTATAGAAAGTCAATAATTTATTAATGATAAACGATAATATTTTATCCTTGACATAACGATATTGTAGTATCAAGAGAAGTCATGGTACAATAGCACTATAATGTCGGGGTAAAAGAAGTTTTGTCTCTGACACCATATTATTGAAATAAGAGAGGACATTTTACAATGAAGAAAATAATACTTGCCTCCGCCTCTCCGCGCCGCAGAGAACTGCTATCGCAGATTGGGCTGGAGTTTGAAATCGTGATAAGCCATAAAGAGGAAAGCTATGAAAGTACCAGGCCGGAAGAAATCGTGAAAGAACTGGCACTGATGAAAGCAGAAAATGTGGCTTCCGAATTGAGGGAAAAAGGGGGACTGGAAGACACCGTTGTGATCGGGGCAGATACGATAGTAGCTTTGGACCAACAGATACTGGGCAAACCAAAGGACGAAGAAGATGCATATCAAATGCTCACCAGCCTTCAGGGAAGGTCCCATCAGGTATTCACCGGCGCAGCCATCCTGGATTTTGACCAGACCGGAAACTGTCAGGTAAGCAGCCATGCTGTGGAGACCAGAGTGTATGTACATGAAATGGACAGACAGGAAATACTCTCATATATAGAAAGTAAAGAACCAATGGACAAGGCCGGGGCATACGGAATACAGGGGAAATTTGCCGCTTATATTGATAAAATAGAAGGAGACTATTATAACGTAGTTGGACTTCCGGTTTCGCATATATACCAGCAATTAAAGAAAACCGGAATTACCCAATCACCGAAAGGGGCAGCAGATAAATGAAAAAACGTGAGGCATCAAACTGCGAATATTGTATGAACTATGAATATGATGAAGATTACGAATGCTACATCTGTACACAGAATCTGGATGAAGATGAAATGGTGCGGTTTGTGAAGGGGGACTTTCATGAGTGCCCCTATTATCGTGGTGGAGACGAATATAAAATCGTCAGGAAACAGATGTAACGTATAGGGGTCAGACCCCTTTGCGGACCACTTTCAGAATATTCTGGAATATGAAATAAAAAAGTTTCTAAAATGCTGAACTGTGTCTATCATCTACACAACAGTCCAGAGGGAACGTCCGTTATCACGAAGCCATTTCTGAGATTTTTTATAGTCGGGGAGTATAGACTTCACGATTGCATAAAATGCCTGAGAGTGATTCATTTCTCTGCGGTGGGCAAGTTCATGGACCACAATATAGTCCAGAACTTCCTCAGGAGCAAAGATCAGTCTCCAGTTGAAGTTTAAGTTTCCTTCGCTCGAACAGCTGCCCCAGCGGGTTTTCTGTTCACGGATAGAGATACGGCCATATGTTACATTCAGAATGGAAGCATAATAAGCCGTTTTCTGCGTAAAAATATCCCGGGCAATTTTAATATAGCGGTTTCGTTCCTGTACAGAAAGAAGATTTTTCATAACAGGCGGATTTTGCATGGCCTTATTAACATGCTTAAGAATCCAGGATTCTTTCTCATTGAGAAAGCATTCAATTGTAGATTTAGGGCAGCGTTTCGGGGCGCGGACCTTTACACTGCCATCCGGTAGGATCTGGATGGCGAGAGTCTTGCGGCTGCTGTAAATAATTTCGTATTTAAACGGATGTTTCATAAATATCACCTCGTCAATATTTTAACAGGGGACGTAGTAAACTTCAAGAAGGCTACGTCCCCAATAAGGAGGTTTTTGGGTGAGGGTTTTGGTTATTGAGGATGATGTTGCTCTTGCGGAAGGGCTAAAACTGAATCTGGAGCTTGCCGGTTACCTGCCGGATGTTGTGTATGGGGTTAAGGAGGCGGAGAGATTTCTTGACGAATGTCAAGTGCATCTGCTTCTTTTGGATGTGAATCTGCCGGACGGGAACGGGATTGTTTTTGCAAGGGAGCTGCGCGGCAGGATGGATATTCCGATTATTTTTTTGACAGCGAGGGATCTGGACGAGGATATGATTGTCGGGTTTCAGGCAGGCGCGGATGATTATATTACGAAGCCTTTTAATGTACAGGTGCTGATTCAGCGGGTGAATGCGGTGCTGCGGAGGTATCAGGTGGTTCAGGAGGAAGCGGCGCGTTTGTCGGTGGGGAATCTGGTGATTGATTTCGAGAGTTATACGGTAATGAAAAATGGAGATGTATTATCGCTGACGCCCACGGAGTTTAAATTGCTTGTTAAGTTCTGCCAGAATCCGGGGATTGTTTTGACGAGACAGGTACTGCTCGACGAATTGTGGGATAAAGAGGAAAACTATGTGGATGAGCATACGCTGACTATTTTTGTGAGCAGGCTCAGGTCGAAGATATCTGATGAAACGTATTCCTATATTAAGACGGTGTACGGGACAGGGTATCGGTGGATCGGCGAGGAGATCTGATTAGAGAAGGCGGGAATGGAAGATGAGTAACGGTCTGGTTCTGGCAATCGCCGCAGTTTTACTGTGTGCGGTTTGTATTTGGGCGGGTGTCTGGATTTATATGAGAAGGAAATATGTGGATTTTACAAATGCGGTCTGTGGCTCCATCGATCAGATTTTGTCAGGAGAGGGAACAGGGGACTTTGATTTTGATGACGAAAGCCTCCTTTCTAAGATTCAGATGAGACTGGAAAGGCTTGCGGATATTACTGAGGCTGCGGCCCGTGAGAGTGAAGAGCAGAAGAAGCAGGTGCAGAGTATTGTCTCAGATATTTCCCATCAGTTAAAAACGCCGATCGCCAATATTACGATGTATTCTGATACGGCTTTGAGGCCGGAGCTGTCTGAGGAGACAAGGCAGCAATGCCTCAGGACTCTGAAAAATCAGGTGAGAAAACTGGATTCGCTGATCCAGTCTCTTCTTCAGATGTCGCGTCTGGAGAATGAGATTATTGTACTGCATCCCCGGGAAAATGTGCTGAAGAATACATTGTTCGAAGTGGCCGAGAGTATCCGGCTGCGTGCACAGAAGAAGGGAACGGAGGTCACATTGGAGTGTCCTGAAAATCTGCACGTATATTATGATGAGAAGTGGACTGCAGAAGCAATATTTAATATTGTGGATAACTCCGTCAAATACACAGGCGACTGTGGAAAAATCAGGATCTGTGCGGAGCCCTTGGAAATTTATACGAAAATCACGGTAGAGGATAACGGCACGGGGATAGCGCCGGAGCATATAAATGACGTATGCAGGCGGTTTTTCAGGGAAGAAAAATCAAGCTGTATAGAGGGGGTTGGAATTGGCTTGTATCTGACAAGAGAAATCATAACGAGACAAAACGGATATCTTAAGATAAAGTCCGAAGAGGGAAAGGGGACAAGCGTATCTGTATATCTTCCAAATCAGGGAAAATAGGGGGATAAAAGAAAACTAAACATTTCTTTGTTTTTTCGAGAGGTTTTTGAAACAATTCTCTGTTATTCTTATTTCAGGTCGAAAATACAGACAAAGGAGTGTGTAACATGAGTATACTGAAAACGGAAGATCTGAAAAAGTATTACGGGGAAGAACCGAATATTGTGCGTGCGCTGGACGGCGTGTCACTGGAGATAGAAGAAGGTGAGTTTGTCGCGGTTGTAGGAACATCGGGAAGCGGAAAATCCACCCTGCTTAACATGATGGGCGGACTGGATAAGCCGACGGAAGGGAAGGTCATCATTGGGGGGAAGGATTTATCCGGGATGGACGATGAACGGCTGACGATTTTCCGGCGCAGGAGGATCGGGTTTGTCTTCCAGAATTACAACCTGATTCCCATTCTGAATGTCTATGAGAACATCGTACTTCCGGTGGCGCTGGACGGCGAGACACCGGACGGGACATATATAAATAAGATCATTTCCCTGCTGGGCCTTGAGGAAAAGCTTGGGGAAATGCCAAACAATCTGTCAGGAGGACAGCAGCAGAGGGTTGCAATCGCCAGGGCTCTGGCATCAAAGCCGGCGATCATACTTGCTGATGAACCGACCGGAAATCTGGATTCCAGAACCAGTCAGGATGTACTGGGCCTGATCAAGATGACGAGCAGACAGTTCCACCAGACCGTTGTTATGATTACCCACAACGAAGAAATTGCACAGCTTGCAGACCGGACGATCCGCATTGAGGATGGCCGGATCAGGGAAAGCAGGTGGAATGCATGAGCCGTAGTGTGAAAGGAAAAATAGCCGGTAATAATAACGGGAAGACTGTATGGGAGCTGGCAGTCAACAGTGTGAAGAGCAGCAGGCTGCGTAATTTCTTTATTATAGTTACCATCACGCTTTCCGTCAGTCTGCTGATGGTCATGTCTTTATTTTATGCTTCCATGAATACGGAACGTTCACGTCAGGTCGCAGAAATGCAGCATGTGGTTTACTATGGTCTGGACAGAGAACAGATTCAGGAATTTGCACAGGATAAACGTACGGAATTCGTCCTCGGGATGAAACGTGGACAGAGTATGGAAGTGGACGGGAAAATGGTTCAGCCGGTATGCTACGACAGTAAACCGGCAAAGGATGAGGGAGTTCACATAAAGACCGTGACTCCGGTAAAAGGACACGAACCGCAGAAAGCAGACGAGGTAATGCTTTCGGATGCACACTGCAGGGCACTTGATATAGAAGATAAGCCGGGGGAAAAGGTTTCCTTTACGTTTCTGGACGGGACGACGGAAGAGTTTGTCATATCAGGTATCTATCATGTGGATGGAAATCCAAAGCTTTTCAGCATTATACTTTCACAGACATATGGCGAAAGCGGTTCTCAGCTGAAAGATATGACATATGATGGCATTGTAAGGATTCATGGTGCGGATAAAATGAACCAGTCGGGATTTCTTGACGAAATCCGTGCGATGGGTTCCGATTATAAAGTAGAAAGAAAAAATATAAACGAGAATAACTACTTCCTGAATACCCTGCCAGGCGGTGATATGGAAAGGCAACAGAACATCATGGTTATCTGTGTTGCCATCGGAATCTTGTTTGTCAGTGTACTCGTGATCTACAGTGTCTTCTATCTGGCAGTGGTTGGGAGAATCCAGCAGTTCGGACAGCTGCGGACCATCGGAATGACAAAGAAACAGATCCGCAGGATGGTGCGCTATGAGGGGCTGGTTCTGTGCAGTGTCGGAATTCCGGCAGGTCTGCTGATCGGAAGTACGGTCAGCTACTTTATCAAACCTGCAGGCTGGAGCTGGAAAAATACTCTGCTTATAGGGGCCTGTGTAGTAGTGGCGGATATCATAACGGTACTTCTCTCGATCAGAAAACCGGCGCTGATTGCATCCTCGATTTCACCTGTCGAAGCAAGTAAGTTTTCCGGAGTAGAGGAAAAAAGAAAAAAGAAACAGAGTCAAACTGTAAAACCCCGGACTGCGGGCAAAAAATTGTACCGCAAAATTACTCCTGTCAGCATGGCATCAATGAACCGTAGCAGGAACAAGAAAAAAACAGTACTGACAATGGTTTCTCTTGGAATAGGCGGGGTTCTGTATATGCTGGCGGCTTTTTTTACGATAGCTACAGATCTGGAAGAATATGCCCGGCAAGGGTCCTATAAATACGGAGAGTTCGTCATCAACCTATCCTATAATCTGGCAGAGACAGCGGATCATGGATATACAGACATCCAGATGAATAATCCGATTAATGAAGACCTGATGCAGAAAGTACAGGCGATTGATGGCGTAGAAAAGATAAGAATCGGCCAGGAAGCAAGTACAAAGTGGGAAGCAAAAGGAGATAACGATGAGGACAGCATGGCATCTTTCACCAGAGAAGAAACAGATAAGCTCAGTACTATGCTTGAGGAAGGCAGTATTGACTATGATGCCATGCTGAAAGGCGATTCTGTTCTTATACAGTATAATGAAGTACAACAGGAAGTATTCGGGTGGGGCTATCAGGTCGGTGATAAGGTGAAACTGTCATGGTATGATGGCCAGACAGAGAAAGAAAAAGAATTTACTGTTGCAGGGATTCTCAATACAAATGACTATGTAAATTACAGCAATAATTTCTCCGCTTTTATTTTGCCGGAAGAGATACTTGCAGAAATGACGAACGGAATGAACCTGAACCATGAAATGATCGTGAAGGTTGACCAGACAAAAGAAAGTGAGGTTGAAAAGCAGCTGGACGCTGTTCTTGAGGATTACCCTGCCCTTACAATGGGGACCCTGCGGGAGATAGCAGCAGAAGGGGAAAGTTCATTCGCCATACTCAATTCAGTTATGATCGGACTCAGCATCTTTATTGTGGCATTCAGTATCCTGAATATGCTGAATACGATTATTACCAATATTCTGACAAGAAAAAGAGAGTTTGCCATGCTGCAGTCTGTAGGAATGACAACAAAACAGCTGTTTCACATGATTCAGGCCGAAGGGCTGATGCTGACGGCTGGAAATCTGGTGATCACACTTATACTGGGAACGGCAGCCGGGTATGCAATGGTGCGGATAATGCAGTATTTTGGGGCAGGCTATATGCACTTTCACTTTCCGTGGCTTATGTTTTTTGGATATGCCGTATTCACCGCAATCGTACCGGTCATTGTATCATCCGTAATGCTGCGTGGATTCCGCAAAGAAGCGCTGGTTGACAGATTAAGATAAATTCCTTGCATAAATCAGTAAATGTCCCTATAATAGGAGGATAAATGTGGACTGATTTTAAAGGAATGGTATGAAATGAAAAATAACGACAAAAGGGAAAAACACTTCTTCCGCAACATGTGGAAGGCTCTGGGCATGGAACTTCGGGAGCATAAAAGCTCCTTCATAGTGTATTTTATTTTACGCCTGCTGGTCATCATCATGATGATCCTGCAAATATTCAACAAAAATTATGAAAATGTGTTTTTATGCATTTTGACGCTGCTGCTTTTAGTTGTTCCCAGCCTTGTGCAGGTGACCATGAAAATAGAGCTCCCGACGACGCTTGAGATCATTATCCTCGTGTTTATCTTTGCGGCGGAGATTCTGGGTGAGATTCGGGAATTCTATATTGTGTTTCCTTTCTGGGATACGGTTCTGCATACGCTGAACGGGTTCCTCGCGGCTGCAATAGGTTTTTCCCTTGTTGACCTCCTCAACAGGAGTGAAAAGATGGTTTTCAAGCTTTCGCCTCTGTTTACGGCAATTGTCGCTTTCTGCTTTTCCATGACAATCGGCGTCATCTGGGAGTTCTTTGAGTTCGGAATGGATCAGATTCTGGGATATGACATGCAGAAAGATACGGTGATCCATACGATCCGCTCGGTTATGTTAGACCCGGCGGGGGGAAATAATGTCACCGTTATCGATAATATAAAGAATGTGACAGTCAATGGAAAGGACCTGGGGCTTGGCGGTTATCTGGACATTGGCCTGATAGATACGATGAAAGACCTTATGGTAAATTTTGTCGGGGCGGTCGTCTTTTCCGTAATTGGTTTCTTCTATGTGAAGAACCGCGGGAAAGGATCGGTTGCCAGAAGATTTATCCCGCGCAAGAAAAAGGCGGAGAGGGATTTCCTGAAGATTGTAGAGGCTGAAGAGGTAGAAAAAGAGAATCTTGAGAAAAAGGGTACAGGCACCCCTCAGAATTGAGGATGCCTGTACATTTTTTTGTATGTTTATGCAAAATAGTATAATCAGTTTTTACTTTCAATGCCTGAAAAAATGTTGATAACAACGGGCAGCCAGGCGCCAGATGTGAAAAAGGATGCATGCTCCGAGAATCGTTGTGAGGATATACAGGATGATTGCGGGAATATTACCAATATAGCCGGCCAGTGTGGAAAAACCGATCTGCTGCATTTCATAATCCGGGTTGATATAGAACATATTGATATCTCCGAAGCGGTCAAACAGCAGATTGATTCCTGTGGCGGCGGCACAGCAGCCCAGATAGATAAAAGTACTGTTTCTAAACAGCCGGCGGCCGGGCATATGGTTCTGGTTTTCTGCAATACACGCAGCGCCGGCGGCGATCCCGGTCACGATCAGAAGGACGTGCCACAGATAGGAGTGGACCGTCAGTGCCGGAACCGGATAGTGGAGTCCGCTTGTATCCGCAAAAACGGCTGTCCCGCCAAGCAGGCTGTAATTCATTAAGAATGACAGCAGGGCAGGGCGTATATGTGTATTCTTTACCCAGGGAAGGACTAGCAGAACATACATGGCGATACTGCAGAGCTGGAAAGGGAAATACCACCAGTCATAGACCCCCCTGTTGACGATGAAGGTCAGACAGCATTGCTTCCATATTTCGCTGAATGCCATAATCACGCCGCAAAAAAAGAAAAAGCGGTTTAATTTAATACTGGTTTTGTTTTTCGTTTCAAA
Source organism: Clostridium sp. AF19-22AC (assembly GCF_003479085.1). Classification (NCBI taxonomy): domain Bacteria; kingdom Bacillati; phylum Bacillota; class Clostridia; order Eubacteriales; family Clostridiaceae; genus Clostridium; species Clostridium sp. AF19-22AC. Next base: position 61,559 of record NZ_QUGN01000021.1, on the reverse strand, counting down.
CGTACTCATTTTTATCTGCCCCCTGATGCCTTCAGTCAGGCGTCGTTTAACCTTTTGTCTCTGGCATTATTATAATTCAAATATGATAAAAGTGCACACCAAATCTGCGGCATAAAGGAATGTTCTTCATATTCATTTTTACCGCTGCCACATAAAACTATTTGCTATTTTAATATATAACAGGAATAAAGAGGAAGATTGGCAGTATAATGTAGAAATAAGGGCCGGGGGATTAAGAAATTGCTAAAGTTTCCATAACCATTGTGAAAACATAGACATAGTGATGGATATAATGACGAAATGTATTGGGACCATCAATATCGCATTTGTGCAAAATGACTTTGAAATTATTTTGGAAATGTAAAAAATAAAAAAATAAAGATTAAATTTATATAAAAATCATAAATTTCGAGATTTAAAAGAAGGAAAATTTGGATAAAAAAGGTCAATGTGGGTCGACAAATAGCATCATTTTTTTATCGTTGACAAACGAAAAATTTGGGCGTAATCTTTATTTAACTTTTAAGAGAACAAAATCTTAAGAGTGAGCGGCGGTGAGGGAATTTCAGGTGAAGAAATTCTTTTTTTATGCAAGAAATAATCATGGGTGAAAGAATTACCGCTGCATTAAATATTTAAAAGAAAGGGAGGGAGCGATACGGAAAGTTTAACAGAGAAGTTGCTGGAGGAACTGAACTGTGAGACCGTGTTTACAATACCTATATTCGGGGGAATCGGCGTATCAGAAGCGGTAGTCGTAACATGGGTGATCATGGCTGTGCTGGTCGGGCTGTCAATTATCTTCGTCCGGAACCTGAAGGTTGAGAATCCGGGCAGGAAGCAGATTGTGCTGGAGTCGGCTGTTGGATGGGCTTCGGACTTCTTCGAGGGCATCATAGGGAAAGAGAATAAGAGATATATACCTTATCTTATTACAATAGTTCTCTATCTGGGTGTTTCCAATATTATCAGTCTGTTTGGGTTCAAGCCGCCTACCAAGGACTTGAACGTGACAGCGGCGCTCGCGATTATGAGCATGTTCCTGATTGAATATTCAGGCATACATAAAAATGGAGTAAAGCATTGGATGAAGCATTTTGCAAAGCCGGTGCCTGTAGTTGCACCGATTATGATTCTGGAGATTGTAATCCGTCCGTTGTCTCTTTGTATGCGGTTATTCGGTAATGTGCTCGGAGCATTTGTCATTATGGAGCTTTTAAAAGCCATTGTGCCGGTTTTGGTGCCTATACCGTTTAGTTTTTATTTTGATATATTTGACGGTCTTTTGCAGGCATATGTGTTTGTATTCCTTACGGCACTGTTTATGAATGAAGAACAAGAGTAGAGGAATTCTGAAAGAAATTTTTGAAAGAAAAGGAGATTTGTATTATGGGAACAATTATAGCTATTGGAGCAGGAATCGCAGTTTTAACAGGTGTAGGAGCAGGTATCGGTATTGGTATTGCAACAGGGAAAGCAGCAGATGCAATTGCAAGACAGCCAGAGGCTGAAAGCAAGATTAGCAAGACACTGATCCTTGGATGTGCGCTCGCCGAAGCAACTGCTATTTACGGTTTTATTATCGGTTTGCTGATTATTTTACTTTTGAAATAATAGATCACAGGTGTATCCGTTCATATTTCTGAACAGATACCATAAAAACAGGAAAGGCAGGTGGGACAGGTGCTGCAATTAAATGTGAACCTTCTCTTTACCATAATAAACCTTGTTGTTCTTTATCTTTTGTTGAAAAAGTTTTTGATCAAACCGGTAACTGATATCATGGAAAAGCGTGAGAAACTGATTGCGGACGGCTTAAACGAGGCAAGCAGTGCCAGGGAAGAAGCCGCAAAGCTTAAAGTTGAGTATGAAGCAGCCCTTACGGGTGCCAGAGACGAGTCTGTGAAGATCGTGGAAAAGGCACAGACGCAGGCAAAGGCCGAGTATGAGCGGATTGTAAGTGAAGCCGGCGTAAAAGCAGGCGGCATGCTGGATTCTGCGAAGGCACAGATTCAGTTAGAACGGGAGCAGACAATGAAGGCCCTGCAGTCAGAGATTGCAGGACTTGCGATGACAGCGGCTGCCAGAATTGTAGGCGAAAAGACAGAGAATCAAGGAAATCAGGACATATATAATCAGTTTCTGGAAGAAGCAGGTGACGCTCATGAAGACACAGACAAACACTAACATCCAGTACTGCCCGCAGGCAGCGGTAAGATATGCAAAAGTGTTGTATGAGCTGAATATTTCTAAAGAAGCCATACAGAAAGCAAGGGATATATTCGCAGAAGTTCCCCAGTTAAATGATGTGTTTGTAAATCCGACTATCAGAGAGGAACAGAAACTGAGAGTGATCGACCAGGTGTTTCCGGAAGAAATCAGGAATTTCCTGAAGGTGACATGCCAAAATCAGAGGATGGACCTGATCGGGGATATTTTCGTATCATATGACAGGTACTGCGATGAACAGAACAGGGTTCTGAATGCAGTGCTGACTTGTGTAGAACCTCCAAGTGAGGTACAGCTAAAAGAAATGAAGGCGTTTCTTTGCAGGAAATATAATGCCGTTGAGGCAAATATTGAAATCAGGACGGATCACGCTCTGCTGGGAGGCTTTGTGTTAACGGCCGGCAGTGATGAGTATGACTGGAGCCTGAAAGGACGCCTGAATAGATTAGAACAAAAATTGACCTGGAGGTGAACAAGGTGAGTTCAATCAATTCAGATGAAATTATTTCTATTCTGAAAAATGAAATAGAAAATTTTGATACAATCAGCAAGGACAGTGAGGTCGGTACAGTTATTACTGTAGGAGACGGTATTGCCACTGTTTATGGAATTGATCACGCCATGTACGGGGAGATTGTGACTTTTGAGAACGGGCTGAAGGCGATGGTCCAGGATATCCAGAAGGATTCCATCGGATGTATCCTCTTCGGACACGATACCGAGATCAAGGAAGGCACAAAAGTGACCCGGACTGGGAAAAAAGCCGGGGTTCCGGTTGGTGATAAATATATAGGAAGAGTTGTTAACTCTCTGGGTGCGGCGATCGACGGGAAGGGCGAGATCGAGGCTGATGATTACAGGCCGATCGAGCAGGAGGCACCGGGAATTATAGACAGGAAGTCAGTCAGTGTGCCGATGGAGACAGGTATTCTGTCAATCGACGCCATGTTCCCGATCGGGCGTGGACAGAGAGAACTGATCATCGGAGACAGGCAGACGGGAAAGACTTCCATTGCTCTGGACACGATTATCAATCAGAAAGGAAAAGATGTTGTCTGTATTTATGTTGCGGTCGGGCAGAAGGCATCTACTGTAGCCAAGGTTGTGAATACGCTGACGACGAATGGCGCTATGGATTACACAATTGTTGTTTCCTCAACTGCAAGTGACTGCGCTCCGCTCCAGTATATCGCACCTTATGCAGGAACTGCGATGGCGGAACATTTTATGCATCAGGGGAAAGATGTCCTGATCGTTTATGATGATTTATCAAAACATGCGGTTGCATACCGTGCATTATCCCTTCTGCTCGGACGTTCTCCGGGACGTGAAGCATATCCGGGAGATGTATTCTACCTTCATTCAAGACTGCTGGAGCGTTCCAGCCGGCTGAGTGATGCGTTGGGCGGCGGTTCTATCACGGCGCTCCCGATTATCGAGACGCAGGCAGGAGATGTATCTGCTTATATACCGACCAACGTAATTTCCATCACAGACGGCCAGATTTTTCTGGAGAGTGATTTGTTCTTCTCGGGAATGAGGCCGGCGGTCAACGTAGGTCTGTCCGTATCCCGTGTCGGCGGTGCTGCCCAGACGAAGGCGATGAAAAAGGCTTCAGGAAGTATCCGTATCGATCTGGCGCAGTACAGAGAAATGGAAGTGTTTACACAGTTCAGCTCTGACCTTGACGCTGCCACAAAAGAGCAGCTGGAATACGGCGGTGGCCTGATGGAGCTTTTAAAACAGCCTCTGTGCCATCCGCTCTCCCTGCATGAAAAGGTTATCACCCTCTGTGTAGCTACACATAAGGTGCTGCTTGGTATTGAAAAGAAGAAGATCAAACAGTTTCAGGCAGATATGTTAAGCTATTTTGATACACAATATCCGGAGATCGGGAAAGAGATAGAAGAAACAAAGGCCCTGACCGACGAGCTGATTGGAAAGATCGTGGAAGCAGCGAAGGAATTTAAGAAGAGCAGGTGTTAATATGGCAAATATCAGAGAAATACAGACCCGTATAAACAGCGTAAAGGATACGATGAAGATTACGAATGCGATGTATATGATTTCTTCTTCCAAAATGAAACAGGCAAAGAAGAAGCTGTCTGATACAGAGCCGTATTTCTATGGCCTGCAGGGTGAGATTTCCAGAATCCTGCGCCATGTCCCTGATATTGAACATCCGTATTTTGACTTGAGGGAGAAGATCCCCGCTGAAAAGAGGAAGATCGGCTCCATTGTCATAACTGCGGATAAAGGACTTGCAGGGGCATACAACCATAATATCATCAAGCTTGAAGAAGAACTGCTTAGCGGGCCCGGGGAACATAAACTATTCGTTGTCGGAGAACTGGGAAGACACTATTTTGCCAAACATAAGGTAGAAATTGATACAAACTTCCAGTATACAGTCCAGAAGCCGACGATGCACCGTGCTAGAAATATCTCATCCGTCATTCTGGACCAGTTTGAAATGGGGCAATTGGATGAAGTATACATGATTTACACCCGCATGGAAAACTCTGTGCAGTCAGATGCTGAAAAAGTAAGACTTCTCCCGTTGGAGAGGGCTTCCTTTAATAAGATGATTATGCCTCTGAACATGTACAGGGAAGAAATAGAACTCTATCCATCCGCCAAAAGCGTCATGGACAGCATCATTCCGAATTATATAACAGGTATGGTCTACGGCTGTCTGGTAGAGGCCTATGCCAGCGAGCACAACGCCCGTATGATGGCAATGAAGGCTGCAACAGACAGTGCCGAGAGTATCATCAAAGATTTATCTACCTTATATAATAGGGCACGGCAGGCTGCCATCACCCAGGAAATTACCGAGGTATGCAGCGGGGCAAATGCCCAGAAACGGAAAAAGTAAAATATTCTGACAATGGAGTGCAAAGGGGTCAGACCCCTTTGCACTCACAAATAAGGAAGTGAGAACGATTATGAATAAAGGACGAATTGTACAGGTCATGGGACCTGTCGTTGACGTAGTATTTGAAGACGGCAATCTTCCTTTTATCAAAGATGCGCTTGAAGTTGAAAATAGTGGTAAGACGTGCATCATGGAGGTCGCACAGCATCTCGGGAATAATGAGGTGCGCTGTCTGATGCTTGCTGCCAGCGAAGGGCTGCATAAAGATATGGAAGTGACTGCTACCGGGGAAGGCATCAAAGTACCGGTTGGAGAGCAGACACTGGGCAGATTGTTTAATGTTTTGGGGGAAACCATTGATGATGGCCAGCCTCTTGAAACGAATCAGAAATGGGTGATCCACAGAGATCCGCCGAGTTTTGAGGACCAGAGCCCGGTTATTGAAATTCTGGAAACAGGTATCAAGGTTATTGACCTTCTGGCGCCTTATGCAAAAGGCGGTAAGATTGGCCTTTTCGGTGGTGCCGGTGTAGGTAAGACCGTACTGATTCAGGAATTGATTCGTAATATTGCTACAGAGCACGGCGGTTATTCTATTTTTACAGGAGTCGGTGAGCGTTCCCGTGAAGGGAATGACTTATGGACGGAGATGAAGGCTTCCGGGGTTCTTGAGAAGACGGCCCTGGTATTCGGACAGATGAACGAGCCGCCCGGAGCACGTATGCGTGTTGCGGAGACAGGGCTTACAATGGCTGAGTATTTCAGGGATAAAGAGCACCAGAACGTGCTTCTGTTTATTGACAATATTTTCCGTTTTACCCAGGCTGGTTCCGAGGTATCCGCACTTCTCGGACGTATGCCTTCAGCCGTAGGCTACCAGCCGACCCTTGCTACAGAAATGGGTGAGCTGCAGGAGCGTATTGCATCGACAAAGAACGGTTCCGTTACATCCGTACAGGCCGTATATGTGCCTGCCGATGACCTGACTGACCCGGCCCCGGCCACAACGTTTGCACATCTGGATGCGACAACAGTATTGTCCAGAAAGATCGTAGAGCAGGGGATCTATCCGGCAGTCGATCCTCTGGAATCCAACTCCCGTATTCTGGAGGCTGATATTGTCGGAGAGGAACACTATGAAGTGGCCAACCAGGTAACGGCAATCCTCCAGAAATACAAGGAACTGCAGGATATCATTGCAATTCTTGGTATGGAAGAACTGTCAGATGAAGATAAAGCGGTCGTTATGCGTGCAAGAAAGATCCAGAGATTCCTGTCACAGCCATTCTACGTTGCTGAGACATTTACCGGAATCCCGGGTAAATACGTGCCGCTCAAAGAGACAATCCGCGGTTTCAAAATGATTATCAGCGGCGAGATGGACCAGTATCCGGAATCTGCATTTTTCAATGTAGGAACAGTCGAAGATGTCATTGAGAAAGCAAAGGCGGAAAGTGCCGCAGAATAGAGGTGTATGCATATGGATACATTTGGGCTGAAAATAATAGCCAGCGACAGGGTGTTCTACGAAGGCCGCTGCAGAAAGCTGACCCTCCCGGCTCCCGACGGGGAGATGGGAATTCTGGCCAATCATGAGAATATGGTAATTGCCGTAACAGTCGGGGATGCCAGAATGGAGATTGAAGAAGGAAACTGGGTGGACGTTGCAGTTGGTGCAGGTTTTGCCGAGGTCGTGAACAATCGTGTTACGGTGCTCGTGGACACTGCCGAGCGCCCGGAAGAGATTGATGTGCGCAGGGCCGAGGAAGCAAAAGAGCGTGCCGAGGAGCAGATGCGGCAGAAGCAGAGCATTCAGGAATACTACCGGACCCAGGCATCACTGGCGCGGGCAATGAACCGGCTGAAAGTGTCACAGGGACAGAAATGGAATTTGTAGCAAAGGGGTCTGACCCTTTTGCGGATCAAAGACAGAATATTCTGAAAACGGAGGGCAAAAGGGTCAGACCCCTTTGCGCCTCCGTTTTTTGCTTCTTGCAATTTAAATAAGATTATACTACAATAATCATATCTGTACTTTAGTCAGTCCAGATGGTATTTATAACTGTTATCTAGTGAAATCAGGGGAGAAGAATCCATGAGTGAGAAGTATAAACAACGTTCTATCATTGAGATTATGAACGACGTATTAAGCACGATACGCGACTACTATGATTCGGAATATGTTTATTATATAGAAAAAGAAGAGGATGATATCCTCGCAATCTATGAGTGGTGTGCAGAGAATGTTCCGTGGCAGAGAGACCGTATCAAGATGCTGGATGCTGATCAGCTGCCGAGGTGGATCAGGCAGGAGATTACAGATACAACTGAGGCGGACTACAGTGTATTCCGTCCTTTAGATGATGATGTGACGGCTGTATTGGCAGCGGTTGGAGTACACAGGGGGGGATGCGACCTTTCGCTTATGCGTGCGGTCATTCCGTATATCTCTCAGGCGATCGTGCTTCAGAAGATGCAGAAGCAGCAGGAATATCTGAGTTACCATGATGACCTGACAGGTCTTTTGAACCGCAACAGTTTTGTCGGGTATCTGGCAGAGGTAAAGCAGGAGGAACTTAAGTCGCTGGGTGCGCTGTCCGTTGATATTAATGGGCTGAAGAATTTCAATAAGGAGTTCGGCCGGGAATACGGGGATGAGGTTGTCATCCGTGTCGGTGAAGTTCTGGAAGAGTACTTCCGCGGGGCGATGGTGTTCAGGCTGACCGGTGATGAATATCTGGCGATTATGGAAGACGTCTCATACGAGGACTTTATGAAGCATGTTCACGGCGCGCATAATAAGCTGGAGAATATCAGTCTCGGACTCGTAACGATGGGGTATGCATGGGAGAAGGTTGACATCGATGTGGACAGCCTTGTTGCACATGCCGAGAATATGATGCGCGAGGAGAAGCAGAAGTACTACAAGCATCTGAAAAAAGGCCATCATGAGCCGATCATTAAGCAGGACCTTCTGGAAGACATTGAACATGGCAGCTTTATCGTGTGCTTTGTCCCCAAAATGGATGTAATGACAGAGGAAGTCGTCGGGGCCGAAGCGGTAGTGCGCTACCACCATAAGGATCTTGGGATCGTAGACCCGGGAAAATATATTACACTTCTGGAAGAGACGAAGCTGTCACACTTCCTTGACTTATATGTGTTCGAACAGGTCTGTAAGACCTTGAGGAAATGGGAACTGGAAGACATGCCAATGCTTCCTGTTTCTGTAAACTTTGCAGGGGCCACACTCCGTGAGGAAAGTGTTGCCGAGAAGATGCTTTCCCTGGTAGAAAAGTACCGGGTTTCCTGCGAATATCTGGAAGTAGAGGTTTCCGAATCCTATACAGATATGAATCAGGAGATGCTGGCCGAGACCAGCAATAAGATAAGAAAAGAAAATGTAAGGGTTGTTCTGGATCATTTTGGAGCAAAAGATTCCAGCTTTTCCATTCTTTCCATTATGGAGTTTGACGGGCTGAAGCTGGACAAGAGTCTGGTTACCAATATTGTGGGGAATAACAGAAGCCAGATCGTTGCGAAAGCAGTGATCGATGTGTGCCGCCAGCTCGGCGTGCACGTGGCGGCGGCCGGTGTGGAGACACAGGATCAGCTGAATGTATTGAAAGAGCTGGGCTGTGATTATGCACAGGGAACTTTATTTAATAAGCCTATTACCATTGATACATTTGAAGTACGGTATATGAAGGGATAAGGCGATGATTAGAACTTGGATTGCCGACATCACACCGTTATATGATGAAGCACATTACCGCAAGTATTACAGGCAGCTTCCTGATTTCCGGAAAGAAAAGGCTGACCGTATGCGGTTTCAGGAGGGGAAGGCGCAGAGCGCCGGAGCATGGACACTGCTTCAGAGTATCAGAAAAGAATATGGAGTGAAAGAACAGGCAGCATTTAATCTCTCGCATTCGGGGGATTTTGTGCTGTGTTCTGTTGATACAGACGGAGGCCTTAATACTCAGGTCGGATGCGACATTGAGAAGATAAAGGAAGCAAATATGAAGGTCGCGGGCCGATTCTTCTGCCCGTCGGAATATGAAGAGATCCTAAGGCAGGAGAGCGCGGCAGAAAAAAGTGATGTCTTTTACCGTTTCTGGGTGCTGAAGGAAAGTTTCATGAAAGCAACGCGTCAGGGAATGGCGCTTGATATGAAAAGTTTTGAAATTGGGCTCGGCTGCCCGCCCGTTCTGAAGCGAAAGCCGGATGAGTTTCCGCGCAGCTATTATTATTGCGAATATAAGCTGGACGGGGTACCTTATAAAATAGCAGTTTGTTCCACAGAGAAAAAGATAGATACTGAAATACATACAGAACTGAGATTTGACTAGAAGAGTCGTGTCTCATGTTTTGTAAATCAAGTGAGCAGTGGTATATGACGGCTCATTAGGAGGCAGATTATGAGTGTGAAGATGAACCGAAAGATAAAGAGGGCCCTGGCATTCGGGGCGGTTGCGGGTGCCGCACTTGGCGTGCTGATTACATTTGCGGCTGCAAGTAAGGCGGTCGATAAGAAGGCAGAAGCTTTCGCCAAGACTGAGAAGACATTGAAAAAAGAAAAAAAGGCTCTTGAGGAGCAGGTCGAAAAGCAGAAGTCGATAGAGGCTGCGGCCACTCTGTCAACAAAAGGCACAGATGACTGGGAGCTTTTGCTGGTGAACGATAACTATCCGCTGGATCAAAAGTATGAACCAGAGCTGGAAGAGATAGCAGAGGGACGTTCAGTTGACGCAAGAATTGCGGAAGACACAAAAAAGATGCTTTCTGACGCAAAGGAAGCCGGCCTGAAGATGTATGTCCTTTCTGCTTATCGTAACTATGAAGATCAGAAGACGGTGTTCAATGAAACGATGGGGGACTGGATCAATCAGGGCAGCACCTATCTGGATGCCTATGAGGAGACTAAGAAATCTGTAGCAATACCCGGATACAGTGAACATGCAACCGGGCTGGCAATGGATATCGTTTCCGAAGATTATCAGGACCTGGATGACAAACAGGCTGATACAAAGGAATCCAAATGGCTTGCAGAAAACTGTTACAAGTACGGTTTTATCCTCCGTTATCCGTCTGACAAGTCCGACATCACAGGGATCGTGTACGAGCCGTGGCATTACCGCTATGTGGGTAAAGAGGCAGCAAAAGAGATTATGGAAAAGAATATCACACTCGAGGAGTATCTGGGGGTTGCATAAGCGCATAAATTGTCGTTGACGGGTTCTGGTGTATTTGCTAAAATGAAGAATAGGGAAAAAGATAGGTTTATGAAGCAATTAATTTGTTTCTCACATACCGATTCATAGGGAGCCTGTGTAAAAAACAGGATGTGGATGGGGACGTGTTAGAACTACGGAGTATAAGTTGAATTCAATAAGGAGGTATACGAAGCATCATGGAAGATCTTACATTCGGAGAACAGGTCAAGATTATTTTAGGCCGAAAAGGCATGACGATTAAAGAACTGGCAGAGATTATTGAGGAACGTACGGGAATGAAGATGTCCAGACAGAACCTGACACAGCGCCTGGGCAGAGACAACTTTCAGGAACAGGATATGCGCATGATTGCGAATATTCTTGGCTGTCCTTTTCATTTGAGCATATTATCAGGAGAAGCACCGCCGACGGCAGCAGTAGTGGCAGCAGAAGCAGAGGTGGCCCCGGTGAAGGAGCAGAGGAAACAAGAGTCAAAGTATGAGCAGAAGCCTTCTGGACTTACAGTAGACCGGCAGCCGGCAGAACAGCCGCAGGAGGCGGAAGAACTGCTGGATGAAGAAGATGCTGAAGATATAGAAGAGACAGCAGAATCTGTTGAGATCAAGGAAGACGCCGAAGAAGTTGATATGACCATTGGCGAACTCTATGAAATACATGAGGAATTATCTGAACTGGAAAAGAGTGCAGAGGAAGAATCACCTCAGGACACAGCCCCGTCAGCTGCGGTAAACGGTACAGAGAAAGAAAAGCCCAAGAAGGAAAAGTTCCGCACCGGAGGCATTTTCCTGCGAAAGAAGGGCGTCACACCGGAACCGGACAGAGAAGAAGCGATCAGCAAAGAACCAATTGTACAGGAGACAAAGACAATAGAACCATTGCCTGACCCGGAAGATTTCGAGCCGGTCATCAAACATGATGATGCGGAAGAAGATCTGGTGCAGGGCGATATCAATCCATATACAGGACGTGAGTTCCAGTCTAACAGCGTGCGCATGCATCCGAACAGGATCGGTTATGTGCAGGTCTATGACCGCAATACACATAGATGGACAGATATGACGGAATGGGCTTTCCTCGGGTATCAGGAGAGGAAGAAAGCTCTGCTTGGAAAAGATTATGAGCCGCCGATTTATTTAGATTAAAGAATGGTGAAATTAAAATGGAATGGAATACACTGCTTTCTACCCGGAGAATGCGCGGAAGCGCCTCAGGTGCAAGGGTAAAATCAACAGATTTAAGAAGCGAGTTTGAAAAGGATTACCACAGGATCATAGGCAGTGCGTCTTTCAGGCGCCTGCAGGACAAGACACAGGTATTTCCTTTAGATAAGAGCGATTTTATCCGTACCCGCCTTACGCATTCACTGGAAGTATCTTCCTTTGCCAAATCTCTCGGCCAGAATATCGGGGAGAACATTATCACTCATAAAAGAGACCCCGGGTTCACACCGCAGATGAAGGAGGATATATGTCATATTCTTCAGTGCGCCGGTCTGATCCATGATATAGGGAATCCTCCTTTCGGACATTTCGGTGAAGATGCAATCCGCGAGTGGTTTACGCGGCACCTTTCCACACTCACCTTCTTTGACAGGAGTGTAGAGGAGATGCTCACGCCCCAGATGAGGGAAGATTTCTACCATTTTGAGGGAAACGCGCAGGCACTCAGGCTTGTGACAAAGCTGCATTATCTGGTGGACGAAAACGGAATGAACCTGACATATGCACTGCTCAATACAATCGTGAAGTATCCGGTACCATCCACGGGCATTGACAAAAACACCGGGAACATCAAAGATAAGAAGATGGGATACTACTACGCAGACCAGCAGATTTACGAGGAGATCGCCGCAGATACAGGGACGACAGGTATACGACACCCCCTGACCTATATACTCGAGGCGGCGGATGATCTGGCATACAAGACGGCGGATATAGAGGATGCATTCGTCAAAGGGTTTATAAGCTACTATGATCTGGAGCGGGAACTGGAGCAGCTGCAGGAAACCTATCCGGATTCCAATTTCAATGCACTTGAGAAGCTTCACACATATTATGAAAGAGGAAAACAAAAACAGTCCGGCAGCCCGGAATCTTATGCAGTGAAGAACTGGATCGTCCGTGTGCAGGGATATTTGATCAGCTGTGCAACTTTTGGGTTTACATCGAACTATGAAAGTATCATGAATGGGACTTTCAAAAAAGATATCTTCTTCGGGACCTTTGGAGAACAGCTTATGGAACTGCTGGGGGATATGGCATACAGATACGTGTTTTCCTCCACGGCCATCTATAAGATGGAAGTGACAGAAGCCGTGATACTGGACTTTCTCATGAACAAACTGGTACATGCCGTACTGTATTATGATACAGATGCAAAATTAAATTCCATCGACAGCAGGGTAATTTCCTTTATTTCCGATAATTACAAGAATGCATACAAATATCAGGCTGAAGGGAAAAGCGAAGCGGAGAAGTTATATCTCCGCCTGCTGCTTGTAACAGATTATATATGCGGCATGACCGACAGCTATGCCAAACGGCTGTATCAGGAAATGAACGGCCTTGTATAGCAACAGCCAGAAGGCCGGAGCGTTTACTCCTTTTCTGCCTCGCAGATCCGGATGAATTCTTTCGGAGAGCATCCGAAGTTTTTCTTGAAACATTTGCTGAAATAAAATACATCTGAGTAGCCAATTGCTGCCGCAACCTCGGACACGAGATAGTCCCCGGTTGCGAGCAGCTTTTTTGCGGCCTCCATCCGGGCTTTTGTAATATACTGTAAGATTGACTGGTCCCTGACATTTTTAAAAATCGTGCCCAGATAGGAGGCATTCAGCTGGAAATGCTCCGCTATGGATGAGACAGTGAGGTCCGGGTTCATATAGTTTTCATCAATATAGGCCGTAATCTTCCGGCAGTAGCTGACATCGGACGGCGGTGTTTTCTTCAGACTCATGCACTGGTTCCCGTAATGCAGGACCTCCTCTTTCAGCCGTCCGCAGTCGTGCTCCTCTTCAATCATATCTGAAATAAAATCGGAAATACTGCAGTCCAGATTCGCAGGAATCTTATAATGAATCTGGAAGGTGATAAACAATTCGTTGAGGAACGAAAAAAGCAGGTCAATATTTTTCTTCTGCATAATGGTGTCAAAGGACTTTTCGATAAAACTCTCGAAATTCTTTGCATCACTTAAGTTCAGGTACTCCATGACAGTCTGCCTGAGTTTTACAAGGTCAAGTTTTTCATTTCCCTGTTCTTTATGCTTAAATTCCATAAAGAGATCTGAGGACGGATGGAAATACCGCTGGTTTAAACTGGATGTAATCCGCCGGTAGTATGTTCCCCAGTCTTCCTCGAGAGAAAAAACATGATTGGCAGTGAGGAAAATGTAGTTGGGAGATTCCGCAACAAAACCAGTCAGGACACTTCCGAGGTGGCTGATATCAGAGCCGGTGCTGAAAAACAGCTGGATCACATAAATGTGCCCGGATTCCTGAAAATGTTCGCAATTGAGCCCCAGTTCACTCTGGATCAGATCCGTAAGTCCGAAAACGCCTGCGGGCGTATCATCCATAGTATAGATACCGATATATGCAGAATACCGGTACTGTGAAAAATCAGGATACTTAAGGCAGACTTCTGCATAACTGATCTTTTTATCACGGACGTCAGCCAGCGCATTACTGCGCATATGCCGGTCAAAGGATTTTAACTTGGCGGTTGTCTTCTGCCTTTGTGAAATTTTCTCTATGCAGTTTTCAAGGGAAGAGAGCAGTGCAGACGGGTCAACCGGTTTCAGCAGGTAGTCGCTGACTCCGTTCTGAAGTGCAGAGCGTGCGTATTCGAATTCGTTATATCCGGAAAGGATGATCACCTGTGTATCCGGGAAGTTCTGCCGGATATGCAGCGCCGTCTCTGTCCCGAGCATCTTGGGCATACGGATATCCAAAAGTACGATATCCACGTGCTGCTCGTTTAAAATATTAAGGACCTCGACCCCGTTTTCTGCCTCACCTGCCAGCTTTAAATTCAGCGCCGTCCAGGGGATGATTTTTTTCAGGCGCTGGCGGATAAAATATTCATCATCCGCGATCACTAATGTTGTCTGCATTGTTTACTGCCTCCTTCTTAGGAATTGTAATTGTTGTTATACAGCCTCCCGTGGGCCTGTTGGACATGATGAGTCCATATTCTTCGCCATAGTAGAGCTGGATTCTCTGATGGATGTTCTTGACACCGAAATGGTCACTGCATTCCCATATCTTCTGATAAGCCTCCTGGGTAAATCCCACACCGTTGTCCTGCACAATGATCAGAATATTTTCATCCTTCTCCTGTATCCGGATTTCCAGCAGCCCCTTGGATTCCATTTCCTTGATTCCGTGGTAAATACTGTTTTCCACGATGGGCTGTAAAAGAAGTTTAATGCAGGAATACTGTTTCAGCTCGTCGGGACACTCAATTGTATAATCGAATTTATGAAAATACCGGATCTGCATGATATGCAGATAGGCAGTTGTAATCTCCAGTTCATCCCCGACCGTAACGCGGAACTTGCCGCTGCTTAAGCCGACCCGGTAAAACGTGGACAAGCTCATAACAATATCGATCAGGGTCTGTTTTTCATCCAATTCAGCGAGAGAACAAATGTTATCCAGTGTATTGTAAAGAAAATGTGGGTTAACCTGCTGCTGGATCAGATCAAGAGAAATCTTATTCTTCATCTTAGTCGTTTCCAGAAGGTTGTCCTTTAGCTGTTCCTGTGCCTGGATCATGGCGTTAAACTCTGTAAAGAGCAGAGCGATATCCTGATCGTCACAGGGAATGTTGTCGATGGTGGACCAGTCCCCCTGTTTGATCTTCTGTGTATGGTCGATCAGGCTGTAAATGGGGGAGGTAATCGTTTTGGACAGTTTGCGTGATATAACGAAACAAATCCCGGCACAGAATATCGCGGCAAGCACGCTCAGCAGCAGTACCTGCACCAGCGGACGGAAAAAGGTGGCAAACGAAATACTGTTCGTAATATACCAGTCCAGCCGTGACAGGTGCCTTGTAAATGTAATATAACTGGTGGAGAGGTCTCTTGTTTTCGTTGTAAAGTCTGCATAATCTGATTCCAGTGGAAGGCTTCCGTCAGTACTTTTAACGATGCCCTCCCCGTCAGTTATATAAATATGCCGGTTCTCGTCCGTATTGCCGGAATAGATGTCTGAGATTGTGCTCTCCGGTATGGAAATCTCGATATAGCCCAGCAGTCCCCCCGTCGCGATGCTGTACACCGGCTGAACCATCGACAGTGTGTAGATGGTAGTATTTTTATTGTTGTTGGAATTCTTGGGCTGGAGGAACCAGACCCCCTTCCCGGAGGCCATGACATCGGCCATGTCCCTTCCCGGATAATATTCTGTCGTGGCTACCCGTTTCCGGTCTCCTGAATAAAAAGTGACAGAGTGGATAAACGGGGTGGACTGTATCGTATGATTAATGCTGTCCTTCATCAGCATCTTATCGATGGCAGAAAAATGTTCATGGTCATTTTTAAACTTCATCAGGCCCTTTTGTATGGTATCATCTGTCATAAGTGCCAGAGAATAATTCGATACAGAATCCATATAATAATTGAGCTGCCCGGCAATATAATCGAGCTGCGCCAGAGAGGAATCCGTAGTGCTCTTAATAAAATAATTATAGTACATAAAAGATGTAGCCAAAGTCAGCAGGAGTATCAGACACGCTGCAGTCAGTGTCATGCTCCGGAATATTTTAGAACGGATAGAAAGGCTTGTTTTTGTGTTTTTCATGTCGGTAACCTCCATATGTTGATGCCAGGGTCAAAAGGTCATACGATGCATGCTCGCATGCAATTGGATGACTTTGGGGCCCGTAAAACATGAGAAAGTAGCCCGATTAGGGCGGATTTCGAATGTTTTTAGGATTTTGGGAGCACGAAGTGCGGAGAAATCCGTAGTCATCAGGGGTCAAAATACCTTTTGACCCCAACATCATATGTTTATTCTATATGAATCATGAAAAAAAGTCTATGCGGGCGGGGCAAGGCGGTTCAAGTCATGTGGGAAATCTCCAGAAAATCTAGAATATGACCATTTGGTTTCTGGAAAAATTGCAGTATATTGTGTTTAGCAAAGGAAACATCCGGTACGGTATGAACAAAACGGACCGGGACGCAAAAGTAAAAGGAGGAAAAATTTATGAAAGCAAAAAGATTGATTGCACTTGGTCTTGCGGGAATCATGTGTGCAGGGCTTCTGGCAGGCTGCGGCTCATCAGGTGGAGACAAGGACTCCAAGAAGAGCGGAAAGGACGGGGGCATCACAATCCGCCTTCTGACAAGAATGGCAGGAACATCACCTCAGGTAGGTATCTATAATGATATTCTTGACGAATTCAAGGAAAAACATCCTGAAGTAACAATTATTGACGATTCCCAGAGTGATGAATCAGCATTCAACAACATTCTTTCAACAGACATTGCTTCTGGAAATATGGCAAATATCTTCCGTATCCAGGGTGTTGCGAATCTGGGTGAGTACATCGACAACGGACTGCTCCTGAATGTTCAGCCATATCTGGATGAAGACAAAGAGTGGGGCGGCGGATTCACAGAAGGAGCGCTTTCCTACTATCAGGTTCCCGGACACGAAGGAACCTATGCAGTTCCGATGGAATCAGGCCTGATCGGTGTTTACTATAATGAAGACTTATTCAAAAAAGCAGGAATCGACAGCTTCCCGGAAACATGGACAGAACTGCTTGATGCAGTTAAGAAGTTAAAAGATTCAGGTGTAATCCCGATTGCAATGGGAGCACAGACAACATACATGGCAGGACATCTTCATGATCAGATCTTCTACAAATGGGCAGGAACAGAGGCAGCTAAGAAATTAGGAAGCCGTGACATGAAGTGGACAGATCCAGAAGTAGTTGAGACTCTTCAATATGTAAAAGACCTCATTGATGCAGGCGCTTTTGACGAGAGTGCAGCCGGAATCCAGGACAACATCGCTATGAGCCAGTTCCAGCAGGGCGAAGCAGCTATGGTCATCACAGGACCGTGGAACATCAGTACATTTACAGATCCTGCTGAGACACCTGTAAAAGACAGCATCAAAGTAGCTAAATTCCCATATTTCGAGGAAAAACCGGAATTCAAGAACGAAGATATGCAGACACTCAGCCCGTACATGATCAGCGGAAAGCTGGAAGGCGAAGAGCTGGATCTGACAATAGAACTTGTAAAAATGCTGACAAATAAGGATGCAGCAAAGAGATTTGCAGAGGAATGTGCATTCCTGATCCCGAGAACAGACATCGACCTTGACGAGAGCAAGTGCGAACCATTATTTATCGATAACATGGAACTCGGTGGAACATCTACTGGTATCGGTGTTGACGTATTCGACTTTGACCCATTGACTTCTATGCAGGACAGAACGAGAAACTCAATCGTAAGCATGTTCACAGGAACTTCCGCAGAAGATGCTGCAAAAGAGATTCAGAGCGAAATAGACAACGCAGAGTAAAAAAATACTGCCGGGGATGTGATCTCCGGCAGAAATACTTTCAAGGAATCATCCATGTCACTAAGGTTCGAAAGTACCGAACCCAAGTCGACAGGATGTACTTTGTAACTAAGGTCCGACAGGACCGAACCTAAGTTACATAAGCAAGGAGTGAGAAGATGATTAAAGTTAAGAATAATAAGATGAGGATGACACTGGCGTTGTTTTTGCTTCCGGCCTTATTGATTTACATTCTGTTCCAGATTGTGCCGCTTATCGGCGCTGTATTCTTTTCCTTTATGGAATGGAACGGGATCGGGGGATCGGCGCTTCAGTTTGTGGGTGTGAAAAATTACATAGGTGCATTCCAGAACCCAGATTTCATACTTTCGCTGAAAAACATGTTCAAGATGGTTGTTTTCAGTGTACTGTTCCATACACCGATCGCGCTTGTGATGGCAGCCGTGATTAACACGAAATGTAAGGGATACCGTATCTTCAAGGCGCTGTTCTTCGTGCCGACCGTATTCCCGCTGACAGCAGTCGGCCTGATGTGGTATTTCGTATTTATGCCGACAGGAGTGTTCAATTCCTTCCTGAAGGTAATCGGTTTAGGCGGGGTGGCACAGGCATGGCTTGTAAATCCGGCAACTGCGATGAACACGATCGTATTTGTAAATATCTGGGCCGGCGTCGGGTACTATATGGTTATCCTGCTTGCAGGGCTGACGACAATCTCAGAAGATGTATATGAGGCTGCGGCGATTGACGGGGCGAACAAGCTGCAGTGCTTTTTCCAGATCACGGTCCCGATGCTCAAACCAACTATCGCAATGTGTATCCTGATGGATATTATAGGTTCCGTAAAAGTATTCGACCTTGTATTTGCCATGACAGGGGGCGGACCGAACGGTCTGACGAACCTGCCGACGACTTTGATGTACAACGAGGCGTTCAAGTACAGTCACTATGGCCTCGGAAGTGCGATCGGTATCATCATCATGGTAATCTGTCTTGCCGGAACAATGCTCAGTAATAAGCTGACGAGCAAGAAGAATGACGAGTAAGGAGGAAAGGTGAGTACTATGAATAAAAAAGCGAAAGTAAAACAGAATCCCGGCGGAATTGTGGCTAAATACGCATTTCTGCTTGTCATGGCATTTGTATTTGCGATGCCGATGGTATTTACTCTGCTTTCATCCGTAAAGACAAAGACAGAGATTTTTGCAAAACCGTTCGACCTGCCCGCAGTTTTCCAGTGGGGCAACTACATAGAGGCATGGCAGGCGGCCAACATGAGCAGATACTTCATCAACAGTATCATTCAGGCAGGTGCGACAGTCATCGTTCTTGCGCTTGTGTCTTCAATGGCTGCATATGTACTGTCCAGATTCCAGTTTAAGGGAAATAAGTTCCTCGTGCTGTTCTTCATGCTGGGAATGATGGTGCCTATGCATACCGTACTGGTTCCGGTATCTTATATCATCGGTACCCTGAACCTGAAAAACAACATACCGGCGCTCGTACTGATTTATGTTGCATTCAGCCTTCCATTCAGTATTATGGTCATGAGCAACTTCATGCGGGGCGTAAACCACTCCCTCGAGGAGGCGGCGCTGATCGACGGGGCGACTTATTTCCAGATATACAGAAAAGTCATGCTGCCGCTCTGTGTGCCGGCTATTTCCACGATTTCAATATTTAACTTTTTAAGTGCATGGAACAACATCCTGTTCCCGCTTCTGTTTATCAATGATAAAAACTTAAAACCGATTGCGCTTGGACTTCTGAACTTCAACGGTGAGCGCGGAAGTGACTATGGCCCTCTGATGGCGGCAATTGTCATTACAGTAGCGGTACCGCTTGTTATGTACCTGCTCTTCCAGGAGAAGGTAGAAGGCGGTCTGGCAGCAGGAGCAGTAAAAGAATAAGAGCGCAGGCTTTTAAACAAAAAGGAGAAATTATATGTCATCTATATCTTACCGTCAGGTACATCTTGATTTTCATACAAGCGAGTTTATTCCGTCTGTCGGGGAAGACTTCTCTATGGAAGAATTCGGAGATACCCTTAAAAATGCAGATGTAAATTCAATTACGTGCTTTGGGCGCTGTCACCACGGCTGGCTCTATTATCCGTCAAAAAGATTCCCGGAGCTGATCCATCCGAATCTGAAAAACAGAAATCTTCTGCTTGAACAGATAGAAGCCTGCCACAAAAGGGGCATCCGTGTGCCGATTTATACAACGGCCCAGTGGGACGGCCGTATCATGAGGGAGCACCCTGAATGGCTGTCCCTCGATGAAAACGGAGAGTACATCGATACACAGCATGTGCCGGAACCGCATTTTTACAACACGATCTGCTTAAACAGCGGCTACCGCCAGTTTTTCAAGGAACATCTGGAGGATATGATCGAGGTGACAGGGCCGGAAAATGTGGATGGAATCTTTATTGATATTCTGTTCCACGTAGACTGCAAGTGCCCAAATTGTGTTGCAAAGATGAAAGAACTGGGTATGGACCCGGAAGATAAGGCTGTCAGGCTGAAATATGCAAGCCGCATGCTGGATGAATTTAAGGAAGAAATCACCGCATTTATCCACAAAATGGCCCCGGAAGCAACTGTTTTTTATAACAGTTCACACATAGGGCCGGCCTATAAGAACAGTTTCAAGGACTACAGCCATCTCGAACTGGAATCACTCCCGAGCGGCGGATGGGGATATGACCATTTCCCGGCGACCAGCCGTTATGCGCGTATGCTCGGAAAAGAGATGATCGGCATGACCGGAAAATTCCATACCTACTGGGGGGATTTCCATTCCCTGAAAAATAAGGCCGCGCTTGAGCTGGAGTGTTTCAGTATGCTGGCGATGGGAGCAGGATGCTCCATCGGGGATCAGCTCCACCCGTCAGGAAAGCTCTCAAAAGGTGCCTATGACCTGATCGGAAGTGTGTACAAAAGTGTGAAGGAAAAAGAACCGTACTGTTATGACGCAAAGGCAAAGACAGAGATCGCGGTACTCAACCCGGAAGAATTTTATCCGGAAGATTCCTATGACCTGAGTATTTCCCCGTCATTGATAGGGACCGTGCGGATGCTGCAGGAAATGTGCTACCAGTTTGACATCATTGATACAGACATGGATTTTTCAGCCTATAAAGTACTGATTCTGCCAGACTGCATCTATGGAAATGAAAAACTGGACGGACTGCTGAAAACATATCTGGAAAACGGCGGAAAGATTCTCGGCTCCTATGAGTCCTGCCTGAAAAAAGATGGTTCTGCTAGCATTTACGGCGTAAGGTTCAAACAGGAATCACCGTATTACCGTGAATTTGTGATGCCGAATGAGAAGATTGGCAAAGCACTACCGAAGGAAGAATTTGTTATGTACCTGCGTGGAATTGACGTGGAGACGGACGGGGCAGAGGTACTGATGGACAAGATCGAGCCTTATTTTGACAGGGCCGGGGAGAAATTCTGCTCCCACCAGCACGCGCCGTCATCCGGGAAGGCTGGATACCCGGAAGTGACAATGTACAACGGTGCCATGTACTTCTCCCATCCGGTATTCAGATGCTACAGGAAGAATGCGGCGGCATGGTGCAAGGCAATGGTGAAGGATGCGCTGGAGATCCTGCTTGAAGATAAACTGGTATCCCATAACGGACCTTCCACCATTCTGGCAGCAGTAAACCGTCAGGAAAAAGAAGGACGCGATATCCTGCATATCCTGCACTACATTACAGAAAAACGTTCTGAGGACATTTACACAGTAGAGGACGTGATTCCGCTTTACCATACAGAATTTAAGATCTATGTAGGTGATGCAGAGGTAAGCAGTGTGGAAAATGTCATCAGGAAAGAGAATCTTGCATTCACCCGTGAAGGTGCATATATCAAATTTGAAGTACCTTTGATCGAAGGGCATGAAATGATTGCAATTCAGTAAATAACAATTACAGAGGAGGAACAGTATGATCAGGATAGCTGCCGGGACAGACATTCGTACAGGCATCCTGTTCTTCTCGAAGGAAGCGGCTTTCGGGCTGTATAACGGGGAAGGGGGCATATTCCGTGGGGAATATCTGCAGACCTTCCCCCGCATGTCTTCCGGGGGAAAACAGGAGTACTGTATCGGGCTTGGCGAAAAAGCTCTGACAAAAAGAGAAGTCATGGAGGCGGCCGCATGCGCGGCATCCTGTATGCTTGAACATAAAATCTATCAGTTTTATGTAGATACAGCGGGGATAGAGACATTTCTGACAGAAGATAATTTCCCATACTTTATCCAGGGATTATATCTGGGGGGATATGAACCGCCGCAGTTTGGGAAACATACGAGGAAGCAGGCCGATATCACACTTCTTCCGGCAAAAGAGGGATGCATCGCAGGATTATCCCAGAAGCAGGCAGAAGCGGCTGTGGAACAGGGGATGCATATAGCAGAAGGCATTCTGTTTGCCCGCGATATGGTAAATTATCCGGGAAATCTCCTTCGCCCTGCTGACTTTGCAGAATCCATATGCAGGCAGATGGAAGGTCTGGATGTCGAGGCTGAAATCATTGACAAAGACTGTCTGGAAAACATGGGGATGGGCGGGCTTCTGACCGTAGGAGGCGGGAGTGCATTCCCACCTTGTATGGTCGTTCTGAGATATCGGGGCGCGAAGGATAAAGACGGCGAAGTGCTTGGGATGATCGGGAAAGGGGTTACCTGCGATACAGGGGGCTACTGTCTCAAACCATCCGGCTCAATGGCCGGAATCCGCGGTGACATGGCCGGAGGAGCGGCAGTTGCAGGATGTATTTATGCTCTTGCAAAAAACCGGGTTGAAGCAAATGTGACCGGTGTGATTCCCATCTGCGAGAACCGGATTTCCCCAGACAGTTATCTGCCCGGGGACGTGATCACAATGTATGACCAGACAAAAGTGGAAATCTGCAATACAGATGCAGAAGGCCGGCTGATTCTGGGAGATGCGGCGGCCTATGCGGTGGAATGCGAAGGTGTCAGCCGGGTGGTTGATATCGCTACGCTGACCGGTGCGGTCGTGAATCTGTTTGGATTTTCTGTGGGCGGGGTCCTCAGCGATGACGAGGAGCTTTATGCACAGTTTGAACGTGCCGGTACCGCTTCACAGGAACAGTATGCGAGGATTCCCTTTTACAGCGAACATGAGGAAATGCTGAAAAGTACGGCGGCGGACCTGAAGAATCTGGGACCGGATTACTGCGGGACAATCACGGCAGGGCTGTTTATCCGGCATTTTGCGAAGGGAAAACCCTGGCTTCATATGGATATCGCAGGTACGGCATGGGTAGATACCCCCATCTGGAAGTTCCAGAGTAAGGGGGCGACAGGTGCCGGAGTGACAACGCTATATGAAATGTGTAAGTAAGTACTGTTTACAGGCACGCCTGTAAAGAGGGGCGTGTGTACAATCATACAGATAGATGGAGGAAAGAATGAAGGATTTTATGCTTGAGGTCTGCGTGGATTCTGTGGAATCCGCAGTTGCGGCCCAAAATGGAGGAGCGCTGAGGCTGGAGCTGTGCAGCAATCTGATCATCGGGGGGACGACCCCGACTCCGGCTCTTTTTTGCGCAGTGAGGGAAGCTGTGGATATAAAGATACATGTGCTGATCCGTCCCAGATTCGGAGATTTCTGTTATACGGATGCCGAATTCCAGATCATCAGGGAGGAAGTCAGACAGTTCCGGTCTCTGGGAGCGGACGGCGTGGTGATCGGAATCCTGCGCCCGGACGGTTCCTTGAATATGGAACAGATGGAGAGTTTGATTGAAGAAGCAAAAGGGATGCAGATTACAGTACACCGTGCCTTCGATGTGTGCCGGGACCCGATGCAGACGCTGGAAGAATGTATTTCACTGGGTGCACATACGATTCTGACATCCGGGCAGGAAGCAAATTGTCTGGCAGGGGCAGAACATTTAAGAAAGTTAAAAACTGTTGCTAATGGCAGGATTCATATTCTGGGAGGCGCGGGAGTGAGTGCGGCAAATCTGGAGGAACTGTGCCTTGTTACCGGACTGAACCAGTTTCATATGAGTGGGAAAAAGGTACTGGACAGTTCGATGGAATACCGTCGTGAGGGCGTCCCGATGGGGCTGCCGGGAATCAGTGAATTCAGTATCTGGCAAACCGATGAGGAAGAAATAAGAAAAGCAGCAGAAGTGCTGGAGCGTGTATGATGAACATCAGACACGCTTTGGGGTGCGCCTGAGTGATCAGGTTTGCCCGGGAGAGGAGGTAAAATGTTTTCTGAAAAATTTACAGCAAAAATAGAGGAACTATATACAGACAGAAGCAGCAGGATGCCTGCATTGTTTTCTGACATAGATGTAAAAATCGGGGCATGTGCTCCTGCTACGCAGGTTTTGCTTCGGTATTTATACGGGAATATGCCTGTTTCTGATGCAGCGGGGTATCCCTTTGAGACCTTTCTGGATTACGCAGAACACGGCGCTTTCCTGTGGGAGAACGGGCCGTTTAAAGGACGGGTAAAGGAAGAAATATTCTGCCAGTATGTGGTATACCACAGAATCAATACAGAGGATATCAGCCCGTGCCGCAGCTTTTTTTACGGGAAAGCAAAAGAAGAGGCAGGCAGCCCTGATACAATGGAAGAGGCAGTTCTGGCCCTGAACTACTGGTGTGCAGGGGAAGCGACATACCGGGCATCGGACGACAGAACAGCGTCACCGATGACCGTGTACAGAAGCGCACATGGAAGATGCGGAGAGGAGTCCACGTTTACAGTCAGTGTACTGCGAAGCATGGGAATACCTGCAAGGCAGGTCTATGCACCCCGGTGGTCCCACTGTGACGACAATCATGCATGGGTGGAGGCATGGTGTGACGGGGCATGGCATTTCCTTGGAGCATGTGAACCTGAGGAAGTGCTGGACAAAGGCTGGTTTCTCCATGCATCCTCCAGAGCGATGCTGATCCATTCCAGATGGTATGGAAGTCTTGAACTGGCGGGAGATGCCATAGACACAAAGAATCTGGTATGTACGCAGGGAATGACTACGGAATTGAATGAAATTGCTACTTATGCGAATACAAAACGGATAAAAATAACGGTTCTGGATGAGGAAGGAAAGCCGGTTCAGGGTGCAGAGGCCAGGGTAGAAGTCCTGAACTATTCGGAATTTTTCCCGGTAGCGGTTATGGAAACGAAAGAAGCGGGTAATGCGGAGATCGAGCTTGGACTCGGAAGCTGCCGCATCAGCGCCGCCAAAGGAGACATGGAGAGCTCTGAGATTGTCGATGTGAGGGAATGTGCAGAAATCGTGCTCAAACTAGAGAAAAAATCCAGTGGGACAGAAAGTGTCGTGTTCGAATGTTTTGCGCCTCAGGATGCGGTCATTCACAGCGGGTTTGTGACCGAGGAACAGAGAAGGCAACAAAAAGAGAAGCTGGCTTTTAGAACGGCACACAGGCTGAATAAGAAGGGAACAGGCAATGAGGGAGAAGTGGAAGCATTTCTCCGCGGTACGACGTATTCCGAATACAGAAGCCAGTTATTAGATACCTTGTCTGAAAAAGACCATCTGGATTTGAAAGCAAACGTACTGGAGGCTCATTTAAACCATGCCATGCAGTATGCGGACCGGTATCCAGCGGAGATCTTTGTGAACTACGTTCTGGCCCCCCGTATTTCGACGGAACTGCTGACGGATTACAGACAAAGGATAGAAGGTCTTCTGACAGAAAACCAGAAGGAACTGTTTCTCAGCAGTCCGGATTCAGTCTGGAGTTTTATTGAAGAACATGTCAAAGAGCAGCCCGGGGAGGAGTACGATGCACTGCTGACTCTGCCTGTGCCGTGTCTGAAGTATGGAATTGGCAGCAGGCAGTCAAAGGAGATACTCTTCGTGGCAATTTGTCGGACACTCGGCATACCTGCCAGGCTGAATCCTGTAGACCATGCAATGGAATACTATAAAGACGGCCGCTTTTTACCGGTGATTGCGCTGGAGACAGTCGGAAAACTGAAAGTCTGCGGTGAGGCATCCCAGAATTTCGTTTATTTTCAGAACTGGGCGGTTACGAGAAAACATCCGGGCGAAAGAAAACTGCTGGATTTAAGCGATTTAAGAATTGACCAGAACCCGGAAGTGAGTGTGTCGGCCGGGGTGTATGAAGTGGTCACAGCCAACAGACTGCCAAACGGCAATATACTCGGGCGTGTGGAAGAAGTCACGGTAGAGCCCGGAAAGACTGTCGTTACAGAACTAAAACTGGAAGAGGCAGAACTCAGCCAGATGCTGGAGTGTGTAGCGATGCCCCCTTTTGAGGTAGAAGATTTAAACGGTGTAAAAACAGGCATAACAGATATTCTGAAAGGCAGTGCGAACCTGACAGTGTGGCTGTCAGAAGGACAGGAGCCGACAGAACACATTCTGAACGAATTGTGTGAAAGAGCAGAAGAATTCAACCGCGGGGAGGCCGGAGTCGTTTTCCTAGTGAATAACGGCGAAGCACTAAA
Organism: Clostridium sp. AF19-22AC; assembly: GCF_003479085.1. Taxonomy (NCBI): domain Bacteria; kingdom Bacillati; phylum Bacillota; class Clostridia; order Eubacteriales; family Clostridiaceae; genus Clostridium; species Clostridium sp. AF19-22AC. The sequence continues at coordinate 35,163 of NZ_QUGN01000021.1, read as the reverse complement.
ACAGCCAACCCTTCACAAAACAATGCAGCTGCTGGACCATGTACAGGTCTTCTGTGACTGTGTAGAAGAAAGGGTATCCGTCCTTGGAAGAAGGTTTTATGTAGACCCGGAAAGCATTCCGTTGATTCTGGTGACAGATAAAGAGGCAAACTGCGTATATGCGGCAAGCGGCTATAACGTAGGAACCGCGGATATGATATTGAAAATTCTGAATGCGGGGGTACTATGAGGTGAGTTTAGAAAGATGTGGCTGTTTTATTTGGGTCTTGCCAAAACCATGAATCGGCTTTATACTGATTTTGTTACATACAAGATTATATCAGTATGGGCAAAGGCTGGACATGATGAAAAGAATTGTAATTGATGAATTAAAGAGGCGAATCAGCTCTGTGCAAATTGTACCGGTGAGCATTGTACAGAGCTTAAATTAAAAGCGCAGAAGTTTTTTCATTCACCGGGAAATAAGGTATTTGAAATCGCACGGGGCAGTGCGTATTTTTAGTGTACCTATTTCCCGGATGGAGACTGTGTCTGAGTGAGGCTGTGGGCAATGACTTGTCCGCGGCCTTTTTGCTTTTATATTGGAAAGTGTGAGAGATTTGAAGAATTGTAGAAATGAATAGATGAAAAGGAACAAATTATGAATAAATCAAATTGGAAAAGCTCAATCAGCCGTTTTCTGACGGCTCAGACGATCTCGCTGTTTGGTTCGTCAATCGTGCAGTATGCGATTGTCTGGTATATCACTCTGTCGACGTCATCCGGGAAAATGCTGACGATCTCGACGCTGTGTGGTTTTCTGCCGCAGATTGTCATTTCTTTATTTGCAGGTGTATGGATAGACAGATACGACCGTAAAAAAATGATTATGTTATCTGACTCGGTGATTGCTGTGTCAACACTGCTGCTGGCTGTTACTTTCTTAGCGGGCCATAAGAATATCTGGCTTCTGTTTTTGGTGCTGGTCATTCGTTCCGCGGGTACGGGGATACAGACTCCGGCGGTGAACTCGGTTATACCGCAGATTGTCCCACAGGAGGAACTCATGAGGATTAACGGCATCAACAGTACCCTGTCGTCTCTGATGATGTTTCTTTCGCCTGCTGTCAGCGGTGTGATCCTGTCTGTGGCACCATTCGAGACAACCTTACTGATTGATTTTTTGACAGCTGTCATTGGGGTCGGAATTACGGCTACAGTTTATATAAAACCTGTCCACAAGGAGAGAAGCCGCTTGAATTCAGGCATGGAAGAGATCAGAAGTGGTTTTTTATATCTGAAGGAGAACCATTTTATTAAAAGACTGCTTTCCTATCAGCTTATCATTCTTTTTCTGATCAGCCCGTCCGCTTTTCTGACGCCGCTCATGGTAAAACGGACATTTGGCGCAGACGTGTGGAGGCTTACTGCAAGTGAAATGACTTATAGCCTGGGCATGATCGCGGGAGGCCTGTTGATCGCTTCCTGGGGCGGATTCCGAAAAAAAATGAACACCACGATGTCGGCAGGTGCATTTTATGGGATGCTTATGATAGCACTGGGCAGTGCGCCGGTTTTTCTGTTTTATCTGGTGTGCAATGCCCTGATCGGGATAACATCACCCTGCTATAACGCACCGATTACGGTAACCATACAGGAAAAGGTGCCGCAGGAAATGCATGGGAGGATCTTCAGCTTTATGCAGATTGCAACATCCTGTGCGCTTCCGCTGGGGATGGCGGTATTTGGGCCGTTGGCGGATGTGGTGAAAGTACAGACGCTTCTTACAGCCACAGGGATTTCAGTGGTGGCGATCTCGCTGGCGGTGTGGAAGATGCATTTTTTGGAATATTGAATAAAAGAGCAGGGGATATTGAAATAATATACCCTGCTCTGCAAGAGATACCGCGGTATCCCTCTTAATTCGAATGTTTTTTGATAATGCAAACTAACTGAGTTCAATCTTTTCCGCTTCTTCTGGTTTGAAATCATTTTTCAGATCATATATATTATGCCCGGTTGATTCGCTTAACGTTCTGCCTTCCAGTGAATAGCAGCGGATAAATCTCTTTTTGTCGATACTGGACCAGTGCTCGACATCCCATGAAAGATACCCGTCCTCATCAGACTTCTTCTCTTTTAAATACAAGTCTACCTGCCGCCCACCTTCTTCCATCAGACGGATCAGATCTTCTGTACCGGAGATTTCAACTTCTTCCTTTTTTACTGAATCATAAATCTTCATTGTATTTCCTCCTGCCGTTATCATAATATGGTAATTATACCTCCTGTACCTGAAAAACTCAATAGAAGACGACTTTAAATAAGCAGATGCCGTTACTATGAACACCCGAAGGGGGACACAGTAACATCAGCGGATGAAACGGCACCAGTATCCAAACTTTTTGCTGTCCTCACACTCATCACTGCTGAGGTCCAGCTGACTGGTATAAGTCTGCGTGAACTGTGGGAAACCGAAAAGTTCTGCGGCTCTTGCTTCACGGGGGGCGTAGATTCCCGGAACGCCGAGCCAGAAGTGTCCGTCTTCTTCTACAAGGAGCAGGTGGTGGTAATTGTGATAGCCATGCATCAAAAAGCTGTTGTTAGCCAGATTCCAGCACCGGCGCGGGAGCATGGAAAGATCGGACCGCTGAATCTTGTGTACTGTTTCGCGGGACTGCGGTTCTGGTTCAGGAACTGATACCGGTTCAGGAGAGGGGGCATTTTCCGGCATGTATTCCGGCACGGGAAATGACTCAGGCTGCGGGGCAGAATCACGTGCAGGATATGGAATATTTACCGGCGTATTCTCCAAATCAGGAATATTGCCATTACCAGGAAGATTCTCCTGTCTGGAATTATTTTCAGCTGCGGGGAGATGCTCCTGCCCGGAATCATTTTCAATGACTGGTAAGTTTTCCTGAACAGAATCATTTTCATTGAGTAGTAAGTTTTCTCTGTTTAAATCGTTTAAATCAATTTCATTACTGGGGAATCTCTCCAGATTTGAATTGCTGTCATTATTCAAGTAATTTCCGAAATTTGGATAATTACCATTTCCGTGATTATTCCTGTTTTCAGGGGTATTTTCCCGATCCGTATCATAATTGCGCTGTATCGTAGAATCATCCTGTATAGCAGATTCATAGTTCGAGGCATGCGGTGCTGCTTTTTCAACAGTCATCTCTGTATCCAAAGACATTTCAAGGTTTACTACAGAGGTTTCCTCAGCTGCTTCGTCGTTTGGAAGTATGCACGGGCACCCTCCCAAAGATTCTGCTTCCATAACCGGTTCCGGTGCAGCTTCCCACGGCCGGATGCTGGCTGTGTTAAATGGCAGGTTATCAGTAAATGCGGCGTAATATTGCCCTGCCTCCGTCTGGAGTAAAAAACCGCCCATATCAGCTAAGGTCCTGCCTTCGGGAAATACAGATTCATCCAAGGACAGTCTGGCATAAATACTTTTATCGCCGCAGGGCAGTTTTTCAACTGGTTTGGCAATGATGCCGGAGTCTTTTTCATAGAATATAAGCAGGGAAACAAAGTCCTGATTTTTAACAGGGACCCCCCGCACATTGATTTGCAGAATGCAGGCGTGATAGTGCGGTGTGACCTTCATGAAGCCTACATTCCTAAGTTTTTGATCATTTTTGTATTCATATAAATAACAGATACCGGGATTCATGATACACCTCTGGTCTTGTCTTTCTTTCAATCTAATTTATTCAGGGGTATGGGAAAAAAGAACAGTATTGGTAAGAAATTCTGAAAGCATCATTAGAAAAATGGTCAGGTATGGGCAATTGTGGTATACTATTTACACTTATCGAGGTATTTCACGAGTTTAGTGTTTATGATAAAATCATTACAGATAACTGAAAAAGGTCCGGGAGGAAAAGAGAATGAGGAAAAAAATAAATATGTTACTTGTGATAATTTTATCTGTTTTATTAGTGGCCGGCTGCAGCCTGAACAATGGGGCAAGAGTATATGATGATGAAAAAATGATTGTGGAAAACTTTAATACATATAATCTTGTTAAATCCAAACAATCCATGAGTGATAATCATCTTACAGGATCAGCAGAAAAAATGGAGGGGATGGGCACTGTCTGGGAATTTACGGCTTCAGAAGATACGAATGTGAATCTCACATACCAGATCACAGTTTCAGCCGGTAAGGCCAAATTGGTATTGATTTCCCCGGATGATTCACTTACAACTCTGGCAGAATTTACAGCGGATGTGGATATGGAACATGAATCCACGGACACCTTCAAGGCCATGAAGGGGAAAAACCGTATAAAACTCGTCGGGGGAAAGGGAACAAAGATTGAATATGAGATTACTGCAGACAAAGGGGATATGAAGGCCTTTGGTGATTAGGAAGAAAGCTGGGAAAAATGATGACTTTAGATGAAAAATATATGAAAGAAGCTATGAAACAGGCAAGGAAAGCCTATGCACTGGAGGAAGTCCCGATTGGCTGTGTCATTGTCTATCAGGATAAAATAATCGGAAGAGGGTACAACCGGCGTACAACAGATAAGAACACACTCGCCCACGCGGAGCTGATCGCAATCAAAAAAGCCAGTAAGAAAATGAATGACTGGCGTCTCGAGGACTGTACCATGTATGTTACACTGGAACCGTGCCAGATGTGCTCCGGGGCCATTATACAGGCCAGAATCAAACGGGTAGTAGTCGGGTGCATGAATCCCAAGGCCGGCTGCGCAGGTTCTATATTGAACCTGCTAGAAATGAAAGAATTCAATCATCAGGCAGAGCTCACAACAGGAGTACTCGGAGAGGAATGTAGTGCAATGATGAAGCAGTTTTTCAAAGAACTCAGAGAAAAACAAAAGAAGCAAAAGGAACGTCAAAAATCATAACCTATAAAAAGGAGCCTTTGATTACCGGAGGTATAAAACCCTCGTACAATCAAAAGCTCCTTATATCAATTAATGTCAGAATTATTTTACGTGCATTACGCTTCGAATGCGTCTCCACAGACGTTACCTCGGTAGTTAACTCAACCCAGGCACCCTCACGGCACCCGGAAGGTTCTGCTTAGTGCTGCTTCGTTCCCGACCTGACACGGTTCACAGATTTCCGTCGCGTGAGACCCAAGTCTTCAACGCCACTTTCCGAGGGCAGCTCTGCAAATCAGCACCCTCTGCGTAATATCACCCCTGCTATAGCGGATTGCAGGTACAAGGTACCGCTAACACCCCGGCTGCACGAGTCTTAATTTTACATTGTTTTTGCCAAAATGTCAACGGATAGAGGAGTTTTTATTTACTGAACAGCAAAATTATAGTAAAATAAGAAATCAAACCACCTGATTGGGGACGTAGTAAACCTCAGTTATACTACGTCCCCAATTGAGTTTAGTGGTGTACCTAATTGGAAAATGCCCTGTACCAAAATGGAGATTATTTTTATTATGAGAGTTTTATTGACAGCAATTAATGCAAAGTATATACATTCTAATCTGGCGGTTTATAGTTTGAAGAGCTACGCTTCCTGTTATACGCAGGATGTAGAGATCGCCGAATATACGATTAATCAGGATGTGGATGATATTCTGGCCGATATTTTTAAGAAGTCTCCGGATATTCTGTGTTTTTCCTGTTATTTGTGGAATATTACTTTTGTAAGTCAGCTGCTTGTTGAGGTGAAAAAGGTAATGCCTCATGTGCATATCTGGCTGGGGGGCCCGGAGGTTTCTTTTAATGCGGGACAGGTTATGAAGTCATATCCGCAGGTGGATGGAATTATGTGTGGAGAAGGTGAGGAGACTTTTCATGAACTTCTTGACTATTATAATGGGAAAATTAAGAATTTAAATGATATTAAAGGAATTGTGTTCCGGGTGTGGAAGAATAATGAAAATCTGTCGGAGATTGTTGAAAACCAGAGTCGTCAGGTGATGGATTTGAGTAAGGTTCCGTTTGTTTATAATGATATGGGAAAGTTTAAAAATAAGATTATATATTATGAATCCAGCAGGGGATGCCCGTTTTCCTGCAGTTATTGTTTGTCTTCGATTGATAAATGCCTTCGTTTCAGGGATTTGGGGCTTGTAAAAAAGGAGCTTCAGGTATTCATTGATGCAGAGGTTCCGCAGGTGAAGTTTGTTGACAGAACATTCAACTGCAGGCACGAACATGCGATGGCCGTTTGGTCCTATATTGCACGGCACGATAAAGGGAAAACAAATTTTCACTTTGAAGTGGCGGCTGATCTGCTGAATGAAGAGGAACTAAGGCTTATTGAGACGATGCGTCCCGGGCTGATCCAGCTTGAAATTGGGGTTCAGTCGACCAATCAGGATACGATACGTGAGATCCACCGTGTTATGAAGTTTGATGAGGTAAAGCGGGTTGTAAATCGAATTCATATAGCAGGGAATACACATCAGCATTTAGATTTGATAGCAGGACTTCCTTATGAGGATTACAACAGTTTTCGAAAATCCTTTAATGATGTGTATTCTTTGAAGCCGGAACAACTGCAGTTGGGGTTTTTGAAGGTCCTAAAGGGATCCTTTATGTATCAGAATGTTGAAAAATATGAGCTCCAATATCAGGATCGTCCGCCGTTTGAAGTATTATCAACAAAATGGCTGCCCTATGTTGATGTTATCCGCCTTAAGGGGATTGAAGAAATGGTGGAGGTTTACTATAACAGCGGGCAGTTTTCGAATACTCTTCAGGAATTGGAGAAAAAATTCGAAGATGCTTTTTCCATATATGAAAAACTGAGCCAATTTTATGAGGAGAATAACCTTCATATGATCAATCATTCCCGGATTACACGCTATGAGATTATGCATCAGTTCATTCTTAAATATGATCCCGACAGGGAGGAAATTTACAGAAATGCACTGACTGTGGATTTGTATCTAAGGGATAATGTGAAAAACAGGCCCGGTTTTGCGGGTAATGATACAGTTACAAAAGAAGAAGCATCAGAATTTTATGACGGAGAGGCAAGCGAACACAGGTATCTAAAGGGATATGAACAATATGATAAACGTCAGCTGCGGAAGATGACACATCTTGAAAAAATAGGTGGAAAACTATTATTGTTCGACTATAAAAACAGGGATATACTAACAAATCAGGCAAGGATTTTTTACATTTAGGTACACCACTAAGATCAATTTGGGACGTAGTAAAAGTGAGAAATATTACGTCCCCAAGGAGGGGTTATGAAGAAGAGGACTTTGGAGATTCTTTCTATTCTTGACGACCAGTATGGCCGTGAATATGTTTGTTATCTGAACCACAGCACGCCGTGGCAGCTGTTGATTGCTACGATGCTGAGTGCGCAGTGCACGGATGCGAGGGTGAATATTGTGACGAAGGATTTGTTCCGCAAATATGATTCTGTTGAAAAGTTCGCGAATGCGGATTTGAAGGAGCTGGAGCAGGATATTAAACCGACGGGGTTCTATCATAATAAGGCGAAGAATATTATCGCCTGTACAAAGGCTTTGGTTGAGCGGTTCGGCGGGGAGGTACCGTCTGACATTGATGATCTGACTTCTCTTGCAGGTGTGGGAAGGAAGACTGCGAATGTGATCCGGGGAAATATTTTCCATGAGCCGAGTGTGGTGGTGGATACGCATGTGAAGCGGATATCCAAACGGCTCGGTCTCACGAAGAATGATGATCCGGATAAGGTGGAGCAGGACCTGATGAAGGAACTGCCAAAGGATCACTGGATTCTTTATAATATCCAGATCATTACGTTTGGCCGGTCCATTTGCACGGCAAGGAGTCCGAAGTGCAGGGAATGCTTCTTGCAAAAATATTGCAAAGAGTATAAAATGTAACCTAACTAACGGTAAGTATAGCGCCGGCAGACAGCCCGACGGATAAAAGAGGTGGATTTTATGAACATATATAATAAAAAGGTGAGAAAGATCATATCAATTGTTGTTATCGTTATCATTCTGGCAATGGTCGCGACAATGGTAATTCCGTATCTGGTTGTTTAGCAGACAAGCGGGATTGTTTCTAAGGAAATTTGAGGGATTTGTATGGGGAACAAAAGAAGAAGACGCAGGAGAAGATTACGAAGATCGGAGGCAAAAGCGATTTTCCGTTTGATTCAGGTGGCTTTCTGTGCACTTGTAGTGATCCTCTGTGTACAGTTTTTTCTTCACAGGTATATCAGGAAGTTTGACGAGCGTATCATTATTCAGGGTGTTTCTGTCGGGAATACCGATGTATCCGGCCTGAACGCTAAGAAAGCTAAGGAGAAGGTGAAAGAGGAGCTGTCTGCTTATGCAGATGAAAAGATGGAGCTGTCGCTGGAAGACGGCAGAAAAGGTGAGACTACTTTAGGCGAGCTGGGCTTTACGGTGAAGGGTCTGGACGCCGTGATTCAGGAAGCTGTTGATTACGGCAAAAAGGGGAACGCACTTTCCTGTTACAGGATCCTGAAGCGCGCCCAGAAGAATAAGAATGAGAAAGTTTTCGAGGTGTCCTATCAAGTATCGGAAAAAGCAGCCGGAAAAGTTTTGAATGCGGCCTTTTCTGATCAGCTGAATCTTCCGGAAAATGCAAGAGTAACCCTGGATGGCAACGATGTTAAGGTGATAGAAGAGAAGCCGGGGGAAGTTGTGGATACAAAGAAGACAGTTAAAAGTATTAACAAGTTTCTTGGCTCAGACTGGAATGGCAAAGGTGGGACGATTAAGGCGGCCCTGACCTATTCGGATCCGGAGGTTACGAAAAAAGACCTGAAAGATATGACGGACCTTCTCGGAAGTTACACGACGTATTATGGAAGTGATGGTTCAGGCAGGTCACAGAACATAGAGAGCGGGGCAGACCATATCAACGGTGCCATTATAAAGCCGGGGGAAGAGTTTTCCGCGAATGAGGCAATGGAACCTTATACAGAGGAGAATGGATTTACCGAAGCGGCATCTTATGAGGATGATAAAGTTGTCCAGTCAATGGGCGGCGGAATCTGCCAGGTATCCACGACCCTGTATAATGCAGTGCTGTATTCGGAACTGGAAGTAACGCAGCGGTCCCCGCATACCATGCTTGTATCCTATGTGCAGCCGTCGCAGGACGCGGCGATTGCGGATGACGTACTGGATCTGAGGTTTAAAAATAATCTGGAGACACCGGTTTATATCGAAGGTGTACTCGCAGATGGTAATATTACGTTTAATATATACGGTAAAGATACAAGAGATTCCGGAAGGACGCTGGAGTTTGTCAGCGAGACGACGGGAACGGACCTGCCGGACGGGAAACGGTTTATAGCTACAGACGACAGTATTGGCAATTATTACACGTTAAGCCAGGCTCAGGCGGCTGTGTCCGCGCAGTTGTGGAAAGTGGTGTATGTAGATGGCGAAGAAGTCAGCCGTGATGTAATTAATAACAGCCAGTATGTGCCTTCAAAGGAAACAGTTGCGGTCGGAACGGCTTCTGCAAACGAGGCAGATACAGAAAAGATGAATCAGGCAATCCTGTCACAGGACGAAAGCCAGATTATGAATATGATCCAGCAGCTGATCGGCACCGGAAATGTTTCCCAGACGGGTGAATCGGACGGGGCAGCAGACACAAATGGAATAGCAGACGGGGCAGCCGGTACAAATGAAACGACAGACGGAACAGGAACAGCAGACGGCGTTTAAAGCAGGAGCCGGCAGAAAGGAGGAGTCATGAAGGCAGGAAATATCTCTCAGACCGCATGGAAACGGTCTGTGCGAAGACAATTGAACAGCAGGCGGGAAGAAGCACTCTTCACTCCTTCTATGGAAGAGCCGTGCACGGCGCTGCGCATGGCAGACGGCGGTATTGTCGTGACGGCAACGGCGGATACGTCTGGGAATGTGCCGGAATGTGCGGATTATGCCATATTAAAGGCGGTAAATGACGTGGCATCCCGGGGAGCGGAAGTAATCGGGGTGTCGGTACAGCTGATTTTGCCGCTCTCTGCGACTGAGGCGCAGTTAAAGGCTCTGGCAGGTTCTATGGATGCTGTCTGCATGCAGGCCGGTATCCAGCTGACATGCCTGAAGGCGGAGACCAATCCTTGTGTAAACCAGATCCTGACAATCGCAACAGCCACAGGAGAAGCCGCCGGGGACAGCATTCTGCGTACAGAAGATGCGGCAGCGGGGCAGGATATCCTGCTGTGCGGCCACATTGCCCTGGAGGGCACTTTAAGAATACTGGCGGAGCGGGAAGAGGAGTTAAGCGGACGTTTTGTCCCTTCCTTCATCAGACAACTGAAGGAACAGAAGAAAGAACTCTTTGCCGCCAAAGCCATTGCCGCGGCAGGAAAGGCCGGTGCGGCTGCCATTCACCAGATCGGCAGCGGGGGAATTCTGGCGGCACTTTGGGAGCTGGCAGAAGCTTCCGGTATCGGGATGGAGACAGAACTTTCAAAAATATCAATCCGGCAGGAGACTGTCGAGATCTGTGAATTTTATAATCTGAATCCGTACCAGATGACTTCTGCAGGAAGTTTTCTGATCACGGCAAAGAACGGTGATGCGGTCGTAAAAGCCCTGGAAGGGGCCGGCGCACGAGCCGTCAGGCTTGGGGTTGCCACGGACGGTAATGCCCGGGTGATCACAAGCGGTGAAGAACAAAGGTATCTGGACAGACCCGCACCCGATGAACTGATGCTATGGCGGGAGCGGAATTGTCATTGAGATAAAATAAAAACAGACATTTTTTAGGAGGTAATAGTTATGGATAACTTGAGGAACGAAATTCTAAGATATCTGGAAACAAACAGCAGGGTAAACCTTGGCGAACTTGCGGTTCTGCTTGGAGTGGATGAGGTTAAGGTAGCAAACGAGATCGCAGACATGGAGAAAGAAAAGATCATCTGCGGATATCATACATTGATTGACTGGGATAAAGCGGGAGTAGAGACGGTGACTGCGCTGATCGAAGTGCGTGTGACGCCGCAGCGCAACCAGGGGTTTGACCGGATTGCAGAGAGAATCTACAATTATCCGGAAGTACACGCAGTTTACCTGATTTCAGGGGGATATGACCTGCTCGTAACACTGGAGGGAAAGACTCTGAAGGAAGTTTCCCGGTTTGTATCTGAAAAATTATCCCCGATCGAATCTGTGATCAGCACTGCGACATATTTTATCCTGAAAAAATATAAAGACCACGGAACGATTCTTGTACCGAAGAAAGAATCAGAAAGGATGCTGGTGACGCCCTGATGAGAAATCCATTATCAAAGAAAATAATAGAAATCGAGCCGTCCGGTATCCGGAAGTTTTTTGACGTGGCAAACGAGATGGAAGACGCGATTTCCCTTGGTGTGGGAGAACCGGATTTTGATACTCCGTGGCGCATACGCGAGGAAGGTATTTTCTCACTGGAAAGAGGCCGCACCTTCTATACGTCCAATGCCGGACTGCAGGAATTAAGAAATGAAATCTGTAAATATTTAGAAAGAAAAATACATATCAAATATGATCCAAAGAATGAGACACTTGTCACAGTCGGCGGAAGTGAGGCCATTGACGTGGGCCTGCGCTGCATGCTCGATCCGGGGGATGAGGTCCTGATCCCGCAGCCAAGCTATGTATCGTACCTGCCGTGTACAGTCATGGCAGACGGCGTGCCGGTAGTGATTCCGCTTCAGTATGAGAACGAGTTCAAGCTGACGGTAGAAGATCTGGAAAAATATACAACTCCGAAGACAAAGGTTCTGATCATGCCATTTCCGAACAACCCTACAGGTTCCATCATGACAAAGGAAGACTTGGAGCCGGTAGCAGAATTTGTAAAGGAACATGACCTGTACGTGATTTCCGATGAAATTTATTCGGAACTGACTTACAGCACACAGCATGTTTCCATAGCAAGCCTTCCGGGGATGCGTGAGAGAACCATCGTAATCAACGGATTTTCTAAAGGTTTTGCTATGACGGGGTGGCGTCTCGGCTACTGCTGCGGACCAGAGGCAATCATTGAACAGATGATCAAGCTCCATCAGTTTGCGATCATGTGCGCGCCGACGAACAGCCAGTATGCGGCGATCGAAGGCCTGAGAAACTGTGAAGAAGAAGTAGAAGAAATGCGGAAATCCTACAATCAGAGGAGGCGTTTCCTGATGCATGAATTTGCACGCATGGGGCTGGAATGCTTTGAGCCGTTTGGCGCATTCTATGTATTCCCGAGTATTCAGGAATTCAGCATGACATCGGAAGAGTTTGCAACCCGTCTTCTGAACGAAGAAAAAGTGGCTGTCGTGCCGGGGACAGCATTTGGTGAGTGTGGAGAAGGATTTCTGCGTATTTCCTATGCGTATTCACTGGATGATTTAAAAGAAGCACTGGGGCGTCTGGGCAGCTTTATACAGCGTCTTAGGAATGAGAGGTAAGTGACCATGCTCAATATCGTACTGCATGAGCCGGAAATTCCGGCAAACACAGGCAACATAGGCAGGACCTGTGTGGCGTCGAATACGCGTCTCCATCTGATCGAACCGCTCGGGTTCAAGTTGAATGAAAAGGCTTTAAAGCGTGCAGGGATGGACTACTGGTCCGATCTGGATGTGAGGACTTATATTGATTATAATGACTTCATGGAACAAAATCCGGGAGCAAAGATCTACATGGCAACGACAAAGGCTTCCAAAGTTTATACAGAAGTCCAGTATGAGCCTGACTGCTTTATTATGTTTGGCAAAGAGAGCGCCGGGATCCCGGAAGAGATTCTGGTGGAGCATAAGGACACATGCATCCGGATCCCGATGGTCGGAGATATCCGCTCATTAAATCTGGGAAATTCTGTGGCAATCATTCTTTATGAAGCGCTGAGACAGAATCAGTTTGCGGGGATGAACCTGGAAGGGCATCTTCACCATTTAAGCTGGTAAAAGAAGGATAAGCAATGACAGAATATGTATTAAGTGATGATTTTAAAAAGAATGTGCAGCAGGAGATGGAGAACAATCCCTTCGCGATTCTCAGCCGCCTGATTTACCAGGAACTGTATCAGGAGGTAATTGAGGGACATCTCCTGCCGGAGCACAAGATCATTGAGTCCAAGATTGCAAAAGAACTGAATGTCTCCCGGTCCCCTGTCAAGGTTGCGCTTTCCGATATGGTTGATGACGGTATTTTCGTCCGGGGTGTAGGTAAAACTGTCCATGTAAAGCCGATTTCTTACGAGGAATGCCTGTGGATTTATGAAGCAAGGATGACTCTGGAGCCCAAAGCGGCATATCAGGCAGCCAAGCGGATCAAACCTGCGGAACTGCAGCAGCTAAAAGAACTCATTAGTAAATTCGAGGAAATTGACAGGACACTGAACCAGAGAGAGTACACGAGAACCGATAAACAATTTCATGAGATTATTATCAAGGCATCCCGTAATCCTTATCTGGTCAGCATGTACAAGTCTATAGAATGCCCGTTGGCGTGCTATCGTAATCAGCTCAACCAGCTGGCCTATGAGGAGTGTTTTCAGGAGCATGATATGGGGAGTGGCTCGGAACACCACAAGTCCATATTTAATATGCTGAAAAACCACCTGCCGCTGCTGGCGGAGGATGAGATGCGCAACGATATACAGCGAATGTACGGGACAATGTCACGGCTGAGAAAGTAAAGACATGTTTCGAGGTATAATGCTCGCACTTGGCGAGGTATTTAACGAGTTTAGTATTTATGGTAAAATATAATAATTGGAAGATAAGGCACTTTACAGTGAGGATACCGGTCAGGTTCCCATTGCAGGGGGCCTTATTTTTATACATATAATTCTATTACAAATCGGCAGTATCCCCCACAAAAGAACCTGTATTTGTTGAAAATGTACACTGTGAAAGAAAAAAATAAAAATTAAAGTGCAATATGAACAATAAATTGAAGTAAATGCTTTCCAACACAAACAAAAAAAGCAAAAAATATAAATAAAAGCACTTATTTTGACACAGTTTCTGTTAGATTTATATAATTGTGAAAGAAGAAAGGGAGAAACTAATAAAAAACAAAGGAGGTCAGCTATGGAATATAAGACAATGCGGAATAAAACGAAAGTTCCAATGCTCGGGCTGGGTTGTTATAAGTCAGGGCCATAAAGGAAGCCATAATGGATTTGAAGTAATGAGTATAAGAAGAAAGTGGGAGGTAAAAGGTGAAGCGAAGAAAATTTGTAAATCTCATGTTAGTATTTGTATTCCTGTTTTCGATTGTTATGACGGCAGGGTGCGGCAGAAACAAGGACGGTGTCAGGCGTTTGAAGCTTTCTATCAATACGAACCAGTCACAGGTTGATATGGCGGAGGCTATGCAGGAGCGGATTAAGGAACTGTCAGACGGAAAGATGGAGATTGATGTGTACGGGGACGGGCAGCTGGGCGGTGACCGGGAAGTTGCAGAGACCGTACAGTATGGAAATATCGATATGTGTATTGTTTCCACAACACCCGTTGCTGCGTTTTACCCGGACCTGAATGTGTTTGATGCCCCGTTTCTGTTTAAAGATTCCGCACAGGCCCAGGAAATTCTGGATGGTGAGATCGGGCAGGAGATTGCGGCAGGGATGGAAGATATCGGATTTAAGGTACTGGGATTTCCTGAAAACGGATTCCGTCAGCTCTCAACTGCAGCGAAGGAGGTCCATTCACCATCTGACCTGAAAGGCCTGAAAGTCAGAGTCATGGAAAGCGAGGTACATATTGAAACATGGAAGGCCCTCGGAGCTAGCCCGACGCCGATGGCATTCTCGGAACTGTTTACCGCGCTTCAGCAGAAGACGGTGGACGGACAGGACAATCCATTTGTAACAGACAGGGATAACCGTTTCTATGAGGTACAGAAATACATTATCGAGACAAACCATGTATATACCCCTTATCTGCTTCTGATGAGTAAAGACAGCTACGACAAGCTGACTGACGAGGAAAAAGAAATCATCGAGGAAGCAGGCGCCTATGGTGTTTCGGTGCAGCGTGAAAAAACGGCAGAGTACGACAAGGACGCAGTGCAGGAGATGCAGGACAAAGGGGTTACCCTCATATCACTGACCGATGAGGAAAAACAGCAGTTTCGGGATGCTGTTTCGGATATTTACAGTCTGGTGGAAACAAAAGTAGAGCATCCCGAGCTGTTCAGGAGAATCCTGGAGGAGACAACGGAGTAGTTAAGGGAAAAGGAAGGAGTAAGGACATGTCC
The DNA here is from genome assembly GCF_003479085.1 of Clostridium sp. AF19-22AC. Taxonomy (NCBI): domain Bacteria; kingdom Bacillati; phylum Bacillota; class Clostridia; order Eubacteriales; family Clostridiaceae; genus Clostridium; species Clostridium sp. AF19-22AC. The sequence goes on along the minus strand of NZ_QUGN01000021.1, from coordinate 19,986 downwards.
AAGTTTTGGAAATTTTTAGATGAGCATGCAGAGGATATTATTTCTGCAGTACTTATGAGTGTGGCAACAATCGCAATCGTCGTGCAGGTAATCATGCGCTATTTGTTTAAAAGCTCGCTCTCCTGGTCTGAGGAGCTGGCAAGGTATGTTTTTGTGTGGATGACTTTCATATCCATCTCTTACGGTATCAAAATGAGGAAACACGTAAAAATAGAGGCGGCGCTGTCATTGTTTCCCAAGAAAATCAGGCCGGTTATTGTAATCATCGGTGATATCATCTCTCTGGGATGGTGTGTGTTCGTGGTAGTGACGGGCTGGATGCTGCTGGGAAAGGTAATCAGGTCCGGACAGGTATCCCCGGCGATGTCCATCCCGATGTATTTCATCTATCTGGCGCCCGCTGTAGGATATATTTTATCCTCAATACGCTGCATACAGACAATCATCCTGCGTGTACAGAATTATAAGAAGGGGGTGGAAATGAATGATTAGTCTCGTACTCTTTGGTGTCATGATTATACTTCTGATTCTGAACGTACCCGTAGCCATTGCACTTGGTCTGGCTTCTCTTGCAGCCATCCTGTATTCCGGCGACCTGACGACAGGATATATTGTACAGAATCTGGTGACCAGTTCCGACTCCTTTACGACAATGGCGATCCCGTTTTTCGTACTTGCGGGCGAAATGATGGGCGGCGGGGGCATCTCCAGACGTCTGATGGACAGTGCAAGGGTCTTCTTCGGCAGATTTACAGGCGGGCTTGCGATTGTGACCGTTGTAGTATGTATGTTTTTTGCAGCAATCTCCGGTTCGGGACCTGCAACGGTTGCCGCTGTGGGCGGTATGGTAATCCCGTCGATGCTCGCGGCAGGTTATGACAAGAAGTTCACGCTGGCAGTAATTGCGGCGGCCGGAAGTATTGGTGTTATTATTCCACCGAGTATCCCGATGGTTATCTACAGTGTATCCACAAACCAGTCGATTTCGGAACTGTTCATGGCCGGGTTCGTACCGGGAATCCTGATCGGCCTGACTCTGATTGCATACTCTTATTTCTACTGCAAAAAGAGAGGATATCAGGGGGACAAGGAGCCGTTTTCGTGGAAAAGGGCCGGAAAAGTACTCTGGGATGCGAAATGGGCGCTCATCTGCCCGGTTATTATTCTGGGAGGTATCTACGGTGGTATTTTTACACCTACAGAAGCGGCAGCAGTTGCAGCGGCATACGGGTTCATCGTTGGGGTATTTGTCTATAAGGAGCTGACACTGAAGGAAGCGGTCAAGGTTATCAAGTCAGCCGTGGTAACAACTTCCACGATCATGCTGGTTATCGGCTGTGCGGCCGTATTTACAAAGGTACTGGCAGTCGCGAAGATCCCTACACTCGTGGCAAATGCGATTACCGGACTGAATGCCAATAAGATTGTGATCCTGATTCTGATCAATGTTGTCCTGATTTTTGTCGGATGCTTCATGGAAACGCTGTGTGCAATCATGATACTGGCACCGATTTTCCTGCCGATCGTTACAGCAGTCGGTGTAGACCCGATTCATTTCGGAATCGTTATGGTCGTAAACCTTGCGATTGGATTTATCACACCACCGCTCGGCATCAACCTGTTTGTCGCCAGCCGTGTCGGAGGGGCCCAGCTCTCAGAAGTGATTAAGGGGATTGTCCCGTTTATTGTGGTCATGATTATCGACCTGCTTTTGATTACATACCTGCCGGCAATATCCCTGTTCCTGCCAAAACTGTTTATGCGTTAGCAGGAAATTAAACAAAAAAACTTGAAAAATGGAGGCTTAAGCAATGAAAGCAATTGTAGTAGATAAGAATTCAGCTGATGGTCTGGACTTCAGCATTCAGCAAAAGATTTTTGAAGAAAATGGAATTGAATTTGTTCTGGAAGATTGCCAGACAGAGGATGAGATTATTGAAAAGTGCAGGGATGCGGATGCACTTCTGGTCATATACCGGAAGATTACGCCGAGGATCATGGATGCGCTGACGAACTGTAAGGTAATTCTCAGGTATGGCATCGGATACGATGTTATTGATGTGGATGCGGCAACGGAGCGCGGCATTAAGGTATGCAACAGCCCGACGCATTGTCTGGACGAGGTCGCTACACATACCATTGCGATGATACTGGCAATGGAGCGGCAGATTGTATTTTTTAATGATCTGGTGAAAGAAGGGAAATGGCTTGCAAACGCAGGATTCAAACCCCACCGTCTGGCATGCCAGACACTTGGCTTCGTAGGGTTCGGCAATATCGCCAGACGCACGGCGGACTTTGCAAAGGGATTTGGATTCCACATGGTGGTCTATGACCCGTACCTCGACGAATCTGTGATAACCGATTACGGTGCTGAAAAGGCAGATCTGGATGAACTTCTGGAGGTTTCGGACGTCATTACGATTCACACACCTTTGTTTGACAGTACTTATCACCTCATTAATAAAGAGACGATTGCAAAGATGAAAGACGGTGTTATGATCGTCAACACCTCACGAGGTCCGATTATCGCAGTGGATGACCTGATGGAGGCGGTAAAGTCTGGTAAAGTCCGCGCAGCAGCGCTGGATGTTGTGGAAAATGAGCCAGTCAGTGAGCCGGGGCACCCTCTCTTCGAGACGGGAAAAATCATCTGCTCCCCGCACGCCGCCTATAACTCGGTTGAGGCAGAGGAACAGATGATGGCAGTCCTCGCACAAACAGCGGTCGATATTTTGAACGGCAGGAACCCGGAAAACATAGTAAACAAAAAAGCATTAGGAATAGGAGCGTAGAAAGATGAAAAATTTATTAAGAGAAAAAATTATGAACGGTGAGAAAACAGTCGGTACTTTTTTTGAGGCAGGAAATGCAAATGTGGCAGAGGCGCTTGCCCTGACGGATTTGGATTATATGCTGATCGATACGGAGCACGGCCCGTTTGATGTGGAAAGTGTCATGTCTATGTTAAGGGCGGCTGAACTTCATGACACGACCGCACTCGTAAGAGTGAAAGACTCAAACCGGAATTCCGTATTGAAGATGCTGGATATCGGTGCAGGCGGGCTGATTATCCCACAGGTACATTCAATCGAAGAGATTCAGAAGCTCGTTGAATATGCAAAATATTATCCGCTCGGACAGCGCGGCGTAGCCTTTGCAAGAGGTGCAGGATATGGATATCTGGAACATGCGGCGGGTGACATCAACGATTATTTCGCTGTCTGCAACAGGGAAACCCTGCTTGTTCCGCAGTGCGAGACGATGGGATGTCTGGAGAATATCGAGGAGATCGCCAAAGTTGACGGGGTGGACGGAATCTTTGTCGGGCCATATGACCTGTCTGTGGCAATGGGAATTCCGACACAGTTCGACAAGCCTGAATTTCAGGCTGCAATGGAGAGAATCGTGAAAGCAGTGAAGGCAGCCGGCAAGTTTACTATTATATACTGCGCGAATGCAGAGGTTGCCAATACCAGGCTTTCACAGGGATTTGACAGTGTAACGGTCGGACAGGATATTAACTACTATATTGACGCCATTAATGCAATGGTAAAAGAGATCCATGTATAGCAGGGCGGGAGGTAAGGATATGACAGGAAAAGAACTGAAAGCATTTGCAAATGAAGTCAGGATTGCAACAGTAAAATGCCTCGAAAAAAGAGGGTTTGGGCACATAGGCGGCTGTCTTTCCATCGCTGATGTACTGGCTGTGCTATATAACGGGGAGATGAAAATTGATCCAAAGGATCCCGGGAAGAAAGACCGCGATATGCTTGTTGTATCGAAGGGCCATGCGGGCCCCGCGGTATTTGCGGCATTAGCTTTGAAGGGATATTTCCCGATAGACTGGCTGGATACACTCTGCGAGGGTGGTACGAGACTTCCCAGCCACTGTGACAGGCTTCGCACACCGGGTATTGATGCATCCACGGGTTCCCTTGGACAGGGACTCTCCCTTGCAAACGGACTGGCCCAGGGAGCGAAACTGAAGAAACTGCCCAACCGGATATACTGCCTCATGGGAGACGGTGAGATACAGGAGGGCCAGATCTGGGAGGCCGCTATGTATGCACACCAGTATAAGCTTAACAATCTGGTCGGCATCGTGGACTGGAATAAGAAACAGATAGACGGGACCACGGATGAATGCATGTCCCTTCTTGACATAGAAGATAAATTCCGTTCTTTCGGATGGTATGCACTGACAGTAAAAGGGAATGACCCGGAAGCGATCCAGGACGCCTTTTCAAATGTCAGGGAGAACCAGGGGGACAAGCCGGCCATGATCGTACTTGACGGCACGAAGGGCAGCGGTGTGAAGTGCATAGAGGAAATGGTGTTCAACCATATGATTCCTGTCGACAGGGAACTGGCAGATAAGTGTCTGGCAGAACTTGAAGAAGTAAAGGCCAGTCTGTGAGGAGGTACATATAATGGCGAAAACAATTTATAACGGTGAATATGAAAAAAAAGCAATTACAGAACAGTTTCTTGAGAACTTAGAAAATATGCTGGAAAACGATCCGGATGTTGTGTACCTTGATGCTGACCTTATGTTTGCATTCGGTGCGGGACTCTGGGATCTGGCTGCCAAATATCCGGACCGGGTACTCAGGTGCGGAATTGCCGAAGGAAACATGATCGGCACAGCGGCTGCAATGTCTGTGATGGGACTGAAACCGGTCATCCACAGTTTTGCTTCCTTTGTGACGCGCAGGGGGTTCGACCAGATATTTTTATCCGGCGCCTATGCGAAAAAAACGCTCAATATCATCGGCAGTGAACCGGGATATAAGCAGACATACTGGGGCGGGACACATATGGCATTTGAAGATATCGCGATGATGCGGACGGTTCCGGACTGCCGGATTTTTGATATCGCTGACGGTGTACAGTTTAACAAGCTTCTGGGCAGGACCATCAATATGAAAGGAATCTCTTATTACAGAACACCGCTTGCGGATAATATAGCTGTCTATGATGAAGACGCGGAATTTGAGATTGGAAAGGGCATTGTACTCAGGGAAGGAAAAGATGCTTCCATTATTGCCTGCGGACGGCTGGTGACGATTGCGCTTCAGGCGGCAGAGCTTCTGGCGGCAGAAGGTATTGATGCTACAGTTGTGGATATGTTTACCGTGAAGCCGCTCGATGAAGAATTAGTATTGAAATGTGCAAAAGAGACCGGCGCTATCGTAACAGCAGAAAATCATTCTGTGTACGGCGGGCTTGGTTCGGCGGTTGCAGAGTATTTAGGGGAGCACTGTCCGACGGTTGTAGAACGTATCGGTACGAGAGACGAGTTTGGTGAGGTCGGTTCCGAGGCATACTTAAGAGAACGATTTGGCTTTACACCTGAGAAGATTGCAGAGCGGGTGAAAGAAGCAATAAAAAAGAAATAGAAAGGCGAAAAGATGGAATTACAGCGAAATTATAAATTCTGGTTCTGCCCCGGTTCCGTTGACCTGTATGGGGATGCCGAGATACAGGTCGTTACGGAACACAGCAGGATCATTGTAGACGAATTGAACCGTTCCGGACTGGTACCGTTTGAGATTGTCCTGAAACCGACACTGATATCGAATCCGACAATCAGGAAGACTTTTCACGAGGCGAATGAGGATGAAGAGTGTGCAGGCATTATCGCGTGGATGCATATGTTTTCACCGGCGAAATCATGGATTTTAGGACTGAAAGAATTGAGAAAACCGCTTTTACATCTGCACACGCAGTTTAATGAGGAAATCCCTTATGATACGCTGGACATGGATTTTATCAATATCAACCAGTCCGCCCACGGCGACAGGGAATTTGCCTACATGCTTGCAAGGATGGGGCTGGAACATAAGATCGTGGCAGGACACTGGAGTGCGGAATCTGTACAGAAAAAGATAGGCGGCTGGATGCGCACGGCAGCGGGGATTATCGAGAGCAGCCATCTCAGAGTACTCAGGCTTTCGGATAACATGAGAAATGTGGCAGATACAGAAGGCGACAAGGTGGATGCGCAGATACGGTTCGGGTGGGAAGTAGATACTTATCCGGTCAACGAGGCTGCCGAAGCTGTAAGCGCGGTATCCCAGTCCGATGTGAATGCACTCACGGATGAGTATTATGAAACATATGGCATCATATTAGATAGAAGGGATCCTTCAGAATTCCGCCGCCATGTGGAGGTGCAGGCACAGATAGAGCTTGGAATTGAACGGTTTATGAAGGAGAAGGACTATCAGGCAGTCGTAACCCACTTTGGGGATTTAGGCAGCTTAAAACAGCTGCCGGGTCTGGCTATGCAGAGGCTGATGGCAAAAGGCTATGGATTTGCAGCTGAGGGGGACTGGAAGACTGCGGCGCTCCTTAGGCTCGTCAAGCTGATGACGGCGGGGATGGCAGATGCAAAAGGAACATCCTTCATGGAGGACTATACATATAATCTTGTCCCGGGCAGACAGGGGATTCTGGAGACACATATGCTGGAAATTTGTCCCTCCATCGCGGATGGCCCGGTCAGTATCCGGGTAAACCCACTCGTGCTCGGTGCACGGGAAGATCCGGCGAGGCTGGTGTTTACCGCAAAAGAAGGAGACGCCATTGCAGCCTCACTGATTGATATGGGAGATAATTTCAGGCTGGTCATTAATGATGTTACCTGCAAAAAAACAGAAAAACCTATGCCTAACCTCCCGGTAGCAACCGCGTTCTGGACTCCGAAACCGGATTTTGAGACCGGGCTGGAGGCATGGCTCATGACCGGAGGGGCACATCATACAGTCATGACATACGATCTCACGGCTGACCAGCTTGGCGGCTGGGGGGAGGCAATGGGGATTGAAACGATCTATATAGATGAACATACGACGATCCGTGACCTGAAAAAAGAACTGAGAAGATAATCAATGATATCTGAAATTTTAAGAGAGGCGAAATACAATGAATAAAATAGGAATTCACTTCGGATACTTTAATACAGACTGGAACACTGACTTTATCAGGCAGATCGGGCAGATTAAGCGGATCGGGCTGGATATACTGGAAGTTGCACCCGCGCCTCTGCTTGCACTGACGAAGAAGGAACGGGATGCGATCGCAGAAACGGCAAAGGAAAACGGCATCACACTCACATTTTCGGTGGGACTTGGGGCAGACCAGGACCTGGCAAGTGAAGATGAAAATGTCAGGAACAGAGGGATTAAGTTTACCCTGGATACATTTAAAATTATGAGTGAAATGGGTGCCAACATGTATTCCGGTGTAGATATCGGGGCATGGAACCAGCCTTTTACTACGGGTGTTGTTGATAAAAGCGCTGTAATCCAACGCAGTGTGAACTCTGTAAAAGAGATCATGAAGGCGGCCGAGGCGCTTGGAATTACATTTGCAGTGGAAGTCGTAAACCGCTACGAGTCTTCACTGGTAAATACGGCGAAAGAGGCAATGGCATATGTGGACATGGTGGATAGTCCCAACTGCAAGATCCTGCTTGACACCTACCACATGAATATAGAAGAAGACAGTTTCGCAGACGCAATCAGGCTTGTCGGCGGCAGGCTCGGCCATTTCCATGTGGGAGAGTCCAACCGCAGGCCTCCGGCAAGAAACGGCAGAATGCCGTGGGATGAGATCACCGGTGCACTGAAAGAGATTCATTATCAGGGAGCGGTAGTCATGGAGCCTTTTATTAAAATGGGTGGTGAAGTGGGCCGTGACATCAAAGTGTGGAGGGACATCAGCCAGGATGCATCCCCGGAGGAAATGGAACAGCTTGTAAAAAATGCGGCTGCCATGCTTAGGGAAAAACTGGGTTAATTATCATGACCTGAGTGGAAAGTGTTCTGCAATAAGTAAATGGAGGTAACTGTTCATGGTTCTGAGCAGTTATAAACGGAGTATAAAATGCCCTGTGGATGACACGGGGCATTATGTAATTACAAAAATTGGGTATAATAAAACCGGAAACAGATGCATTATAAATAGATATCATAAATTTTTAGGCAGACCATACAAAAATTATGCACAATTTCTAAAGAAAAAGTCAATATTTCATTGTAGACTATCAACAAGATGTATGATATCCTAAAATTGTGTACGTAGAAAGGCGGTGACTAATATATGGTAGAAGAAACCATTCAGGTGATTAGAGAGACAGAGGCTAAGGCCGAGGCAATTGTAAAAGATGCCGAAGTACAGTGTAAAGGAATACTGGAAGAGGCGTCCAAGCAGGCTGAAGATCTGAAAGCCGGACAGATTCTGGAGGTTCGTAAGAAAGCAGATGCCATAATGGAGAATGCGAAAGAACAAGGTGCACAAGCTCAAGAGAAAGCAATGTCTGATGTTGAGAAAGAGATCAGGACATTAAAAGAAACTGCAGCATCCAGGGAAGATGAGGCAGTAAGTCTCGTGATATCACAACTGGTTTAGACCTGAGCCGGTACCGGCATCTTTGCTTAAGGATGGCGTGTTGAGCGGCCGGCAGGAGAAAAGCGGGATAAAGGAGGGATAGTATTATGGCAGTATTGCAGATGCAACGAATGAGTATCTGCGCATTGAAGAAAGACCGAAAGGCCATTCTTGAGAAACTACAGAGTATGGGCGTTATGGAGATCAACCATGTGCTCGAGGAAGACGAACACTTCCGCCGGATGGATACAGGGAATGCCAGGATGAGTTTTGACAAGGCAGCCGCATCGGCTGACCAGGCACTGGACATCCTGCAGCAGTATGCACCGGTGAAGCAGTCTATGCTGTCATCGCTGGCGGGGAAAGACCTTGTCGATCAGAAAAAGTACCAGTCCATTATCGAGGATAAGGACGAGCTTTTGAAGAAGGCAAAGAGAATTCAGGCGCTGGACAAGGAAAAGGCAGAACAGCATGCCAACATCCTGAAGATTGAGAACAGCATTGAAAGTCTGATGCCCTGGCTGAAACTGGATGTACCCATGAATTTTCCGGGGACAGAGCACATCGTTATGATTCCGGGAACCATGCCCGGCATGCTGACGCTGGAGAATGTATACGCCATGCTGGCGGCACAGGCTCCGGAACTTGAGGCAGATTTCCATATCATCTCGGCGGAACAGGATACCACCTATCTGACGGTATTCTGCTTAAGGAATGATGCACAGCAGCTTGAAGAGGCGCTGCGCAGCATAGGTTTTGCAAAGCCGTCCCAGATGATTGGCGAGATTCCGGCAAAGGCAAAAGAGGAGATGGAAGCGGAGATTTCTGAAATTAAGGGAAGAATCGCTGAAATCGAGAAAGAAGTATCTGACCTTGCGGCGAACCGTGAGGGACTGAAACTGCTGGCAGATTATTTCCGTGTCCGTGCAGATAAGTATGAAGTACTGGGGCAGCTGCCGCAGTCGGAGCGTACTTTCCTGATCAGCGGATATGTACCTGCAAAAGCGGTTCCAAAGGTACAGAAGGCTCTGGCAGACAAATATGACTGTGTTGTGGATGTGGAAGAACTTAAGGAAGATGAGGAAGCACCTGTACTTCTGAAGAATAATAAGTTCTCATCCAGCGCCGAGGGAATCCTCGAGGCGTTCGGGCTCCCTGGAAAAGGAGAAATGGACCCGACAGCGATCATGTCATTTTTCTACGTTTTTCTGTTTGGTTTAATGCTTTCAGATGCGGCATACGGAGCAATTGTTGCTATCGCATGCGGAGTCCTGATATTGAAGTTCCCAAGAATGGGAAAGGGCATGAAGACATCGATTCAGTTATTCTTCTGGTGCGGCCTTTCCACTCTGTTCTGGGGAGTCATGTTCGGGGGATATTTTGGAGATGTGATTAATGTAGTGTCAAGGACATTCTTCGGACACGAGGTCGGAATCCCGGCCGTATGGTTTGTTCCGCTGGATGAGCCTATGAGACTGCTGATATATTCCATGCTGTTTGGTGTGATCCATCTGTTTGTAGGACTGGGCATCAAAGGTTACATGTGCATAAGGGACAAAAGGTACATGGATTTCTTCTGTGACGTAGTCCTTTGGTTCATGCTTCTGATCGGACTTCTGATCATGCTTGTCCCGAGTGAACTGTTTGCGTCTATCGCACAGATGTCCATCACATTCCCGCCGGTGGCTGTTACACTTGGTAAAGTACTGGCAATAGCAGGTGCCGCCGGCATCCTTCTGATGTCAGGAAGGGCAAAGAAGAATATCGGGCTTCGGCTCGCGCTTGGAGCGTACGATCTGTATAACGTCAGCGGATGGCTCAGCGATGTACTTTCATATTCAAGACTTCTCGCCCTGGGACTGGCGACAGGCGTTATCGCTTCTGTTGTCAACCAGATGGGGAGTATGGCCGGTAAGAGCGTATTTGGTGTGATTGTATTCATATTTGCCTTCATAGTAGGCCATACGTTCAATATAGCGATTAATCTTTTGGGTGCATATGTGCACACAAACCGTCTGCAGTTTGTAGAGTTCTTTGGAAAGTTCTACGAAGGCGGCGGACGCGCATTCAACCCGTTTAAAGAAAATACAAAATATGCAGATATTAAGGAGGAAACAAATTTATGAGTCAGTTAGGTATTGTTTATGCGCTTCTCGGCGCAGCGGTTGCGGTATTGCTTGCAGGAGCAGGTTCAGCACTCGGAGTTGGTATTGCAGGTCAGGCTGCATCAGGTGTTATGTCAGAGGACCCAAGTAAGTTTGCTAAAGTATTGATTATGCAGTTGCTTCCGGGTACTCAGGGTCTTTATGGATTGATCATCGGATTCGTTACACTGTCCAAGATCGGCCTTCTCGGAGGAGGAGTTGTGGATATTTCTGTACAGACAGGTCTTATGATTCTGGCAGCATGCCTTCCAATCGGTATTGTCGGCCTGATCTCCGGAAAGTCACAGGGCAAGACTTCTGCAGCAGCAATCGGAATCATCGCTAAGAAGCCGGACCAGTTCGGTAAAGCAATGCTTTTCCCTGCAATGGTTGAGACCTATGCGATTCTGGCACTTCTTATCTCATTCCTCGCAGTTTCAGCTATTCCGGTTTAATTACGGGACAGATCAGGCAGCAGGATAACGATGGCCGGAGGTATCTGTGGCCACGTAGTATAAAGAATGAAAGGGAGAGCTTATAAATGAGTGGATTAGACAATATGAAAAGTCAGATCCTGGATGAGGCGGCCCACTCAGCGGAAGTGAATATTGCGCAGGCTAAGGCAAAGGCAGAAGAGATATTAGATGCTGCCAGAGCAGAGGCGGCAGCGCAGGTTGAGAAAATCTCCGATAAGGCGGAAAAAGATGCCGTTAATTATGCACAGAGAGTTGCGTCTTCCTGTGAGATGCAGCGCAAACAGATGCTCCTGCGGGCAAAGCAGGATGTCATTGCGAATGTGCTGAACAAGGCATATAACAGAATTCTGGCTCTGGATGCAGAGGCATATTTTGATATGATCCGCAGGATGCTGGATGAGTTTGTACTGGGAGAGTCCGGCGTGATTTATTTTTCAGCCCGTGACTTAGGCCGTATGCCGGCAGGATTCGAGGCTGAGATTCAGGGCGCTGCAGCGAAAAAAGGCGGTGCTTTGAGCCTTGCGAAGGAGTCAAAGGAGATGGAAGGCGGTTTTATCCTGGTTTATGGCGGGATTGAAGAAAACTGTACGATAAAGGCATTGTTTGATGCCAAACGAGATGAGTTATCCGATAAGGTGCATGGATTATTATTTTGAGGAAGGAAAGATCCGTGTCGCTAAGGTTCGAAAGAACCGAACCTAAGCCGACAGGATGTACTTTACAACATAAGGTTCGATAGGACCGAACCTAAGTTGTCAAAGCAAGGAGGTTTATATTTTGAATGATTTAGAATATACTTACGCGGTTGCGCGTATACGTGCTTTGGAGACCTCTTTGATTTCCAGTACCGATATCGAGAGGCTGATGGCCTGCCAGGATGAAGAGCAGTGTCTTCAGTTTTTAAGCGAGAAGGGCTGGGGAGACGGGACAGGGTCTATGGACGCTTCTGCCATGCTCACCAGGGAAGAGGAGAAGACATGGGAAGTCATTGACGATGTCGCTCCCGACTTGTCCGTGTTTGATGTGCTTTCTTATCCGAAACTTTACCACAATCTGAAAGCAGCAATCAAGGAAGTGTGTACGGAGATGGAGAATAAGAATATTTTCTATGATGACTGTGCCATTCCGGGAAAAGAGATGCTGCAGATCGTGCAGAATAAGGAATTTAGCCGTTTGCCCGGGAGAATGGGCGAGACGGCACAGGAAGCTTATGAGACACTGCTTCATACAAGGGACGGGCAGCTCTGCGATGTGATCGTGGACCGGGCGGCCCTGGAATCCATTTATGAGGCAGGGCAGAAGGCAGAGGACGAGATCATCAGGAATTATGCCGAGTCTACAGTGGCAATTGCTGATATCAAGATTGCGGTACGCTCCCAGAAGACTGCAAAGTCACTGGATTTCATGAAGCGTGCTATGGCACCCTGCCAGAGCATTAACGTGGACCAGCTTGCAAAAGCGGCGGCAGGGGGAATGGATGCAATCCGTGAATACCTGCTCGGCACGACCTATGCAGAAGGTGCACAGGCACTGGAGGATTCTCCGTCCGCATTCGAACGCTGGTGTGATAACCGCATGATGGAAACGATCAGGCCGCAGAAATACAACTCGTTTTCTGTAGGTCCTCTGGTAGCATATGTGCTTGCCAGAGAAAATGAAATAAAGACAGTTCGGATTATCCTGACCGGAAAACAGAATGATTTTCCGGATGAAGCGATCCGGGAAAGGATAAGGGAGATGTATGTATAAAATAGCAGTGCTTGGCGATTATGACAGCATATATGGTTTTGCGACACTGGGTTTAAGCATCTGCCCTGTCCAGAGCCGTGAGGAAGCGAAGGATAAGTTGAAACAGCTTGCTGAAGGAAAGTATGGGGTTATCTATATTACGGAAGCAATTGCTGCACAGCTGACCGATGTAATAGAAATGTATAAAGAACGCACTCTGCCGGCGATTATCCAGATACCCGGAGTATCCGGCAATACCGGGGCGGGAGTGGAAGGCGTGAAAAAGACCGTGGAACAGGCGGTCGGATCAGATATCCTGTTTTCACAGGAATGATCAAACTTAAGCAGCACAAGAAGGAGGTAAATTCGTCGAAATGAGTACTGGCATAATTAAAAAAGTTGCAGGACCTCTCGTTATTGCAGAGGGAATGCGCGACGCGAACATGTTTGACGTAGTTCGTGTAAGTAATCAAAGACTGATTGGCGAAATCATAGAGATACATGGCGACGAGGCTTCTATACAGGTATATGAGGAGACATCAGGACTTGGACCGGGAGAACCGGTTGAGTCAATGAACGTTCCTATGTCTGTAGAATTGGGGCCTGGCCTGATTTCAAGTATCTACGACGGTATCCAGAGACCGCTGGATGATATCATGAAGATTTCCGGCAACAATCTGAAACGTGGAGTTGAGGTCCCGTCTCTGAAAAGGGACCTGAAGTGGGAATTTGTTCCGGTAAAAGCAGTCGGGGACGAAGTAGAGGCCGGAGACGTTATCGGTACGGTTCAGGAAACGATCGTTGTACAGCAGAAGATCATGGTGCCTTATGGTATCAAAGGAACGATTAAAGAGATTAAATCAGGAGAGTTTACGGTTGAAGAGACAGTCGCGGTAGTGGAGACTACTGAAGGGGATAAGGAACTTACCCTGATGCAGAAATGGCCGGTTCGTAAGGGCCGTCCGTATACAAAGAAACTGCCGCCGGAGATGCCGCTTGTAACCGGGCAGCGTGTTATTGATACGTTCTTCCCAATCGCAAAAGGCGGTGTGGCAGCAGTTCCGGGACCTTTCGGAAGTGGTAAGACAGTAATCCAGCACCAGCTTGCAAAATGGGCGGAGGCAGATATCGTTGTTTATATCGGATGCGGTGAGCGTGGAAACGAGATGACGGACGTTCTGAACGAGTTCCCGGAACTGAAGGACCCGAAGACAGGACAGTCACTGATGGAGAGGACGGTTTTGATTGCCAATACCTCTGACATGCCTGTTGCAGCCCGTGAAGCATCTATTTATACAGGAATTACCATTGCGGAGTATTTCCGTGACATGGGATTCTCCGTGGCCCTGATGGCCGATTCAACATCACGCTGGGCAGAGGCGCTCCGTGAGATGTCTGGACGTCTGGAAGAGATGCCCGGTGAGGAAGGTTACCCTGCTTATCTGGGAAGCCGCCTTGCACAGTTCTATGAGAGGGCCGGCCATGTCATCTGTCTTGGAAAAGACGGAAGAGAGGGCGCGCTTTCAGCGATCGGAGCCGTGTCTCCTCCGGGTGGTGATATTTCTGAGCCGGTATCCCAGGCGACACTTCGTATCGTAAAGGTGTTCTGGGGACTGGATTCCGCACTTGCATATAAGAGACATTTCCCGGCAATCAACTGGCTGAACAGCTATTCTCTGTATCTGGATGATATGGAAAAATGGTTCAACGCGCAGGTTGCCCCTGACTGGATGGAAAACCGCCAGAAGATGATGTCACTTCTGCAGGAAGAGGCAGAATTGGAAGAAATCGTTAAGATGGTTGGTATGGACGCCCTGTCTCCGACCGACCGTTTGAAAATGGAAGCTGCACGCTCTATCCGTGAGGACTTCCTGCACCAGAACTCCTTCCATGAGGTGGATACCTATACCTCACTGAAGAAGCAGCATATGATGATGAAACTGGTAATGGCATTCTATGAGAAGGCAGTGGCGGCGCTCGCAGAAGGCGCACCGCTCCAGAAGCTGATTAACATGCCGGTCCGCGAGCAGATCGGACGTTTCAAGTATACACTGGAGGATGATCTGGATAAGGTATACGAGGAAGTTAAGAAAGAACTGCATGTAGAGATTGCCAATTCATTAGGGAAGGAGGACTTCTAAATGCCAAAAGAGTATAGAACTATACAGGAAGTAGCCGGCCCTCTGATGTTGGTGCGCGGCGTAGAGAATGTCTCCTATGATGAATTGGGAGAAATAGAACTTGCAAGCGGCGAGACCCGCCGGTGCAAAGTACTGGAGATCAACGGAAGCGACGCTCTGGTACAGTTGTTTGAAAGTGCAACAGGTATCAACCTGTCAAATAGTAAGGTACGTTTCCTTGGACGGAGCATGGAGCTCGGTGTATCGGAAGATATGCTTGGACGTGTATTCGACGGTCTGGGACGTCCGATTGATGAAGGCCCGGAGATTCTTCCGGATGCCCGTATGGATATCAACGGCCTGCCTATGAATCCTGCGGCAAGAAGCTACCCTGAGGAGTTTATCCAGACAGGTGTATCCGCTATCGATGGTCTGAATACGCTTGTACGTGGACAGAAACTGCCTATTTTCTCGGCTTCAGGTCTTCCACATGCCCAGCTTGCGGCACAGATTGCAAGACAGGCGAAGGTCCGCGGAACCGATGAGAACTTCGCCGTTGTATTTGCTGCAATGGGTATCACATTTGAGGAATCAAACTTCTTCATTGAAAGTTTTAAAGAAACAGGCGCAATCGACAGAACGGTCCTGTTTGTCAATCTGGCGAATGACCCTGCGATCGAGCGTATTGCGACACCACGTATGGCGCTGACGGCAGCGGAATATCTTGCATTCGAAAAGAACATGCATGTCCTTGTTATTCTGACAGACATCACGAACTATGCAGACGCCCTGCGTGAGGTATCCGCCGCGCGTAAGGAAGTACCGGGACGCCGTGGCTATCCAGGATATATGTATACGGACCTTGCTTCTCTTTATGAGAGAGCCGGACGCCAGAACGGCAAGACAGGAAGTATCACCATGATACCGATCCTGACAATGCCTGAGGATGATAAGACTCATCCGATTCCTGACCTGACAGGATATATTACAGAAGGGCAGATCATCTTAAGCCGTGATCTTTACCGGAAAGGTATTGCACCTCCGATCGACGTACTGCCGTCCTTGTCCCGTCTGAAGGATAAAGGTATCGGTGAAGGCAAGACACGTGCAGACCACTCCAACACGATGAACCAGCTTTTTGCCGCGTATGCGCGTGGTAAAGACGCGAAGGAACTGATGGTAATCTTAGGTGAAGCGGCACTGACAGATATTGACCTGATCTATGCTAAATTTGCTGATGCATTCGAAGCGGAGTATGTATCCCAGGGATATAATACAGACCGTGGAATTGAAGAAACATTAGATATCGGATGGAAACTACTCTCCATGCTGCCGAGAACAGAGCTCAAGCGTATCGATGATAAATTCCTGGATCAGTATTACGATGCAAAGGAATAACTGCAGAAGGAGAGGTGAGTATATTTGGCATCCACACAAGTGAACCCGACCCGAATGGAACTGACCCGCCTGAAGAAGAAGCGGATGACAGCCATCAGGGGCCATAAGCTGTTGAAAGATAAACGAGACGAGCTGATGCGCCAGTACCTGGACCTGGTAAGGGAAAACATGGAAGTGCGTTTACGGGTGGAAAAAGGAATACTTTCCGCCAACAAGAACTTTGTCATTGCCAAAGCCGGCATGTCAGAGGCGGCACTGAATACTGCCCTCATGGCACCGAAGCAGGAGATCAACTTAGCCTGCGGCGAACAGAATGTCATGAGCGTTAATATACCGACCTTTGATTATAAAACAAGGACAGCAGATGAAAACGACATCTACTCCTATGGATTCGCATTCACGTCCAGCGACCTCGACGGCGCTGTAAAATCACTGGCAGACATCCTGCCGGATATGATCAGGCTTGCTGAATGCGAAAAGGCCTGCCAGCTGATGG
This sequence comes from Clostridium sp. AF19-22AC, assembly GCF_003479085.1. Lineage (NCBI taxonomy): Bacteria > Bacillati > Bacillota > Clostridia > Eubacteriales > Clostridiaceae > Clostridium > Clostridium sp. AF19-22AC. The sequence goes on along the minus strand of NZ_QUGN01000021.1, from coordinate 3,224 downwards.
CAGCAGAGATAGAAAAGACAAGAAGACGTGTAAACGCCCTGGAACATGTAATCATTCCAGAGGCAGAAAAGAACATCAAGTACATCACGATGAAACTCGATGAGAACGAAAGAAGTACCCAGATCCGTCTCATGAAGGTGAAAGATATGATGCTCGAAGAGGCACACCACTACAAAGAAAAACAAGAATGCATGACCTAAGAAAGTGAACAATTGTAAAAACATCCGTTATGAGAAATCATGGCGGATGTTTTTTTGGTGGGGAAAAGCCGATTGGGTACACCACAAAAGCCAAAAAGGTACACCACAAAAGCTAATTGGGGACGTAGTAAACCTTAAAAAGATTACGTCCCCAATTAACGGTTTTTTGGTTTTCGCATATACTAACCATATAATGTCTTGAAATGGAAGTGTGTATTATGAACCCTAAACTGCCGTATTACATGGCATATCCTATGCCGCTTGCTTATGATGATGAGAAGATTGAGCGCAGAGACTATGAATATATGAAGAGCCTCTACCCGGGGGTGGCTAAAAAAGTTCTTCCATATGTGGAGGATGAGTGTGACAGGATGGAGTATCAGTGCAGTATGATGTATGATGAATACCCGGATAAACTGCAGCTGAGAATGATGGGAAACCGGATTTATGATAATGTGAGGAAGCATGAGAAGGCCTTCTACGGGGATGGATATGAGGATGTTTTTCCGGAAAACGAAGTAGAGGATCAGGCAATACGTTTCCCCGGACGCCCATCAAGGCCGGAGCAAGGGGGACGTCCGCCAAGGCCGGGCAGGCCAGAGCAGGAGGAACGTCCGCCAAGACCGGGCAGACCGCCGCAGAACAGGCCGGGCCAGGGTGGCGGAAACCGTAACTGGCTGCGTGATCTGATTGATGTCATGCTGTATCAGGAACTGTACAAACGAAGATGCGATAACCGCCGGTGTCAGCGTAAATTTTACTAATTGAAAAAAATGTGATATAATGTCGCAGTATATATAATTAAAACAGGATAAAAACAAGGTGGAAATACTTATGAGAAGTAATCTTATTTTTATAGGCATGCCTGCTGTCGGCAAGAGTACCATCGGTGTTGTTGTTGCAAAGAGGCTGGGCATGCATTTTATTGACACGGATCTTCTGATCCAGGAACAAGAAGGCCGGCTCCTGCGGGAGATTATTGCTGATGTTGGCGAGGACGGATTCCTGAAAATTGAAAATCAGGTCAACCGGGATGTGAATGTAAAAAATGCGGTGATTTCACCCGGAGGCAGTGTCGTTTACTGCCATGAGGCGATGCAGCATTTTAAAGAAATTGGAACAGTCGTATATTTAAAGGCTTCCTATCAAACAATAAAAAGAAGGATTCGGAGTCCCAGGAAAAGAGGAGTCGTCTTAAGAGAAGGGCAGACTTTTAAAGACCTGTACCATGAAAGGACAAAGCTGTTTGAACAGTATGCGGATATTACTGTCTGTGAGGATGGGTACCGGATTGAACAGACGATTGAGAACGTGCTGAATGCGGTGGAAAGTCTTGGAAAATAAGGTTACTGTTTACACCTTTCTGGCGTGCACGGCACGGTCTGAACAGTAACCAAATAGGGGCTTTGCGGGTACTGGAGGAAAAAATGATTTTACAAATGTTCATTTTATGGTATAATAACTTCGCATATCAAAAATCAGACTTGAAGGTAACAGGGGAATAATGATAAGGGATCACGATAACAATATCGGATAATCGAGGTGCGTTTATGGAGCAATATATTATTAAAGGCGGCAGTCCGCTTGTAGGGGAAGTAGAGATAGGCGGGGCCAAGAATGCAGCACTTGCAATTCTGGCCGCGGCGATTATGACGGATGAGACCGTCCTGATTGACAATCTGCCGGATGTAAATGATATCAATGTTATGTTAGAAGCAATTGCCGGTATCGGTGCTATGGTACAGAGAATTGACAGGCATACAGTCAAGATTAACGGAAGCACGATCGGTGACTTTAATATCGAATATGATTACATTAAGAAGATAAGGGCGTCCTACTATTTACTGGGAGCGCTGCTTGGCAAGTACAGAAGGGCGGAGGTTGCACTCCCGGGCGGATGCAACATAGGGAGCCGCCCTATCGACCAGCATCTGAAGGGGTTCCGTGCCCTCGGTGCTGATGTAGACATTGAACACGGTAAGATTGTAGCAGATGCGGAAGTTCTCAGGGGAACACACCTTTATTTTGACGTTGTCACTGTCGGTGCTACGATCAATGTAATGATGGCAGCTGCTATGGCAGACGGTATTACAATCATGGAGAACGTTGCAAAGGAACCTCATGTCGTTGACGTGGCGAACTTTTTGAACAGTATGGGTGCCAATATCAGGGGAGCCGGAACAGATGTGATTAAGATCCGCGGAGTAAAGTCTCTCCACAAGTCTGAATATTCAATCATTCCGGATCAGATTGAGGCAGGAACATTTATGTTTGCAGCAGCAGCTACAAAAGGTGACGTAACCGTTTTGAATGTAATTCCGAAGCATTTGGATGCGACTATTTCCAAGCTTGTAGATATCGGGTGCGAGGTAGAAGAATTTGATGATGCAGTCCGCGTGGTAGCCAAAGGCAGGCTGCGTTCGACGCAGGTCAAGACACTTCCATATCCCGGATATCCGACAGACATGCAGCCGCAGATCGGCGTAACACTTGCACTGGCAACGGGAACAAGTACGATTACGGAGAGTATTTTTGAGAACCGTTTTAAATACTTAGACGAGCTGGCAAGAATGGGTGCCGTGATTAAGGTGGAAGGCAATTCCGCAACGATCGAGGGTGTGGAAGCGTTTTCAGGAGCACGGGTAAGCGCCCCGGACCTTCGGGCGGGTGCAGCACTGTGTATTGCAGGGCTGGCTACAGATGGAATTACAATTATTGACGATATCGTATATATCCAGAGGGGATATGAGCGGTTTGAAGAAAAACTCCGCGGCATAGGCGGAATGATTGAGAAAGTATCCAGCGAGAAGGAGATTCAGAAGTTTAAGCTGAAAGTCGGCTGAAGAGAATCTGGAAGTGTCAGAAGGGCGCCTGCTCCATATATCTGGAAAGGCACATTTTTTCCGGTGCCAAGGCAGGACAGCTGTGCGAACTAATAAGAACAGGCGGGAAGATACAGGCCATGAGGCTATGTATTTTCCCGTTTTTTTGTTAGGGCAAAGCCCTGTTTGCCATTGTGGAGTT
>NZ_QUGN01000020.1:0-109255 GCF_003479085.1 Clostridium sp. AF19-22AC | reverse complement strand
AAAACTCCACAATGGCAAACAGGGCTTTGCCCTAACAAATAATAAAGCAGCTGACAGAGCTTCTGTTATGCTCTGCCGGCTGCTTTTTTCTTCATCCCCGGTATGTTAATCCAGATGGAAAACAGGCATCAGGTCTACAGAGACCGGACTGTTGTCTGGATTCGTTTCCATGATATCTGCCATGTAATCCCACCACTTGCGGCAGATTTCTGTATCCGCACTCTTGTCCCACTTTTCTGCATCCTCCAGTTCGATGTAGCCATAGAGTATATCCGTTTCCGTATCCAGAAAAATGGAATAATTAGATCCGCCGTACTCATGGATCATCTCCTTCATCTCCGGCCAGAGTGCATTGTGACGCTTCTCATATTCCTTCTCCATCCCCGGATATAATTTCATTTTAAAGCTTTTTCTTACCATGATCATTTTCTCCTTTCGGCCGCGGCCTCCTATAATTTTTTCTGATTTAAACATATCATCATCGCCCGCTTTTGTCCAGTTTACAGACTGGTCTGTGTTCAATAATTAATATGGCGGACCTTTAACGGCCCGCCATATTAATTATTATTTATGAGGAGTAAATTTTAGTATACGTCTTTCCATTCTCCAATGTTATCTGGATCGAATTTGAATGGTGCGCCAAGAATAACTTCTGTTCCGCCGTCGTCAGCTTCTACTACTTCATAGTCTCCCATGTCTCCTGCTGTGAACTGGTCTCCTGCTGCGCCTGTGATTGTTCCGTCAACTAATGCGATTGATGTGTAAGCGCCAAGGCGTCCAACATCGATCGGATTCCACAGGTACATATACGGGCATGAATGTGCATCATCGTCGCCGATATATTCTGCCATCTCTGAAGGTAAGCCAAGGCCTGTCAGTTTTACAGAAGATTTCTCATCCTGAAGAACTTTTGCTGCTGCGTTAATACCAACTGTTGTAGGAGCACAGATCACTTTCAGGTCTGGGTATTTGGATAACAGAGCCTGTGTCTGGTCTGTAGATTTCTGTGGTTCGTCATCACCGTAAGCAACTTCTACGAGTTCCAGTTTGGAATATTTGTCGTCTTTCATGATCTCTTTCATAGAATCGATCCATGCATTCTGGTTTGCTGCCTGTGATGTAGCTGAAAGAATTGCCCACTGTCCTTCTCCGCCTGTGATGTCAAGAACTGCATCCATCAGAGCCTGGCCGATTTCAGTAACACCAGCCTGGTTTACAAATGTCTGACGGCTGTCAGCGTTTGCTTTTGAGTCGAGGCAGGATACTTTGATGCCTGCATCCATAGCTTCTTCCAGTGCTGCCTGAAGAGCATTCTCATCATTTGCTGCAATTGCGATAGAGTCAACACCCTGAGAGATCAGAGACTGAATAACAGATACCTGTGCATCAGCTGTTGCAGCTTCCGGATGCTTCACGATGCATTCTCCGCCTTCAGCTTCGATTACTTCCTGGAATCCTTCTGCTTCTTTCTCATTGTAAGGATTTCCTGCTGCCTTTGTTACGATAGCATAAGTCTTCTTTCCGGAATCGCCAGCGTCATCTTTCTGGGTATCCTCCGTCTTTGCATCTGCCTTGCTGTCTGAGCCCTCATCCTTTGAACCACAGCCAACGGCCAGAGTTCCCACCATAGCTACACATAACAGTACGCTTAAAACTTTTTTCTTCATGCTTACTTCCTCCCTTGGAATATTGTTTTATACAAAGCACGCTTCCCGGTGCCTGGTATCATAATAAAGTTGTATTATAGTTATTTTGCTGAAACCGTTTTTTTCTTCAGCTTTACTTCTCCGCCGATATTCGGCAGTAATACTGCCAGAATGAGCAGGGCACCTAATATAATCAGGATCAGCTGTGGATTCATGTTGATCTGTCCGAGACCGATTCTAAGGCAGATGATGATGAATGCTGATATAATGCCGCCCTGTAACTTTCCTTTTCCTCCGGCCGTTGAGATGCCGCCGAATACTGCCATCGCAATCGCATCAAGCTCGAATCCGTTTCCGGTCGTCGTATTTGCACCGTAGAGAACGGATGTCAAAAACAGTGCTGCAAGCCCGGCCATGAATCCCATTGCCGTATAGATAATCAGCCTTATGTTCTGTACATGAATTCCTGAATAATAAGCAGCCAGTCTGTTTGAACCGATCGCATATACACTTCTTCCAAATGTTGTCCTGCTTAAGACCAGAGTAAATATAACCGCAAATATCAGGACTACGAAAAGGATGTATGGGATCATACCCGCTTTTCCGGCGATCATGCGGAACCCGTCTGTGTTGCTTAAGGAAATAGATCCGCCGCTGCCAAGGGCGATCTCTGCAATTCCCCTGAATACAATCTGGGTTCCCAGTGTAACGATCATTGGAGGCAGTTCAGTAAATCTTGTCAGGATCATGCCGTTAATGAACCCGCATATTGTTCCTACCAGCAGCGCTGTCAGGACAACCACGATAAACGGCATATCTTTATTACAGACCATGCAGGTCATCGTCGCAGAAAGGCAGACGGTTGCACCTACGGAAATATCAATCTCACCTAGGATCAGGATATATGCCATCGGAAGCATCAGGAATACTTCGGTCAGATACTTCGGCATCTCTCTTAGTACATTGGCAAGCTGGTAACTCGGGGAAATGCTTGCGCAAAAAATGTTGATCAGGATAATTAACAGGACCAGCATGCCTTCCCAGCTTAAGACTGTTTTCTTCCATGATTTCTCAGGCACATTGGATATTGTTCTTCCGGATTTTCCAGCCATAATTACATCTCCCTTCCCTTCAGATTGTTTTTATCCATTACTCGCTGTGTAACGACATTCAGGATAACAACGACTAAGATGATTACACCTTTTACAGTATTCTGGGCAATAGAGTCAATTCCTACAAGAGGAAGCGCTTTTGCGATAATTGCCAGGATCAGGGAACCTAAGAATGCCCCTACGACGCTTCCGCGCCCGCCTGTCATGCTGACGCCGCCGATTACGCAGGCAGCGATTACATCCATCTCTTTTCCATACAGCATATTTGGCTGTGCGGAGGAATAAACTGCTACTGCCAGCGCACCGCAGAGACCTGCAAGTGTTCCCATTACTGTATAGACCATCAGTTCCACATTGGAAGTATTGATACCTGAAATGGCAGCCGCCTCACGGTTACTTCCTACTGCATATACTTTTCTTCCTATTTTTGTCCATTTCATGACAATGAAGAAGATAACATAACACAGCAGCATAATCAATACTACATTGTTTATTCCCAGAACCTTGCCGAGGGCAAAATTCTTGAATTCTCCCAGATTCTCGGCACTTGCCCACTGGCTGTTCCCAATCAGGTAGGCGAGCCCCCGGTATATGTACATAAATCCCATTGTCGCGATGATCGGCAGTACTTTTCCTTTTGCTATAACAAGCCCCACAACCAGTCCGCACAGTGCTCCGAGCCCGATCGCAATCAGGAAGAGCAGGAATGCATTTTCCACGATGTTATATTTCAAAAGCATTCCGACCGTCATTCCTGAGAAAGCAAGTGTTGAAGCAATTGAAATGTCAATTCCGCCGAGCAGCAGTACACCGAGCATTCCAAGTGTCATAATCATGATGACTGCATTATTCTTGAGCATATCTGTAATCGACTTTAATGTCATGAATGAAGGACTCCTGAATGAAATGACCACGCAGAGGATAATCAAAACAATCAGCAGACTTGCTTCACGGGAGCCGGTAATTTTTTTCCAGATAGATTTATTGTCTTTCATCTTTCCCATTCCCTCCTCTATTTTGATTTTTCCATCGCAAGCTCAAGAATTCCTTCCTGAGTTGCTTCATTACGGTTCAGTTCACCAGTTACTTTTCCGCCGCACATCACTACGATTCTGTCACTCATTCCCAGGATTTCCGGCATCTCGGAGGATATCAGTATAATCGCATATCCCTGCTTCGCCAGATCTCCCATGATCTGATAGATCTCAGCCTTTGCGCCGACATCGACACCCTTCGTAGGTTCATCCATGATGACAACCTTCATTTCCTGGCCGAGTGCCTTGGCTACGACTACCTTCTGCTGGTTACCACCTGAAAGGGAGGTTGCAGGATCAAAGATCGTAACCGCCTTTGTATCTACATCTTCCAGAAGTTTCTTTGCTATCTCGCGTTCTTTCTTCTCGTCATTAAATCCATGTTTTGCATGCTTGCCCATCGTCGGAAGCATTACGTTTCTTCCCAGTCCCCATGTCATGATCAGACCTTCCTTCTGGCGGTCCTCAGGGAGAAGGATAATTCCCTTTTTCATGGCATCTGACGGCTGTTTGATATGTGTTTCCTTTCCTTCCAGAAAGACTTTTCCATCATCCGGCCTTGTAATCCCACAGACACTTTCCACGACTTCGGTACGTCCCGCACCTACCAGTCCTGTCAGTCCCACAATCTCGCCTGCATGGACATTGAAGGATACGTTCTTGAAATAACCAAGTCTTGTAAGTCCTTCCACCCTCAGCACTTCCGGCCCGATCTGGACCTCCGGTTTCGGGAACAGGTCCTTGATCTCACGGCCAACCATTGCCTTGATCAGGTCTGCATTCGTGATTCCGTTTACATCGTATGTACCGATATATTGTGAATCTCTAAATACCGTAACTGTACTTGCCAGCCTGTACATATCCTCGAAACGGTGTGAAATGAAAATAACAGATACACCGTCTTCTTTCAGCTTATCAACAATTCTGTAAAGCTCCTCTGACTCATTCTTTGTCAGCGCCGCAGTAGGTTCATCCAGAATGATGATTCTCGCATGTGTGGAGAGTGCCTTCGCAATCTCAACCATCTGCTGCTGTGCCACGCTTAAGGCTCCCATTTCATCCGTCGGCTTAAAATCCGCATTCAGCTGTTTCAGAAGGTTTGCCGCCTCCTCATTCATGCGTTTCCACTGAATGATACCTTTCTTAATGATCTCATGGCCCATAAAGATATTCTCGGCCACTGTCAGGTCCGGATAAGATGTCGGATGCTGGTAAACCGCGGCAATCCCTGCCGCCTGTGCATCCCTCGGACCCTTGAAGTCTACCTTCTTGCCGTCCAGGAACATCTCGCCTTCTTCTGCTTTATGTACACCGGTTATTACTTTGATAAATGTGGACTTACCAGCTCCGTTTTCGCCCATCAGTGCATGGACTTCCCCTTTTTTAAGCTGGAAATGCACATTGTCCAATGCTTTTACACCAGGAAAAATCTTCGTAATACCTTTTAATTCCAAAACGTATTCAGACACCGTGTTTCCCTCCTTCGCTCATCAAACCAAGCTTACTAACATTGATGTTTCCTTGTTGAAATAAGTGTATCATCTGTAAAATTTTTCTAAAACAGCAAAATTTTTCGATTGTGGGTAATTTATTTTTGTCTTCCTGTCTCAGGTTTTTTTATGTGGATTTTGACGGATTAGTTTGTTAGAATGAAAACATACGGTATCATACCCATTTCACAAAGGAGGACTTTGTATAATGAAGCTACTGATCGTCGATGATGAGGAACTGACGCGGGAAGGCCTGATCGCTTCCCTTGACTGGGAATCCCTTGGGGTCGAACAGATTTTCCAGGCGGATGACGGCATCAACGCCCTGGCAATTGCCCGCCTGCAGAAACCGGACATCATACTGAGCGATGTGCGTATGCCGCGCATGGACGGCATTCAGATGGTAGAACGTCTCGAATCAATTCTGCCCGATACAAGCGTGATCTTCATGAGCGGTTACTCTGATAAGGAATATTTAAAAGCCGCTATTAAGCTGAAGGCTGTTAATTATGTTGAAAAGCCTCTAAATCCTCTGGAGATCAAAGAGGCTGTACTCGAAGCGGCCCAGAGGCATGAGAAGAACCTCCGCACACGTCAGAGTGAAAACCTGTATTCTCTGGAAAAGGCTTCCCAGCTCGCACTGCTTCTGACGAAGCCTTATAAAGAAAATGAGGAAGAGATCACAAGCCTTGCCGATGAACTTTCCCTCAGGCTGATGCCCGGGAGCAGCTTCACTACATACATCGTAAAGTTAAAGACAAATGATCCCGACAGCACCCTGCTCCATGACATACGCAGTGATTTTACAGATTATCTGACCCATTACCATCTTCAGGTATTCTACATCCAGATTCATGCTGTTTACCATGTTTTCCATATAATGGGGAACAATCTGCCGTCCCCTGTTGCATTGTCGGCTGTGGAGAGTTACCTGAAGGACCAGTTCTCACAATTAGGGGACTTTTTCATCGGCCGCGGGGATACAGTCACAGGAATCAGTAAGACATACCATTCCTACACCAATGCGGTTGTTATGCTCCAAAGCAGTTTTTTCTTCTGTCCGGGCACACTCTTATCATCCGACAGCATGGAAAAATCTGCACCGGCCCCGTCGGCCTTCGAATTGACGGAAAGTGCCGTTCCATCTTTTAAGGAGGCGCTGCTGAATAAGGATCAGGATACCTGCACACAGCTGCTTAACAGCCTCTATGAGTGCTATTTTGAGAACCGGATTTTTCTGCCCAACCAGGTAAAGGATATTTATTATAAGTTGTTTATATGTATCAATGACAGCCGTCAGGTGTTGAAGCTCAACTATGATTTAGCGGACGGCAATACCGAGGAAAGCATTATAGAACATTTGGAAAAATGCTTCACGTATCAGGAACTCCACCAGATGCTTGTCTCTAAGACAGAATTATTTTTCCAGAATATTCATTCCTATGTACCGGAGGATTCCACGATCTTCATGATTAAGGACTATATCAGCAAGAATTATGCCAACGATGCGCTCTCTATTAAGGAAATCAGCGACCATGTATTTCTTTCCGCCTCCTATGTCTGTACCTATTTCAAGAGCCAGACCGGACAAACGCTGAACCAGTACCTGACAGAGTATCGGATGGAGAAGGCCATGCAGCTCCTCGCTGACGCCCGTTACCAGATCACGGATATTTCCTCGAAAGTAGGCTACAGCAATGGGAATTATTTCAGCAAGAGTTTCAAGAAATTTACGGGGCTTACCCCGTCAAAATACAGAGAGAAGATGTTAGGATGAGATTAATCGCCCGGAAAATGAGCAGCATATATAAAAGTCTGAAGCTCCAGACCAAGTTTACGATTACACACCTTGTGATCGCTACCATCCCTATGATTGTACTGGCAATATTTTTTTACACAAGACTGTATGATATGATCATAGCCGATACAATCCGCACAGAGCAGGATGCCGCCACGCAGACTGCCCCTATGATTGAAGAGAGTGTCACAGAGATTCTGAATGCACTGGATAAGATTAAAAATGAAGATTTTTACCATCAGGTCGTAAGCGCGCACCGTACGGAGAGCCTGAATGAACTTGCCTCCTCGGATGCAGCCGATGCCTTCCTGGATACACTCGATGAGACTATCGACCCGGACCTGATTACTGATGTGAAATTATATATCGATATACCAAGGACAGACCCCGTTTTCTCAAACTACCCGGTCTGTAAAACAGTCCTCCCCATTAATCAGGCATGGGGGACGTACTGGTACGGGATCTTCAACGGAAGTCCCTCGCTCCATGCACTGTTCTGCCCTTCCTTCTATCTTGGCTCTTACGAGATCAAGCATAACGGGGACATGGCATACATTGCAAAATCAACGATTATTTATGAGGGTGAAAGGACCCCCTGTTATCTTGCCATTTATTTTTCACAGAAGCACTTCGATACAATGCTTAAGGATAATCTTTCTTCCAGCAGCAATGTGGCATATATCATCAACGGGAGAGACAGCCTCGTTGCCACCTCGGACCAGGCGCTCTCCGGGACTTATCACTTCAGTTACGATGAGGTACAGGAACACTTTATGTCCTCTAACAACTTTATCCTGAAACGTGTTCTGGATGAAGACGTATACGCCGGTTTCTATAGTATACGGAATACGGACTGGTACATGGTTGTCGCCATGCCGTCCCAGCCCATGATGAAGAAAAGTATCAATATAATGGCAGGCTTTATCCTTGTTTATGTGGCATGTATCCTGATTGCTTTCCTGATTGCGACGCTGCTCTCCCATTCCATCACTAACCGGCTTTCTGTCGTAATCAACCAGATGTCTAAAGCCCGGATCGGACCGCCTGTGGCCCTGCCTGCCGCGGACACGCATGATGAGATCGGGGACCTGATATCTACCTATAATTACATGACACGGGTCATCAACCAGCTGATGGAGGATCAGGCAAAAGCGGCGGAGGATCTCCGTATCGCAGAATTCCACTCCCTGCAGTCACAGATCAATCCACACTTCCTGTACAACACAATGGATATGATCAACTGGCTCTCCCAACAGGGGCGGTCCGCTGATGTCACATCTGCAATACAAAAGCTGTCACGTTTCTATAAGCTGACACTGAGCCGCAAAAAGAGCCTGAGCACAATAAACGATGAGATTGAACATGTATCTATCTATGTACAACTGCAAAATATGCGTTTTCATGATACGATTGACCTCCTGATCGATATACCGGATAATCTTCTGGATTATTCCATACCAAAACTGACCTTCCAGCCTGTTATAGAAAACTGTATTCTCCACGGGATACTGGAAAAAGAGTCGAAACAGGGGACCATCGTTCTGACAGGGTGGCTTGATGAGGATGATATCGTAATTCTGATATCCGACGACGGAATTGGCATGCCGGAAGAAAAGCTGGAGAATATTTTAACAGGAAACGGTTCATCCGGCGGCAAGGGCTCCAACATCGCGGTATATAACACACACCGCCGCCTCCAGTTAATGTACGGGCCGGAATATGGCCTGAAGTACTCCAGCACCTACGGTGCAGGCACTGATGTCGAGATCCGCATCCCGGCGCGCTATCCCGAAGATGGACTGATCGATGCTTCGCCGGACGGTACGGCCGAAGACCCCCTCAAGGAAAGCCACTTTATCCAGGCACTGACGCTGCTCACGAGGCCGGAAATCAATATTTATGAGATTGCAAAAGAATGCGGGTATGACAATCCGCAGCTGTTTTTTACGGAATTCAGAGAACGGTTCGGGTGCTCGCCTGAGGAATACCGCAGGCAGGTGCTGTAATATATTCTGAAAAACTACCGCAGGAAGCTTAACGTATAACAGGCTTCCTGCGGCAGTTTTTCCTGTGACTTATTTATCCAGTACCACCGCCGGTATTTCCAGCAGCTCTGCAACTTTCTCATAGAGTGATCCATTATGCCCCACACTCATGGCAAAATGATGCGTAGGCGCCTCTGCAAACCACTCATCCATGAAAGAATCCGGATCTTTTTTGAACTTTACAGGCGTCTGGGTATTGCCGATCGTCATGATCGTACCGTCTGTCGACTCCGCTTCCGTGATGATGAATTTGAGTTTTCCGTCGATTGTCTGTGTACAGCCGAGGTTTGTAATATCCCCCGCTCTTACCTTTGCCTCTACAGATACCCCGGTCCCCTGTTTCCCATGATATAACCCCATGCCTCTCAGGATTGGCTTTCCTTTTGCAATCTCCAAATGAAACGGGCCGTCGTGTCCGAGGAGGATTGTGCCGTCCTCATAATCCACGGTCACAATTTCACAGAAACTGCCGCCCTTTCCAAGGATATCACAGATTTTCATGGCGAGACATGTCTTCAGGTCGCCTTCCCCGGCACATGGAATCCCTTCTGCGGTGAGAAGCGAATGACCAACTATAAAGCCGCCCTGCATGTCTTCATAATGATTGCCCGGAGCGCCGTGATAATAATATGTCAGTGCATCCAGATCAAACTCTTCCACCATTTTCTCCTGCGCAGCCGCTATCTTAGCAGACCAGTTCATCTGTTCTTCTGTCGGCTTCTGTGCCAGCGGGTCTGCCGCGGCATCCTCGCTGATGGTAAAGAACTCCTCAATCTCTTTTCTTTTTTCTTCCGTCTCTTCCTCTGTCACGCTCTGAAGCATCCTGTCCAGATCACACATCTCCAACACTTCAACATGTGCACCTGTCTGGGCCTGAAACATGGTAAAATCACTGTACATATCCAGCATGCCGCTGTATGTATTGCCGAGGAACCCAAATCTTGCCCCCTCCAGATTGCGTTTTACCTTCGCTGCAAGCACCCACTCCTCAATCTTCTTCCATGCACGCTTCGCCTCGGGACGACGGGCTGTTACTTCGTCCGTCATGGAAATAACCGGTGTGTAGTCCAGACCAAGCAGTCCGTTCACAACATGGTACTTGATTCCCGCACGGTTAAAAGCATTGGATACCTCCGGGACCGGACATGCACCACAGTGTGCAAGCCATTCCCCGGTCGTCGTTTTTTCATAATTTATTCTGGCCGCAGGCTGCAGGTTCAGTACGACAGCCGGAGCCTTACAGATCTGGTGGACCGGCAGGATCGATGCGCTTGTCACATAGGTTGCCGAATGGATAAAAATCAAATCAACATTTTTCTCATTAAAGTAGCAGCCAGCCTTCTGTCCCTCCTGCTCACAGTCAACAAGGCCATAATAGTATACTTCCGCCCCGAAATCTTCTATACTTCTTACAATAAATTCCCCATACTCAATCAGCCGTTCGCGCAAACCGGGAAATTGTCCCCAGTAATGCTTCAGCCCCATAGAGTAAATACCTATCCGTGGTTTCTTTACTTCTTTTCTTGTCATCATTTTATCTCCTCCTGACCGATCTTTTATTTCTGTTTACAAACACATTATAATCCTGTAAAATTGGAATTACATCCAAGCAAATTGCCCAAAAATAACAGAATGTTGTGGTGATAATATGAAGACAAAAACAGAACTTTTAGAGCGCGGTTCCCATACATGGAGTGAAGACTCCGTCCGGCTGATCCTAACTCCCGGTTCAACCGCCAAAACAACGTATTTTTATACACAGGAGATTGGTTATTTCAAGACCTGCCACCCATACTTTTCAGAACGCCAGAATCTGGACTCGTTCCTTATCGTATATACCGTTTCCGGCAAAGGGTTTCTGGAATATGAAGGAAATACATACACGCTGAAAAAGGGGCAGTGCTTCTACATTAACTGCGAGGAGCACCACATGTACTGGACCGGTGAGGACGAGGACTGGGAGATCCTCTGGATTCATTTTAACGGAAACAGTGCTCTCGGGTATTATAAAGAATTTACAAGAAATGGGTTCAGGATACTGGACTTAAGGGATGACTCCCTTATAGACCGCACTCTCCGGCAAATGATCTCTCTGCACAAAAAGAAAAACCTGACTACGGAGATTGTAACTTCTAATTTAATCAACGGGATTCTTACGGAATTGCTTGTTCTGACCGCAACCAACAATGCAGACACATTCCTCATCCCTGATTATATAAAAGAAATCGCAAGGGAGATTGATAAGAATTTTAAAACGGACCTGTCGTTGAAATATTTTGAGGAGATGACACACAGAAGCCGCTATCATATCCTGAAGGAATTTAAAAAATATATCGGAGTTACGATTAACGAATACCTGATTACTGCCAGAATCACCTATGCAAAAGAGCTTCTGAAATATTCAGAGCTTCCGGTCGGTGAAATCGCCTTTGAGTGCGGAATGAATAATGTGACGCATTTTATCAATCTTTTTAAGGCGAGGGAAGGACAGACGCCTCTCGTTTACCGGAAAGCCTGGAGAAGTTAAAATGCGGGTCCGTAAAACCTCAGACGGACCCGCATTTTTTGTATACAGGGAGGGAGCCCTGTTACAAACGTATTAAGTTTATTCTATATGTTGGCTTTTACCAGAGATCCTTATAAATCTGGACAATATCCGCTTTTCTCGGAACACGCGGATTCGTCGGCGTACATGCATCAGCCAGAGCTGCATCAGCCATACGGTCAATTGCGTTGAAATAATCTTCCTTCTCGATTTTCCCCATCTGTGAAATTGACAGCGGGATGTCCATCTCTTTGAGCATAAACTGTACCCAGTTGACAAGTGAACGGACAGTCATAATCTTATTGTAGCTGCTCAGTCCCAGCAGCTGTGCCACTGTTGAATACCGCTTTACAGCCGGCAGGTACTCTGTACGGCTCTTGCTGTGTTTGTTGATATCACTGTTAAACTCAATGATATGCGGCAGCAGCATTGCATTTGCACGTCCGTGGGGGATATGGAATGTTGCCCCGAGCTGGTGTGCCATGCTGTGGTTAATTCCCAATGATGCGGAATTGAACGCAAGACCTGCCAGACAGGAAGCGGAATGCATCTTCTGTCTCGCATGGGTATCGTTGCCGTCAAGATATGCACGAAGCAGGAAAACTCCGCATATCTCGATCGCCTTCTCTGCCAGTGCTGTAGAAAAGTCATTCCGGTTCGTACTTACGCACGCCTCCAGGGCATGTGTAAACACATCCATACCGGTATCCGCCGTAACTGACGGCGGCACACTTTTCACGAGTTCTGCATCCAGAATCGCTTCATCCGGAGTAAGCTCTCTGGATACAAGCGGATATTTCATCTGTTCGGCCGGGTCAGAGACAACTGCAAAAGAAGTAACCTCTGATCCGGTACCGCTTGTTGTCGGTATCGCAATGAGGCCAACCTCCCCGTAATTATCTACACGGAGTGCAAACTCACGGATTGATTTGGAGGAGTCAATAGAGGAACCGCCTCCAACAGCGATAATTGCCTCCGGCCTGTACTCCAGCATCTTCTTTACGCCTTCACTGATCTTGTCGATCGGTGCATCCGGCACTACCTCTTTGAAGATATCAAACTGGATATCTGCCTTCTTAAGAGGATCTAAGATCAGATTCAGACTACTGCTCTGTGCCATGAACGGGTCCGTAATAATCAGTACTTTTCTGTATGGAATCTCAGTCAGGCGATCCAGTGCCTGGTCGCCAAAGTATATTTTAGTCTTTATATCAAAACTCTTCATAGTGCCCTTCCTCTACTTCGGATAGATGCACTCTATCCCTAACTCTTTGAATGCCTGAAGCCATTTGGCCGCCGGCTTTTCATCAGTAACAACGGTGGTTACATCTTCCAGCATACCAACTGCTGTAAACGCCGTTTTGTCAAACTTACTTGAATCCACTGCAAGGATCTTCTCCTTAGCGGCATCCAGCATCGTTTTCTTATTATTCGCTAAAAGCTCATCAGAATCTGTAAGACCGGATGCAAGGTCGAAACCTTTGCAGGATATAACAGCTCTGTCAACATGATAGGAACGAAGCATTTTATCTGTCTGGGGACCTACGAGGGCAAAAGACCCCTCTCTGGAAACACCGCCTGTTGACAGCACACTCCAGTCCGGCACATCAAACAGTTCGATGATAATCTCTACTGAATTCGTTATCAGTGTCAAATTCCGTTTTCCTTTCAATGCCTTGGCAACATACACTGCTGTGGAGCTGGCATCCAGCATGATACTCTCCCCATCTTTTATCCTGGAGCTTATCAGCTCTGCTATACGCTGTTTGCCTATCACATTGTGATTCTTCCTGATGTTAAACGGTAAATCAATATTTACATTTTCATTGATGACGGCCCCGCCGTAGCTCTTTATCGCATACCCGTCATTTACCAGTTTCTCCAGATCTCTTCGGATCGTCTCCTCAGAAACATCATAAATCTGGCTTAATTCACTTACCACTACACGCCGATCAGCCTGCAGTTTCTCTAATATTTCATTCCGTCTTTCTATTGCAAGCATAGCACTGCCTCCCGCCCAGACTTTCACCGTAAATTACAAAATTACTTCGCGAATCTTAGCATCCGGATGTGCAATTACAGAGGAGTCAAGATACATACCTTCATCTGCAACTGCAGCCTTCGCCCTTTCTATAGCCGCTTCTACCGCTGCCACATCACCTGTCAGCATCAGGTATGATTTACCGCACATCCCTCTTGCAATACGGAGTTCGATCAGATCTACGATTGCAGTCTTGGCTGCTTCATCTGCCGCAACGATAATGGAAGTCGCATCATATGTCTCCATAATACCAAGTGCAGATACCTCTTCGATGTTCGTAGCTCCATAAATCGCCGGAAAAATAGATTTGTGCGGATTGCCGAGTACGAAACTGTTAATCAGGTGTTTTCCATGCAGTGTCTTCGATGTCTCAATGGCTGCATTCACGGCGCTTAAATCTCCTGAAATAATAACAATATATTTACCCGGACATACTGTCTGAGCCTCTATGATGCTTACTTCAGAAGTCTTTACCATAGCATCCGCTGCTACTACACCCGATGAAACAGTCTTATATTCTACCATTCCAATTGCCTTACTCATTGCCTGCACGTCCCTCCTGAGTTTCTATGATTATATATTTCTCATTCACATCGCTTACGATACCATCAATGCTCGCATGGATTCCCACGCTTAAGCCTTTGGCAGGTTCAGCGATCAAATATCCTCTTGCCACCTTGTCGCCGCGTTTTACAACAGCAGATGCAGGTGCCCCTATATGCTGGCTCAGGAGTATTTTGACTTTTCTAACCGAAACCGCAGACTCGTCAAGGGGAGCCTCCCGGTCATACTTCGTCAGATCAAGCCTGGCCATCAGCCGTTCCATAGGAACTTTACGGTACTCTCTTTCCTCTCCCACCGGCTTTGGCACAACACCCTGCGGCGGTTTGATTCCATTGGCACGTAAACCTGCTTTATATTCCGCCATTAATGATCTCGGTGACAATCCCTGCATACAGGAATACATCTCGCACAGACCACAGGAAGAACAAAACATGGTATTGATAAATATGTTTGGTTCCTGTAAATCTTTACAGGTAGCCGCTCGCATAAATAAATGCGGCTCTATCGGATGTCCGAGACGATTTCTCGGGCACAGGTCCGTACACATCGTACATTGGCAGCAGCATGCTGCCGCACGCTTTAAGTCAATGGATGACTTCCGTCTCTTCTTCTGGATAATCAGGTGGTCCTCAGGCAGCACGAGGACGGCATTTGTCGTCTTCGTAACCGGCTGCGACCCGCTTCCGATGAATCCCATCATCGGGCCCCCGATAAAATAAACAGGGTCTTTTGTTGTCACACCTCCGGCGAGTCTTACAACTTCCTCGATTGTCGTTCCGATCGGAACACGCACCGTTACCGGATTCTCTACTTCCGCCACAACAGAAACAAGTTTATCAACAACCGGAGTCTCCTGATTCAGAGCCCTGTAAACATTATATACAGTCTCAACATTGAACACGGCCACTCCGCTTTCTATCGGAAGTCCTCCGGGCCTTACAACCTTGCCCGTCACTTCATAAATCAGTACGACTTCATCGCCGGCCGGGTACACTTCATCAAGCAGTCCCAGTCTGACCTCCGGATAGTCTCCGATTACCTCATTCAGCGCTTCAATCGTCTTTTTATAAGCCTTTTTTATACCAATAACTACTTCTTTTGCACCTACAGCCTGCCCCATCATATGGAAGGTCTCAACGATTTCCTGTGCATATTTTTCAAGTAATTGTCTATGTAATCTTAAGAGTGGTTCACATTCTGCACAGTTCAGGATGATTGTCTCAGCACGTTCATCTAACTTTGCATAAGTAGGAAAGCCCGCACCACCTGCACCAACAATACCGTTCTGCTGCAATATGCTGCTTAATTCTTTCATTTCCATCATTTCACTACTCCAGTCCTGTTCCATCGTCAATAATTCCAACAATCGCTGCATCAACAGGTGCCTCCGGCATTCCGGAACCGATTCTCGCAGCACTTCCCTGTGCCACTAATACATAGTCACCTATACCAGCACCAATCTTATCAATCGCAATGAGTTGTTTTGCACCGGTCTGCATATGTTCCAAAACATCCACAATCATAAACTTATTGCCGACCAGATTTTCACATTTGCGTGTCGAGACAACACTTCCTTTAACTTTACCTATCAGCATAACATCCTCCTCATGCGACTTTACATTTCTTTTTTTATACACTGACACATTGGCAGGAAAAATGCCAATGTGTCAGTGTACTGCTTTTATTCCATTCTTATTTAATGATTCTGACTGTATCACCTGTCGCAATCTTAGCTGCATTCGCTTCATCAGTATCGATGTGCATCTCGAGGGTAAAGCTGTCATCCACACGGATCTGCACATGATTGAAAACAGTTCCTCTTTCGTTATCTGCCTTTACAGACACAACGTCACCGTCATGTACTCCGGCAGCAGCCGCATCTTTGGGCGGCATATGGATATGCCTCTTGGCAATGATGCACCCTTCATCCAGATAGATTGCGCCTTTCGGCCCAACTACTGCAATTGCTGCTGAACCTGCAACATTGCCGGATTCTCTGATCGGCGCCTTAACACCAAGCCGTATCGCATCAGTTGCTGAAACCTCTACCTGTGATTTGCTTCTTACAGGTCCTAAAATTCTGACATTCTCTATTGCTCTAAGCTTCAGGCCCACAATAGTAACCAGTTCGTTGGATGCGAACTGTCCGCCCATCAGCTCTTTTTTCTTTGTTAACTGATATCCCGGACCAAACAGAGCTTCTACATGCTCCTGTGTCAGATGGATATGTCTTGCAGACACACCAATCGGCACCATGTATCCGTTATCTTCAGAAGCCTTTTGTTTCTCGACAGCTTCCAGTACCATTTTGGTAATCAATGCTACATTACTATTGTCCATATCAATTCTCCTCACTTGCATGCATGAAACGAATTCCTTCTTTTAAGAGTCCTGCTTTTTCATGCATACTGTGGTATTTACAGGCCTTACAGTCTGCCAATGACAAACTGTAAGGCCCTGTAACTGCCAAAACGAATTATTTGATTGCTGGAAGAATCTTCTCTACATCTGTGTGCGGTCTTGGGATTACGTGTGTTGCTACTAATTCTCCGAGTCTGCCTGCTGCTTCTGCACCAGATTCAACTGCAGATTTAACTGCTCCAACGTCTCCGCGAACCATTACTGTTACAAGACCGGAACCGATCTTCTCTGTTCCAACTAAAACAACATTAGCTGCTTTGAGCATTGTATCTGCTGCTTCGATTGATGCTACTAAACCTCTTGTTTCAACCATTCCTAATGCTTCCTGTGACATTCTTTTTTCCTCCTTTAATTGAATCTTTTCTTCTACTTGTTCCGCCTGCTGCGCCGTCTGTTTCACTCTCTGGAGCGTTTTAGCCGGTGCCTTAGCTGTAGTCGTTTTTTTGGTGGATGCAGCTTTAGCAGTGCCGGTTGTCTTCTTTGCCGTACTTCTCGCAGTTCCGGCTGACTTAGCAGTGCTCTTTCGTGCTGCCCCTGCTGGTTTCTGGGAACCTTCAGCGTTTTCTGCGCCTGTCGGTTTATTCTCTTCTGCCATCTGACTGCCTCCTAACTTACCCTGTTCGCGCTGTTATTGATAAGCTTTAATATCTCCTCGTGAGGACTTGCAATCACTACATGCGCTACAGGCTTTTTAATTCCGTTTGCTGCGGCAGTTTCAATGGCCCCGGTTACAGCAGATACGTCTCCGCGGATGATGATTGTTACAAGTCTTCCACCTAACTTTTTCTCCCAGGTAACGAGCTGTACATCTGCTGTCTTGCACATAATGTCAATGGCAACAACTGCTCCCGTCACACTTGGAACTTCAAAAAATCCATACGCCTGTCCCATGAGACTGCTCCTTTACTTCTTCGATCCATTCCCGTTTGTTTCCGGAAATATGTGCTCTTCGCAGTTCCTATACTGTAGGAAGGATTTTCTCAACATCATTGTGCGGTCTTGGGATTACGTGTGTTGCTACTAATTCGCCAAGTCTTCCTGCTGCGTCAGCTCCTGTTTCAACTGCTGCCTTAACAGCTCCAACATCTCCGCGTACCATAACTGTTACAAGTCCTGATCCGATCTTCTCTGTTCCTACTAATGTTACCTCAGCTGCCTTTGTCATTGCATCTGCTGCTTCGATTGCTGCTGTAAGTCCTCTTGTTTCTACCATTCCTAATGCCTGCTGTGCCATTTTATATTTCCTCCTAAACTTCTTCTATATAGATTTTATTGGGTTTCCCTTTATCTAAACCGCTCAGTTTCAGCATCTTCTCTGTATCCGCTGTCGGTCTTGCAATTTCATATTCGTTCACAACTCCAGCAAGCTGTTCTGCCCTTGCTCTCGCTGCTTCCAATGCGGCCTGCACATCGGATACACTTCCACGAAACTTAACCATGACAATCAGTGGAACAGGTAATTCATCCGCATTCGCCGGTTTATTCTTATCAAAGGTTTCGAGCGTTACATTGCCTGCCTTACAACCGGCATCTGCCGCCGCATAAGCTGTTGCCAGCCCGAATACCTCTAACATGCCTACTGCTTCTCCCATATTAATTCTCCTTCTTGGGACAATTGCTATTTATTCACAATAGCAATCTTCAGACCTTCCATCTTCAGGTTTGTCTGATGAGCTTCGTTAATCTGATCCAGTGGGAACTCATGTGTAATGAGGTCATCCATCGGAAGGCCGATTCCTTTTGCTCTCTTTAAGAAATCAAATGTTGTAGCGTAATCCCTTAAAGTATATACCCATGAACCAACCAGTGTGATTTCTTTAGAGCACAGGTCAAAGTGCGGGTTGATTGTTGCATCTCCCCCGTTGATGAAGAATCCTAATTCGCAAAGTCCGCCGCCGTTTCTGATGAACTTATAGATATTAGCATGTGCAGCCGGTGAACCTGTACACTGGAATGCAAAGTCTGCCGGATGTCCGTCAAATGCAGCCTTCACACCATCTGCCAGAGCTTCGATGCCCTTGAAATCCTTGAAGTTTACAGATCTCTCTGCGCCCATTCTCTTAGCAAAATCAAGTCTCTTCTGCTCGCCGTCAACTGCTACGATATTCTCGATCCCCATTGTACGCAGTACTGCGATACAGATCAGACCGATCGGTCCGCATCCCTGTACAACTACTCTGCTGTTAAATCTTAAGATTCCTGTTGTCTTTGCCCTCTCCACTGCATGGATCAGAACTGCACAAGGCTCGATCAGGATTCTGGATTTCAGGTCAAGGTCGCTAACGTTGAATACGGTTGAACCTTCACGGATCAGTATGTAATCTGAGAACCATCCGTTCAGATGAATGTCATCATCCGGAAGAAGTCCATATACATCAGCTCCGCCTACGTTCTGTTTGTTCAGGTCATACATTGTGATATCCGGGTCATCTTTGAAGATCATACAGGTAACAACCTTATCTCCGACCTTCAGTTCTTTCCCGGCGCTGTCAGCCTTTACATTCTTACCCATCTTAACGATCTCTCCGGTTCCTTCGTGTCCAAGTACAACCGGGATCAGGCTGAACGGGTCTCTCTTGAATTCGTGGGCGTCAGTACCACATACGCCGCATCCTTCTACCTTAACAAGAATGTCTCCGTCACCGACTTCCGGGATCGGATATTCCTTGATGTCATAGTGCTCTAAAGCTGTCAGCATAGCTACGCGGGCAGTTTTTGGTATTGCACCTGCCGGTGCTGTTGTATTTGCAGCAGGAGCAGCTTTTTTGTCCAGCATACTTTCCAGTACCTGTTTTACAACTGCTTCTACATTTGCAGAATTCATTTCCATTTTATTTCCTCCTGTATTAGACAATCACCTTATTTTAACGTATGCACAGACTGTCTGTCATTACGCAGCGTCTTCTTTTTGTGAATGAACTTGCACTCGTAAGGCCTTCACCGGTTCTGCTGGCAATTGTGAATGTACAGAAGCCTTCGCCCCCGAATCCGATTGCCGCATAGGACGGTCCGTTCTTTACAAGAATTGCCGTGTCAATCGCCTTTGCATACTTTGTGATGTTGTCAATATTCTTTGAATGGATATGTGCAGAGTGTCTGTTGCCGTGCTCAAGCCATACAGACTGTTCAACAGCATCGTCAAAATCTTTCGCTCTCACAACACCCAGAATCGGCATCATCAGTTCTGTAGCAATCAGTGGGTGTTCCTTCGGGCCTTCAAATGTAATACATCTGATGTTGTCCGGAACTGTCACACCGATCATACCAAGGAGTGTCTTTGCATCTCTTCCTACACATTTTCTGTTCAGTCTGCCGTCTTTCATAACAACAGCAGTGAGTGCATCCTGTTCTTCTTTGGAAGCCAGATAGCATCCCTGCTCAGATACCATGTAGTGCATCAGTTCATCTGCGATAGAATCAACAGCAACAATCTCCTTCTCAGCGATACATGGAAGGTTGTTATCAAATGTACATCCATTCACGATGTCTTCTGCTGCCTTGCGGATATCTGCTGTCTCGTCTACAAGTGCCGGAGGATTTCCTGCCCCTGCACCGATTCCTCTTTTACCTGATGAAAGAACCGCTGTTACAACTCCCGGTCCTCCTGTTGCAGCAATCAGGTGGATATCCTTGTGTTTCATCATGATATTGCTGGAATCCAGCGTCGGTTTCTGGACGGTGCAGGCGATGTTGTCAGGTCCGCCTGCTTCGATAGAAGCCTCGTTAATCATGTTGATTGCATAGATAGAAGTCTTGATTGCTCCCGGATGCGGATTAAATACGACTGTATTGCCTCCGGCTAACATACCGATTGTATTGCAAAGAACAGTCTCACTCGGGTTCGTACATGGTGTAATTGCTCCGATTACGCCAAACGGTCCCATTTCAATCAGAGTCAGTCCTCTGTCCCCTGACCATGCAGTTGTTGTGATATCTTCCGTTCCCGGTGTCTTCTCAGCAACTAACTGGTGCTTCAGGATTTTATGTCCGACATTTCCCATGCCAGTCTCCTCAACACCCATGCGTGCAAGAATCTCAGCATTCTCTACTGTCTTCTTCCTAATATTTGAAATTATCTTCTCTCTGCCGTCCATAGACATCTTGCCGACAATCTTCTGTGCTTTTTTAGCCGCTTCAATTGCCTCGTTCATGTCAGCAAATACGCCGTGGCTTCCTGTTACATCAGAAGCGATCTGCATCTTTGCCATAACTTCCTGAACAATGTCCTGGACCATCTGTTCATTTACAGACACGCTAATACCTCCTTATTTCTTCCTGCATTAGACTTCATACATCTGGCTGAAAACCTCTTTGCCATAAGCCGCAATTGCGGTATCCTGTTCGGCTGTACCGCCGCTCACGCCTAATGCTCCGATTATTTTCCCGCCCGCTTCCAACGGTTCTCCGCCTCCGAATATTACGATCTTACCTTCATTCGTAAACTGGATGCCGTATAAAGGCTGTCCCGGCTGGCTTAAGTGGCTAAGCTCTTCCGTCGACATCTTGAGGCTTGCTGAAGTAAATGTCTTATTAATTGCAATATCAAAACTTGCTATGTAGGCGTCATCCATGCACTGCACGGCAACAGGCCTTCCTGCCTGATCGGAAACCGCGATTACCACGTTTACTCCCATACTGGCGGCTTTTTCTTTTACCTTTTCGATTAAGGTATTCGCTGCCTGTAATGTCATCTTATGCTTCTTGCATGTACAGACATGTCCGGCCGCATGGTGATGTGCGCCATTATCTTTCATCTGATCCAGTACCGCTTTCACGGCATTGGTAATATCCTGTTCATTCATAGCAGTCCCCTATTATTTCTATCAACGCCTGGTATTCGAATTACAGTCCCAGCTGATCCATTACTTTCTTTGTGATAGATGCAACTAAATCAGCATCTGCCGTAGCAGCTTCCGGTGCAGCAGCGCCGCATGATCCGCCGCAACTGTGGCAGCTTGGCTTGCCTGCTTTTGCATTCGGGCATACATTTGCCGGGTGTTTTCCAGGAAGTCCCATCTGTCTTCTGATTTCGTATAACTTGTCCATCTGTTCTTTGTTGAATTCCTGTGGTTCGCCGAGCATCTTTGACTGATATAAGAGCTGTGCGTAGAACTCCAGGGATTCCATCTTATGATATGCACTCAGCAGAGAATCTGAATAAGCAAGTGCTCCGTGATTCTCAAGCAGAACTGCATCAAAATACTGTAAGTGCTCAGATACAGCGTCCGGGATCTCCATTGTAGAAGGTGTACCATATTTAGCGATCGGAACACATCCCAGAGCGATTACAGCCTCAGGCATAATCGGCTGTGTCAGAGGAATGCCACAGATAGCAAATGTTGTAGCATACAGCGGATGGGCATGTACTACTGAATTAACGTCTGGTCTCTCCTGATAAACACGCATGTGCATCTTGATCTCAGATGAAGGTCTGAACCCTTTGTTTGCCTGAAGTACATTCCCTTTTGCGTCTACTTTACAGATATATTCCGGAGTCATAAATCCTTTGCTGACACCTGTAGGTGTGCATAAGAACTCATTGTCATTCAGTTTTACAGAGAAGTTACCATCATTAGCAGCAACCATACCGCGGTTGTACACTCTCTTACCGATTTCACACATTTCTTTTTTGATTTCGTATTCGTTTTGCATCCTTTTTTCCTCCTTGGATTCTTAAAACAAAACTTTTTGTTTTATGTTGTTTCTAACTCGATATTACCACATAACCCCACAACAGTCAACTTATTTCTGTGTTGGATTTGTTGTTTTTACGCAGTTTCCCCATCCTCTTTACGTTTCCCACGGAAGTACGTCACCGTCTTCCTTCAAATACTCCAGAATCTCGGGGATTCCTTCGTAATTTTTAGAGTCTACATAGAAGATCTTCTTACATCCGGTCAGCCTTAACCAGCGCTCTGCACGTGCTACATCTGCCTTCTTATCGTGGATTTTTGTCACGATGCCGATCACCTCACGGTTACACATGGACGTACAGCAGGGCGGATATAGAGAGTACGGCTCAGTCGCGGATAATAACAATCCCACAACATCAGCCTCGTAAGAATACAGCGCAAGCGCATATCCGAGATGCTTTGTCTGGGCATATTCGCCGGGAGTATCTATAATAACATCGAAGTTATTTACATATTGGGTCTTGTGATACTGGATTTTTTCACCCTTTAATGCCTGGGTCAGTGTGGTTTTCCCACACTCACTTCTGCCCATCAGTACAATTTTTTTCATATATTTAAGTCCTTGTGATCTCACATACGGAGAATCCCATCTTATCCCTGACGTAATCCAGAACCGCACGGATAGATGCCTCCACCTCGGAAATCGTCCCTGTCACGATCAGTGTACCGCTGAAACGGTCCACAAAACCAAGCTCGATTCCCGCCGCCTTGGTCGCTATATCGGCTGCTATGATCGCAGTCTCGGCCGGGCTGATCGTCAGTACACCGATTGCAGACTTACTGTGCTCCACCCTTGGGTCGAGTCCCAGCTTCTCATATAATATGATATCCGGGCTTGCAATCAAATGGGCGATTGTAATCTCTTTACCGGGGACGAGTTCCTGTACAATTCGTTCCGGCATTTGTTCATGATTCATTTCCATTAACCTCCTATCTGACATTCCACTCCCGACGCCTTAACAGCAGCATCAAGCAGCATCTCCATCTTTTCGTTGGAGGGCGGTTCCACGTTTCCCATCAGATACCGTCTTCCAAGACCTTCATATTTATCCTGGCCAAGCCTGTGGTACGGCAGCAGATGCAGCCGCTTTACAGTTCCCAGAGCCTTTGTATACTCTGCAATATCTCTGATTTCCTCTACAGTATCATTGAACCCCGGTATAACCGGAACGCGGATACTGAGTTCTGTCATGCCGGATCTGGCAATATGCATCGCATTCTCCAGCATTAATTCATTTGAATGTCCGGTGAATTCCTTGTGTTTAGCCGGGTTCATATGTTTGATATCCAGAAGGTACTGGTCTAAATATGGAAGGATCCTTTCTATAATGGAGTAGTCCGCATACCCCATGCTCTCCAGCGCAGTGCTGATACCTGCCTCGTTCGCCGCTCTTAACAGGGCTTCGGCAAATTCCGGCTGGCACAGGCTTTCACCACCTGACAGGGTGAGTCCGCCTCCGGTCCTGCGGTAATACGTCCGGTCCTTCTCCACGGTCTCCATGACTTCGGCGACTGTAACATCTCTTCCTATCGTCTTTTTCTCTCCCTGCACAAGCATGGTCTCAATCTCAAACCTCTGAGATTCCGGATTACAGCACCAGCGGCACCTTAAGACGCAGCCTTTCAGGAAAACAATAGTACGGATTCCGTTGCCGTCGTGGATGGAGTATCTCTGTATGTCAAAGATACGGCCCTTTGTCTTTAAATAATCATCCATGCTGCTTTTCCCTTTCTGTTTCCTGTCAGAATCCCTGCTCTGTCCTGCGGATGATGTCATCCTGAAGTGACTTGGACAATGTTGTGAACAATGCGCTGTATCCGGCAACCCGCACAACAAGATGCTTATACTGCTCCGGATTCTTCTGTGCATCCAGAAGTGTCTCGCGGCTCACAACATTGAACTGCATATGGCTTCCCTTCTGATCAAAGTATGAGCGGACCAGTCCGACAAAGTTCTCAAGTCCCCTTCTTCCACTTAGTGCGGATGGATGGAACTTCTGGTTAAACAGCGTACCATTTGACGCTATATAATGATCGAGTCTGGAAACGGAATTAGCTGCCGCCGTCGGCCCGTTCACATCTTTCCCTGCCGAAGGTGATACACCATCAGCTACCGGGGTATGTGCCAGACGTCCGTCAGGTGTAGCCCCTGTCTGTGCTCCCAGCGGAACATTGGCTGATACCGGGTACAGTCCCGCCTGGAACATACCGCCCCTTGGGTTCTTGTAATCCAGAAGTGGCTTCGTGTATGTATATGCAACATCCCTTGCAAACGCATCTACTTCCGGGATATCGTTTCCGAACTTTGGCACTTCCTCAATCAGCTTCAGGATTCTTTCTCCGTTCGCTTTCACTTCCGGCGCTTCGGATGCAGCAACAACAGTCTTAAGTATTGCGGCAATCTCACGCCCGCCTACTGCCTGTCCGGCTTCCTTCATACTTCCCGCGATCTCTGAAGTAATTCCTGCCACATCCTCACTGCTTAATCCTTTGCCATAATTCGTTGCAAGCGCTTCCTTCAGTTCCTTCATGCTGATCTTCTTCTCATCGTAAACAAGCTTCTTGACTGCATACAGCGAGTCTGCCATGTTTGCAACACCAAATCCCTGAGGACCGGTAAAGTTGTAAACAGCTCCGCCTTCCTGAACTGTCTTTCCCTTCTTCATACAATCATCAACCATAGAAGAAAGGAATGGAAGAGGACATCTCTCGGCATGGGCCATATCAATCGCGTTGTCGGCATTTACAAGCAGCTTAATTGCGTAATCCATCTGAATCTTATATGCATGGTAGAATTCCTCAAAGGTCTTCATGTCTTCTACTTTGCCTGTCTTCGGCCCGATCTGCACACCCTTGTCCACTCCACTGCTGAATACAAGCTCAAGCGGACGGCACATATTGAAGAACGCAGCATCATGCCAGCCCTCGGTCTTGCCTGACTTCTGCGGCTCTACACAACCGATGATATTATAGTCCCTGGCATCTTCAAGTGTCAGCCCCCTGCTTACCAGTGACGGAATAATAACTTCATCATTATAATATGCCGGAAGCCCGATACCCGTACGGGTCAGTTCCGCCGCTTTGATCAGAAATTCATGGGGCGTCCCGTTCCATACTCTGACGGATAATGACGGCTGTGGAAGAAATACATGCACGGAAGCTTGTATACTCATGAATGACAGATCATTCGTCACATCTACGCCTTCCTCATTCTGTCCTCCGGCGATCAGGTTCTGGAACAGACTGTAGCCTGCAAACCCTTCTGCTGAAACAGCATCACGGCATTTGTTCAGGTCATTTAACTTCACCCAGATGCAGTCCATCAGTTCCTGTGCAAATCCTCTTGTAATCCTGCCGCTGTCGATATCCTTCTTATAATAAGGATACATATACTGGTCAAATCTTCCCGGTGAAATGGAATGTCCGCTGGATTCGATCTGAAGCAGCTGCTGCACAAACCAGAATGACTGGCATGCCTCGTAAAATCCTGATGCACCTTTTTCAGGTACATTTGCACAATTCTGTGCGATCTGGAGCAGCTCTTTCCTGCGTGTCATATCAGAACACTTTTCTGCTTCTTCCAGTGCCAGCTTCGCATAACGTCTTGCATATGTAATCACTGCATCACAGCTGATCATCACGGCTTCCAGAAATCTCGACTTCTTCTGATAGTCTCCGTCCGCCAGACTGAGCTTCGCGAGTTCTGCCTGTGCCTTCTCTTTAATCCCCGAAAATCCGATCGAAAGAACTTCACCGTATTTTACCGTCACATGGCCTACACCATTGTAAAAATAATTGCCCGGCGTAAAGATATTATGTTCTATGGCTAACAGCGTCTCCGGCTCCATGTAAGATGTTGCCAGTTCACTCGTTGTCTTTCCTGCCCAGTACGCATTCGCTTCCTTAAGTTCAGCTTTTGTCTTCTCAGCAATATAGAACGGGTCTGCTGACCTCGTCTCTACTGTGTCGAATTCTGCCTCCAGCCAGTCATAAGAAAATTCCGGATAAGTCTGGCATCCTCTCGGAGCAATCGTCGTACTGCCTACGATCAACTCCAGATCACGAATGATGATCGGTATATTCTCCAGAATATGCTGAAATGCTTTTGCACGCCGGATGATCATAGGTTCCTGTTCCGTCTGTCTGTAAGACTCAGTAATCAATACAGCTCTCGCTGACTCAATCTCCGGCATCTTAGCATACAGATTCTCAACAAGCCTTGTAATACGCTCTGACTTTGGTATATCCGTACTGTCATAGGTATATAATCCCATTTGCCCTGTCACTCCTTTCTTCCATATAAACAGGTGTGCTTATATGTTCTATAATCCTAAGGGAAAAGCCCCTGTTTCTGCCTGCAAAGTATACACCTGCATTGGCCGTAATGCTTCTCCACCCAGTTGTTACCATTATACTATTATAGCCTGTCTAAGTCAACAAAAAACAACACTTGCCGCATAATTTATGTACATGAACCCAACACTTCCCAACATGCTACTTGTTGTTTTTATTTGTTTTGTTTGAGATTCTGGCTCACTTTATATTGACAAAACAGCGCAAATCACGCATACTATATGTTAGAGGTTTTATGATATCTCATACAGAACAGATAAGACACAATTAACGTTGCTGCTGCAGACCACTGAATATATGGAACTGGCTGCATAAATATAGAAAGGCCTGAATCTTATGTCTTTGTTAGAATTTGACATACATACCCACACAATCGCCAGCGGACATGGATCTACTGCCACAATCACCGATATGGCAAAAGCCGCCGCTGCACATAATTTAAAAATGCTCGGAATCACAGATCACGGCCCCGCTACGCTCGGGGGCGGAAGGGTCTCTTATTTCAGGAGCCTTGCGCATGCACAGAAAAAGCGGCTCGGTATCGAAATGCTCTATGGTGCAGAGGTGAATATTCTGGATAATAAAGGGAAGCTGGATCTGGATGATACTATATTAGAAAAGCTGGATTATGCCATCGCAAGCATCCATAAACCAGTTAAAAAACCGGGAACTATAGAAGAAAATACAGCAGCCTATATCGCTGCGATGCAGAATCCCAACGTCCGGATCATCGGACACTGTGACGACGTGAAATATCCTGTGGACTATCTTGCAATTGTAAAAGCGGCAATGAAATATGACGTACTTCTTGAGATTAATAACAGTTCCTTAAGTCCCGACGGCTATCGCGGCGACACCAGATTCAACGACCTGATGATCCTGAATCTGTGCAGACACTTTCATTATCCGGTCGTTCTGGCAAGCGACAGCCACGGAACCAGGCATGTAGGAGACTTCAGTTATGCCTTAGAGCTCGCAAAGCTTGCAGGAATGCCTGAGTCATTGATCATGAATTATTCCACGAAAGCATTCAAATGCTTTCTGGAACGTTAACAAAATCAGAATGGGTGCTCAAAGCGCAAACTTTATCCGGTACCGGACGAGCCTTGCGTTCTGGGGCCCTACTTTTTTACAAAAATTAGACGGTATAGCCTCAGCCTGATTCACGATCAGTTCATCCAGCGTCGTGCAGAATATCTGGCTGAGCGCATAAAAATTATCCAGTGACGGCAGTGTCCTCCCTGCAAACCAGCCATAAATAGACTGCGGTGAACCCAGTCTCAAAAGACTGCAAAGATCTTTCACCGCAATATTTCTGGATCTGCAGATAAACCGCAGCCAGTTGCCGGTTCTTACCATGTTAATCCCGGGATATTCATTCCCCTTCATATACTCATCTTCCCTTCTTTTTCAGTGTTTTCCTCAAAAAATACTATTAAGAAATATCACCTTATCCTACTTGTTTTGATTTTCTTTTATAATAGCACATAATTTTATCATTAATCTACTGAATCATGTGTCAAGCAGTTTATAACTTAATATTATAATCCACCGCTCTCTCAGCTATCTTATTTACTTTTCCTGTTCAGCATAACCAACCCCTGTTAAGGCAAGCGCAAACAATCCGGCCGCAATACAGATCCCGTCATTTATCCCAATCAACGCAAGAATGATTGTGAAAAGCAGCATCGCAATTCCAAGTAACATTTTTTTCATGTCATTCCCCTTTCCATTTTGTTCAAGTATATCAGATATGACAATGTTTTTAAAGAAAACAAGAAATGCTTCAGCCCGTGTGGCTGAAGCATTTCTCGGATTAGGTATTTATTTTTCTATTTTTTTGGAGGAAAAATTGAAAAATATATGTTATGTCTATTGGACAATTCATATCCAATATATATTCAAAAGGGCGGCTGACCCCTTTTGGCAGTATTTACAGCATCTTATTGTGCTTATGCTCTCTTTGAAAGCACTTCTGTTTCATATTTCTCAATTTCTGAGAACCATCCTTCTGGATCTACACCACACTGAGCACAATATTCATTCCAGATATCCCCGATTGGAAGTGTCTTGCATTCTTCCATCATAACCATCTTCTTGCTAAACTGGTTTGTATCCTGCAGCTCTTTGAGCATTGCGCTCGGAGTACACAGAGCATTCAGGAGTGCCTTCTGGAAGCTTCTGAATCCCGTTACCCATGCAGATACACGGTTGATGGATGCATCAAAGTAATCCAGTGCAATATATGTACGGTCAAGACCATCGCAGCGCACGATTTCCTGCGCAATTTCCTTTGTCTCATCATCGTAAAGAACTACATGGTCAGAATCCCAGCGGATCGGGCGTGTGACATGGAGTGCGATTTCCGGAAAGAATGTAAGCAGCGCTGGAATCTTATCGGAAACAACTTCTGTCGGGTGATAATGTCCGTTATCCATCAGAGGAAGGCATTTATCCATATTTGCAGCTGCATAACTTAAAGCAAACTCGGCAGAACCAACTGTATAGGCTTCTACACCAATACCAAATACCTTGGACTCTACGCAAGGTTTCACCATCTTCGGATCATATGGTTCAGAAAGAATCTCGTCGATAGACTCTTTATAACGAACCCTTGGTCCCATGCGGTCTGCCGGTACATCTTTATAACCGTCACCTGTCCAGATATTCATAACACAAGGGATCCCTGTCTGCTCTGCAAAATATGTCGAGATCCGGATGCAGGCTTTTCCATGCTCGATCCAGAACTTTCTTGTCTCTTCATCCGGGCTTGACAGAGTCAGTCCGTCTTTCACTTTATCATGAGAGAAGAAGGTCGGGTTAAAGTCCAGTCCCATTCCTCTTTCCTTCGCAAAGTCAACCCATT
Organism: Clostridium sp. AF19-22AC; assembly: GCF_003479085.1. Lineage (NCBI taxonomy): Bacteria > Bacillati > Bacillota > Clostridia > Eubacteriales > Clostridiaceae > Clostridium > Clostridium sp. AF19-22AC. The sequence continues at coordinate 79,647 of NZ_QUGN01000020.1, read as the reverse complement.
TCTGGAAATGCTTTGGCTCCAGTTTATCACGGTCAACAAACTCACCATCTTCAAAAATCGCATAGCTCGCATGCACATTAATCTTCTTCATTCCCGGCATCAGGCTCATAGCCTTATCCATATCAGCAAGCAGTTCCTCTGGAGTTCTTGCCTTCCCGGGATAATTTCCGGTCGTCTGGATTCCTCCTGTCAGAGGACCGTCATGATCGAATCCCGTCACATCATCCCCCTGCCAGCAGTGCAGTGATACAGGCACATTCTTACATTTTTCAATCGCAGCGTCCGTATCCACCCCCAGCTTTGCATAAATCTCCCTTGCTGATTCATATCTTTCTCTTGTCGTCATCATAAATCCTCCTTATTTTTCAAAGGGGTCAGACCCCTTTGCGCTCCGTTTTCAGAATTGTTTTCCTTTTTCGTCGTAGTTCTTTATGTCAAATGACCTGCCCACACATACTCTTGCTTCCGGAAGGCTCGCAAATACGCCGTCATGCAGCATTTGTACGATCATGTTCCCTATTGCTGTTGCTTCGGTAGGACCTGCGGAAACTTTCTTTTGTGTGTATTTTGCAGTTAATTCGTTCAAATATCCTGCGTTTGCACCGCCGCCTACAACGTAGATTGTATCGTATGTATTGCCTGTAATTGCTTCTATCTCTTTGACTGTGTCTCCGTAACACTTTCCAAGACTGTTATAAATCACTACAGCAATCTCGCCCACGGTCTTCGGGACCGGCTGGCCTGTCTTTTTGCAGAAGTCCTGTACGGCCTGAATCATGCTCTCCGGTGCAAGGAAGCAGTCGTCATTGCAGTCCACGATAGAAGTAATTGTTTCCTTCGATGCTCTGTCGCAGATCTCGGCAAAGGATAAGTCCTCTTCAAACTCTTTTTTCACGGACTGTATCATCCACAATCCCATGATGTTCTTCAGATAACGGAATCTGTGGTCGTAACCGCCCTCGTTTGTAAAGTTTGCCTTCATGCTCTCCTCTGAACAATCCGCTTCTTTTCTCTCGATCCCCATTAATGACCATGTGCCTGAACTGATATAGATGGCGTTATCATCATTGGTCGGCACCGCCAGTACTGCGGAGCCTGTATCATGTGTTGCCGGCAGGACCACCTCACAGTCAAATCCAACTTCTTCCTGAATCTCTATGGTAAAATTTCCTACAACTGTTCCCGGCATCGAAACAGGCTGGAACATCTTTCTATTGTAACCAAGCATTTCGATCAGTTCATAATCCCAGTCATTTGTCTTAGGATCAATCAACTGTCCTGTCGTCGCATTGGTATATTCCATCTTCTTAACACCAGTTAATAAGAAATGGAAGTAATCCGGTATCATCAACATTGATTCTGCCTGTTCAAGGTACTCAGGGTGTGTCTCTTTTACCGCCATTAGCTGGTAGATAGTGTTGAAAATCTGCTTCTGGATTCCGGTCCTTGCATACAGGGCTTTGGGTGATATCTTCTCGTATACTTTTTCATCCATGCCGTTCGTGCGGCTGTCACGGTAGCCGACAGTATCTCCAAGAATCTGGTCGTCTTTGTCGAGCAGCACATAATCTACTCCCCATGTGTCAATCGCCATAGAGACCGGAATCTTTCCGATTTCTTTGCATTTCTTCAAACCATTCTTAATCTCCCGGAACAGACGCTCAACATCCCAGCACAATGTACCGTCCTTATTATCCATTCCGTTCGCAAACCGGTACACTTCCTCAAGCTGCATGTTCCCGTCCTTCATGGAAGCGAGCATGTGGCGTCCGCTGGATGCCCCAATATCAACGGCTAAATAATATTTCTCCATTTTGTGCCTCCTTCATATCTTCTCGATTCTACACTTATTATAATTGGTAGAAGAGGACAAAAAAAGGACGCTATTTATTTAAAACAGCGTCCTTATTTGCAACTCACTTCTTCTATTTCCACTTCAGCAGCCGGTCCATAATCCGCCTCTGCTGCTCCGGTTCTTTCTCTGGTATACACAAATATATCCCCCGCGGGTCCATTGCGTCCATAAACGGTTCCAGCTCTTCCGGCTCCAGATCAACCACGATGCTTTTCCCCGCCTCCTGTATCTTCTTAATGAAATCAACCCACTGCATAATGGGCTTATCATCTCCCACTCCTTGCACCCACTGGACTGCCTGTATTTCTTCTATCTTCAGAAGCTCATCCACATGGTTTGCAACGCCCTTTCCATCAAGATGGAAGATATTATGGCGAAAATGTTTGACCTCTTTTTTAATATACGGCAGTGAAAACTGATTAAAAAAGTCCCTGGAAATCATGGCTCCCAGATCACAGCTGGGGATATGCATGGATTCATAGGAGGGAATGTTCATCCATGATACTGATAATTGGTTTTTAGTCTTCAGGAGTGAGTGGAATTCATCCATCATTGGAAAAAATGCCTGAAAACATTTCTCTGTCAGAGCAGTGACAAATTCTTCTTCATCGAACATATCCATACACAAATCTTCCGTTCCGCGCAGTGCATCGGCACAGTCGAGGCTCGGATGCATATCCGTATATCCCACCATAAACCGGTTGTCACAGCGTTCCAGAGCATACTTGGTCATCTCTATTATTTTCTGATAGTAGGAATTTCCTCTGCGAAAAGCGATCCGTTCAAGATCCTCCTCCTTTAATATCTGTGGTTTCCCCCACGATGTCACCTCCCCAAACTCTAATTCGCTGTCCGTTATAGCTGCCGCGAAAAAATTAGGGCCCAGATTCGGATAATACATGGGGAATGTTTCTCCCAGCCACGGATGACTGTCTAAAGCACTGATAAATCGATTCACCTGATATTCGGTATCAAACCATTTATCCCTTAGGTTCTTCCATCCCCCGCCTATGTCTGTTACATCATATTCCTCATTATGTGCGGAAAACCGTACCGGAACGCGATCGATAATTTCCCCGTCATACCACGCGTAAATGCGTTTCATACACTGCACAAAATCCGGCTTTGTTTCCAGATCCAGATCATAAAAATTCGTTACACTCATATCAGCGCTCCCTTCGCAATCAGGCTGTTTTTAATTTCGCCTTTTTCTCCCTTGACCTGATATCTACGGCCACGGCCACAATCAGTACAATTCCTTTCACAACCCTCTGCCAGTATTCATTAATATTCAGCATCATCATTCCATTGGCAAGGACTCCCATAAAAACAACCCCCACGATGACTTTGGACAGCCTGCCTTCTCCTCCGCTGACACTGACGCCGCCCAAAACAACGGCCGTGATAATATCCATTTCATAACCATCCCCGGCACTGGGCTGTCCGCTATTTACACGGGACATCAGTATCAGAGATGCCAGCGTTCCGAGCAGGCCAACCATAATATAGATTTTATAAATCTCCTTTTTTACGTTTACACCGGACAGCCGGGTTGTCTCTTCGTTGCCTCCAATACCATAAATCCTCCTGCCAAAAACAGTTTTATTCAGCATAATGTAACCGAAGATAAATACGATAACCATGATTATCATTGAAATCGGAATGATCCCGATGCTTCCCTGTCCGAGAATTTTAAACCCTTCCGGGATTCCATAAATCGGCATACCTCCGGAAATAAGGTAGGTTGCACCCCTCAGACTGATCATCATTCCCAACGTCGTTATAATTGGAGGGATTTTTAGGTATGTAATACATGTTGCATTTATGATTCCGATAACGGCGCCAATGAGAAAACCAACGAGGACCACCAGAAACGGATTGACCCCTTTGTTCATCAGCAGTGCACACGTCACTACCACTACACCAATCAAAGATCCGATTGACAGGTCGATGCCGCCTGTGAGGATGACACACGTCATTCCCAGCGCGCAGATTCCGACGATCGAAATCTGCCGCGCAATATTGGCCAGATTATTCGGGGTTAAAAATGTAGCGGTCGAGAAAGAAAAGAACAGCACCATAACGATCAGTGCAATAATAATCCCCATATTACTCCATTCAATCTTCTTTACTTTTGTATCTATCTTTTCTTTCATGCCAAGACCTCCTGTGCTTTTGAAGCTAATTCCAATATTTTTTCCTGATTAATTTCTGATTTCTCCAACTCGCCTGAAATTCTGCCTTCTGCCATGACTATAATGCGGTCCGACATTCCCATTAATTCCGGCAGTTCTGAAGATATGAGTATGACAGCCTTGCCCTGTCTTGCGAGTTCATCGATCAGTTCATAAATTTCCTGCTTTGCCCCTACGTCAATCCCGCGTGTAGGTTCGTCGAAAATTATGATATCACAATTCATCAGCAGCCATTTTCCAAGGATAACCTTCTGCTGGTTGCCCCCACTTAGGTTTTTCACAAACTGGTGCATGGAGGGCGTTTTTACCGTTAATTTTTCAATCTGCTCTCCGCAGATTTCCTCTTCCTTTTTTCTGTTGATAATCCCCAGTCCATTCGTAATCTTGGAGGCGTAAACAAAACTTATATTGTCCTTCACTGACATGTTTAGAAACAGTCCCTGTTGTTTTCTGTCCTCAGGAATTAATGCGATTCCATGTTTAATGGCGTCTTCGGGTGACTGTATTTTTGTCTTCTCTCCCCGGATATAGATCTCTCCCTGCAGGATTCTGTCCGCACCATATACCGCACGTGCCGTCTCGGTACGTCCTGCTCCGACCAGTCCCGCGAATCCAAGACGTTCACCCCGGTATGCCTCAAAAGAAACACCTCTTAAAAGCTCTGTAGCAATGTTCTTCACTTCCAGTATTTTTTCTCCCCTTTGCGGGACAAACGCCGGGAATGTATCGTTTAATTCCCTGTTTACCATAAGCCGGATCAACTCTTCCTGCGTCGTATCTTCTATGTTCATTGTCCTGATATAATGTCCGTCCCTGAAAACAGAAACCTTATCGCACAATTCAAAAATTTCTTCCATTCGGTGGGATATATAAAGAATGGCCATTCCTTCTTTTTTCAGCGTCTTAACAATTTCAAATAAATATTCCAATTCATTGTTCGTAAGAGCTGCCGACGGCTCATCCATAATCATTACTTTTACATTCTGGGAAAGCGACTTTGCGATTTCCACGAGCTGCTGATATCCAACTGTAAGATCTTTTACAAGCATTTTAGGGTCTATACGCACACCCAGCCTGTCCAGCACCTCCGATGCATCCCTTTCCAGCGCCGCAAAATCAATCAGCCCCCTTTTCTTTTTATATCGGTTGTAATAAATATTTTCTGCAACCGACAGATGTTTCAGCAGGTTTAGTTCCTGATAGATTGCAGTTATTCCCAGGGCCATTGACTTCTGGGGCGAATTATCCTCTATCTTTTTTCCTTCAAAGACCACTTCCCCCTTTGTCGGCTGGATAGCTCCCGTAATCACTTTGATAAATGTTGACTTGCCCGCGCCGTTTTCACCGACTATGGCATGGACCTCTCCCCGGGAAAATCCCAGGGAGACATCATCGAGGGCTGCAACGCCGGGATAAAGCTTTGTAATATGTCTTAATTCCAGTATATTCTGCTCCATCTTTAACGACCTTTCACCTTATACTATTCGATATCGTAGTCACCGATATTATCCTTTGTTACCTGGCTCATATCATAGACGATCATTTCTGATTTCGGTCCATTTTCCAGTACATCTTTCACCAGATCCAATACGTCTGCCCCTTTTTCTGCGGGCTTGATATCAACGGTTCCCTTATACATCGTATCCTGTGAAACCAGCTTGAGTGCTTCCGGCAAAGCATCCAGCCCAATGATGCATGTGTTGTCCGGCGTATGCTCCTTGTGTGTCAGACATGATTCGTACACACCAAGTGCGGAAGAATCATTGATACAGATAAACATGGAAACTTTTGGATTTGTCGTCAGGGCCGTCTCTGAAAGATTATATCCGGTATCGGCATCTGCTGCATTCTGCTCATACACATAGTTGATCTTCTTATCGCCTGTGTAAGTATCCTCAAGTCCCTTTTTCAGCCCCTCGGCACGTTTGATTACGGAAGGGATCTGGTCATAGCGCACAACCACTACTTCAATCTCATCCGCATCATTGACGATCTCATCAATCGTACCGTCACTCTCCTTTTCATTCAGCCACTTACCTGCCAGTTCTCCTCCGAGCCTTCCGTATTCTTCCTCATCAATACCGAAAAACGCATCCGATCCCTTCACCTCCTGATCCAGACTGATGACCGGTATCCCTGCATCCTGAGCCTTCTTAACTGCGTCTGCCGGTGCTTCCTGATCAACAGGACTAATGATAATGGCATCAACCCCCTGAGAAACAAAGTCTTCGATCTGACTGATATGTTTGGAGGCATCCGCAGCCGCATCTGCGACGACGAGATCAATCCCCTTCTCTTTTGCGGCTGCTTTCATTCCTTCTACAATGGATACAAAATAAGCATTTTCCATACTCTGGACCGTGTAACCTACTTTTATTGTCCCGCCGTCTTCTTCCTTTTTAGTCGAAATGCCACCCTTATCCGGGGCATCATCCGAAGTTTTTACGAGTCCGCACCCTCCCATTGTGAGAACCATTGCAGCTGCAATCAATACGCTTAATACTTTCTTTTTCATATATTTTTCTCCTTCCAATTAAGATATCTTTATTATAAATTTAGTCTGTCCATTTGATAATCCAATATGATACTATAAACTTTAGATATAATCCGATTATGATAATAAGAAAATGGCTATACCATCCTCTGATATAGCCATTACATGATTTTGAATCAGCGATTGCCCATGCCTTTTATCATTTTCTTATACTGTGATACACTTACTCCAGTGAACTTTTTAAATGCCGCGCTGAAATATGCGGGATTATCATAACCCGTCATATAACCGATCTCCTGAATCTTATAATCAGGGTTCATAAGAAGAATCTGCGCCTCTTTCATCCTCCTTTTGATCAGGTAATCTGTAAAACTTTCCCCTGTCACTTCTGTAAACACGGTACTGAAATAATTCCGGCTCAGCCCGGCATAGGCCGCAGCATCTCCGATCCGTAGTCCGGGCTCCGAAAAATGTTCTTCTATATATTCGCAGGCTTTTACAATGCTCTGTTCTACACCGGCCGGATCATTTTCCTTCACATTTTCAGTGAGCCTTATTAACTCTGCTTCTAAAAGCTCCATTGCATCATCCAGTGTTTTCTGCTTGATAATCCGGTAATACAGCGCATCTAGTTCCTCCTCTTCTTCCTTAAACTGAGGCATCCTCCTGATCTCACCGAGAATCGAGCTCACAGAAAAGGAAAGCATCAAAATCGAATCACTGCCTGTATACCTCAGATTATTTTTCAGCCTCCCTACATATTCATGGAGCATATCCGTATAACCTGTCGTCACTAATTTTGCCAGATATTCCACCAGGCTTTTGTTCACAGTATGGTTCTGGTCAAAATATTTATCCAGATCCTTTTCCGAAAGATTCTTATCTTTCCCCTCACTGAACTGGTAACTGCATATTTGTCTGATCTTTTCGTATGACAGACTCAGGTAATAGAGCTCTGAGACGGCCGGTCCTGCTATAAACGTGACCGGCACACAGGCATCCACACCCTTCATCCTGTTTCGGCAGTCCTCCTCAAAACTGGATACTTCCTGCTCTGCCGTTTCTTCATCACACAGGCAGCAGAACAAGTGATGTCCGAAACTGTGGATATATTTAAACCCTCTCTCCCTGCCGGCGTCCCCGAGTATCTTCCTATACTCGTCCTCTTTTTCAGAATGGTCAAACAGTGCCTCAACTACCAGCCATTTCTGCCCAGCCCCCCTAAGATAGGGTTCCTCCAGTTTACTGCAGACTGTTCTGGTGTATTTCTGGTTCAGGACATTCTGAAAAAATGTTTCCTCCAGAATCCCCTCGTCCTCCATTACCATTTCTTCCAGCCTGCTGCTCTTCTTCTGTATCTGCTCATTTCTCTTCTTTTCTTCCTTCTGGTACACAATCTGGCGCATTGTCTCGCGCATCTGCTTAAGGTCAATTGGTTTCAAAAGATAGTCATCCACCCCGAGCCGCAGTGCCTTCTGGGCAAACTGGAAATCATCATAGGCACTCATAATCACGACACGGGTATCCGGGCACAGAGTGCGTATCTGCTCCGTCAGCTTAAGTCCGTCCATATTGGACATCTTAATATCTGTCAGAAGGACATCAGCCTGCTTCTCTACAACTGCCTTTAGCGCTTTATCTCCGTCATCCACTCCCGCGGCCACCTCAATGTCCAGTTCCTCCCACGGGAATGCACAGCACATGCCCTGAAGCTGGATCTCATCATCATCTGCAATCACCAATTTATACATGCATACACTCCTCTCTTATCTCAATGGACACCTTCGTTCCCACTCCATCTGTGCTGTCAACCTTCATGATACAGCCTTCTCCGAAAAACAGCTTCAGCCGTTCGTTTACATTTGTCAGTCCATAACTGTCAGACTCCTCCACAATACCTTCCGACAGCATTCTCTGGATTTTCCCCAGCTGCTTGGGAGGCATTCCCAATCCGGTATCCTCTACACACAGGATCACCCTTCCATTTTTTTTCGTGCCTTTTATTTCGATGCTCCCTCCCTTATCTTTTCCTTTAATTCCATGATAAATGGAATTTTCAACCAGAGGCTGGAGAATCAATTTGGGAACTATGTACGACTCTACTTCTTCATCTACAGAGATTGAGAATGACAATTTTTTCTTATATCTCATCAGTTGTATTGTCAGGTAACTCTCTACATTGGATATCTCATTTTTAATTGCCACCCGCTCACTGCCCTTATTTAGTCCGGTCTTAAAAAAACGTGTCAGTGCATCCAGCATATTTTCTGCATCCTCCTGATTTTTCATCCGGATCAGCCACATCAGTGAATCGAGTGTGTTATATAAAAAATGCGGATTTATCTGTGCCTGGAGCAGCAGCAGTTCGTAATGCCTCTGTCGTTCATGCTCCGTCCGGATACGATCCATCAAATTGCGGATTTCCACGACCATCTCATTGAACTGTGCCCCCAGCTCCCCAATTTCATCTTCTGCTTCACAGGTCACCGTAGTTTCAAAATCCCCTTCCTGTACTCTCTCTACATTTTCCTTTAATGACAAGATAGGCCTGGTAATACTTCCGGCAACCTTATACGATACATACACACTTCCCACGATCAAAAGTGCAGTCACAAAAAGTGAAACGGTCACCACGACAATCAGGAGACGGTAATAATTAACCTGTGGGAGAAAATAAACCAGAATCCAGTCATTCACATCCATCTGCTGGTATGCCGTCATATATCCTGACACAGCGCCAAAGCTCTTTTGGGGGAAGTCTTTTTTCCAATATGTCAGAAGCTTCGTGGTCTTAAGAACCTCCGGCCTTAGTTGTTCTACTTCTTCCTGTTCTGCCAGTCCGTCTTTCTGAATCAACGTTAACCTGTCGTTATCATATAATTCTACTTTCTCATCTACAATCCTGAATTTTGTATCCGGATAAAACAGATATAATTCACCGCCGTCTTCCACATAATGACTATTCCTGAGAATATCAGATACCCCGATCTCTACCATGACACAGCCCAGAATACGCCCAGTCCGTGCCTCTGAAACAGGAATCCCGAGGGAAATAAATTCCGTTTCAGCAGTCTCAGCAAAATATGACTCACTGTGCAGCTCAAACCAGTGAGATTCTTTCTGCTCTTTTACAAGCGTATACCAGTCTTCCTGTGTATACTCCTTTTCCTTTAGAGAGTACGGGCTATTTTTATATAAACCGCCATTTTCTCCAATTATATATACTTTTACGGAACCATCAAAATACCCGGATGTCCCCAGCAGCAAACTGTTCAGTTTTATTTCACTGGCATGCTGCTCCTGTTCAGTTTGAAACTTATTTGCCAATATCTGGTTCACGGCTTCATCGTCTGCAACCGTCTGCCCGATCTGATACGCCTGTTGGAGAATCTTATCTATCTGGTCCGCCTGATTGCCAAGTGTCGAACATATTTCATCTTTCCTCTTCTCCTGTACATTCACCAGAATATAAAACAGCATAACAACACAGAAAAGGATAACAGGGATCAAGGAAAACAACGCAAAGTTTTTCAGCAGTTTATCACGAATTGATTTCTTCTTCATAGATCAGTACCCCTGCATTTCATCCAGATTTTCTTTTGTAAATATACTTCCATGTAAAATATTCTCATAACTGATCTCTGTTCCCTGCATGTCTTTTTGGATCAGTTCAGACAGTATTTTCCCCATATAGGGAACAGCTTCTATGGTTCCCAAATACCCGCCTGCCTGTATCGCAGTCTTTACGTCCTTGATTCCATTTATGGATACCACCGGAATCTGCCCTCGCAGCCCCAGTTCTTCCAGAGCGCTGACAGCCCCGATGCCATCCTCATCCGTGTCTGCAAATATAGCATCTATAGACCCCGGGCTGTTCAGAAGATAATTCATCACATTATTGCGCGCAATTCCTCTGTCCCCGTTCCCCTCAATACTGCCTTTGATTTCAAGATTTTCGTATTCCCTCAGCTGATTTCTAAAACCCGTACTGTGTTCTCTGCTGATCGAGGAACCGCTTTCCCCTCTCAATTCAAGAATCTGCCCTTCCCTGCCGGCAAAATACTGATTCAGCAGATTTGCGCAAACCTCTCCTTCCCAATGCTGGTCAGTTCTTATTTCTGCCAGAATCGGAATTTCATTCGATCCTGCAATGCTGCGGTCCAGTAAAATTATCCTCGTATCTGTTTCTGAAACTTTCCGCAGTTCTTCTTCCAGACCAATTGTTTTTACGGGCATTACAACGAGATATTCAGGACTGTACTCCATCAACTCCCGAATATCTGTCTGCTGTTTCTCCATATCTGAATCCGCATCTCTCCACTCTACTGTAAAATGAGCAAGATCAAGATTCTCGAGAACATCCTTCCATATGGCCGTTGTCCTTGGGTTCTTTATGTTACAGAAAGAAACCGCGATCTGCACATTTTCATGATCTTCCGCCTTTGTTTTTTCATATTTTCCCAGAACTCCACACACAGTCATACCTGCTAAGATAATTCCGATGATCGCTAACCCCCACTTTTTCATAACAGCCTCCTTATCTGAAATAATTATAGCATACAGGTTTCGTATTGTATTACTTTTTCTTTGTGTGATTTCGCCATTTTGTTGAATGTACATTCTTATTTAGATAATAAAAAAACTGCCTGCATGCTATTGCACATAGGCAGCCCTTAAAAACCCGCTGTTATTTCACATTTACTATCTTCCAAACACATGCCTCAAAAACTGAACCGAATTTTTCGCGTCTTCATCCAGTTTTTCCAGACTTGTGTCTGACAGCATTTCGCGCCATATTTTTATATCACTTCCAACGCCTCCGCCTGTAAGGACAAACGGTTCCATCACGACATTTCCCTGATAGCCTGCCCTGTCGAGCGCCTTGCCGATCTCGGCCCACGGGATGTTCCCTTTGCCGGGGACTCTTCTGTTATTCTCACCTACATGGAAATGTCCCAGCTTATCTCCGGCAGTCAGTATCGCATCCGGCATGCTGTCTTCTTCTATGTTCATATGGAAAGTGTCCAGCATCACTTTCACGGCAGGCGTGCCCACCTCTTCAACGAACTGTACCGCTTCTTTCGCTGTGTTGAGCAGGTAGCCTTCAAACCGGTTCAATACTTCCAGACAGTAATCTACGCCACAGTCTTCTGCGATTCTGGAAACTGTGCGCACATTCTTCACGCTCCGCTCCCAGTCTCCTTTTTTATCGATAGGCCTGGAATAATCAACCGGCCAGTAGGAATATATCCCGCCACCCAGCGTATGGATATCCAGATATTCCAGCTTTCCCAGTATGTCCGTATAGAATTCTATGGCATGTCTTACGACCGCCTCATCGGCAGACGCGAGATTTTCATTTGCCGCCGGGCCATAACCTGCCGTCAGGACCATATCATATTCCTTCGCAGTCTCTTTGAATCTGTCCAGACCGGCCTTGCTGATATCTTTCAATGCAGCACAGGAAATCTCCAGTATATCAAAACCGAGCTCTTTTGCCTTCTTAATGTAGCTTGCCTGGTCTGCATCCCATTCCTTCTCCCAATATGCAAAATAAATCCCATACTTCATAGATGTTATCTCCTTTTCTATTTTCCTGATCTGAGCAGTCCGGCCAGCAGCTCGTTTTCGTAAAAATATGTTTCCGTAACTCCGCATTCCCCCACATACCGCGGGTCTTCCACACCTTTTTTCTGGTCTGCATGATAATCCGATCCTCCTGACAGAATCCGTACCCTGCTGCCATAAGTCTCTCGTATATAAGTCTCTATTTCCGTTTTGTTCATAGTACCTTCATAGCTCGTCTTATCATACGTGTAGCATGCCTCGATCCCGTCCAGCCCTGCTTTTACGAGATCGTCTATGTACCGTTTGCGTTCTGTCACCTTTCCATCTTTCATGACACGGCTGCTGATCAGGAACGGATGGGCCAGAATGGCGATGCCGCCGGTACGGTGGACCATTTCAATGACAGTCTTCGGATCCGGTTTTTTCCGTTTTACCTGATAGCGCTTTGTATTCTTTACAAGCAGTTTTGCCTCACTCCAGTCCTTTGTATATCCCTTTTTCGCCATCAATTCGAAAATCATCTTTTTCAGGACATGATCCTCCTCCACCGGATGGCCGCCGTTATACAGTACTTCTTCCCAGCTGACAGCTATTTTATCTTCATTCAGGCGTCTGACCAGTTCTTTATATCCTTCTGTTCTCGATATAGCAACATCATATTCGAGTTCCTTAAACCATTTATCCTGCCAGTCACAGCCCAGACAGACGATATGTACATCATCCACATCCGTATCACAGGAAATTTCTGTTCCGAACAAAAGTGTAACACCGTGGGAAGACGCATATTCCTTCAGGCTCCCCCTGTTCCCGGCTGCATCTATGTCTGTATCATCCGGAACAATATCGTGGTCTGTCAGCGCCAGTATTTTTACACCGTTTTCTTTTGCCCGCATGATTACTTCCCTTGGCGTGTCCGCCCCGTCTGAACGCGTCGAATGTGTGTGCAGATCACATGTATAATTTGCGTGAGTCATTTTTTTCCCTGCCTCTGTCATTTTTCTCTGTATTCTTTTGGACTCATCCCGTACTTTTCCTTAAACTTCCGGTAAAAATAACTGGTATTGTCATAACCGACGGATTCGATGATATCCAGTATCGGCAAAGTACTGCTGTTCAAAAGGTAAAGCGCCTGATTCATCCGTTTTGCCTGAAGCAGTTCTTTGTATGTCTTTCCTGTCCGTTTCTTGATCTCCCTGCTCAGCCAGTATACGTCATAGCCCAGCATCTCCGCCAGCTCTGAAAGGCTGCCGTTTTTATAATGCTCCTCCACATAACTGAGCACCACACCGGTCAATTCCTTATCGAAGCGGCTGCTGCCAGTCTCCATTTTATCCATGTGGTTTAACAGCATCAGCAGCAGGAGCCCCATCGTGATCTGATTGCAGCTGCGCTTATTCGAAAGGTCATAAAAGATCGTCCATACCATATTTTCCACAAGGTTCTGAATAGGGAGTATGTCAGCCACATGGAAGTAAAGGTATGACGTCATCTCGTTTTTCCCACATAAAGTCCCGACCAGAAATTCCTTCAGCATGTTTTCTTCCTCCCCCATCATGGAGAAGGCCATGTTGAAGAACTCCGGCAGGATAATAAAGTTTACGGCAATATCTTCCTCTCTGGCAGGAAGGATCTCCTGCACGGCATTCTGATTCAGAAAGAGCAGGTCCCCTTCTTCCAGAACCACCTCGTCCCCATCCACAATATGCGTCGTAGAGCCCTGACACATATAGATTACTTCTACATAGTTATGCCGGTGCTTCGGAAACCGGACAAAACGGGTATGCGGCCTGACCTGGATCAGCTTTCCCTTTTTTAAAAGCTTCTCACAATCCACGATCAGTTCTTTCTTCTCTGTATAAAGATGTGGATCGATCCCGTCCTTCCCATCCAGTATCTTTTGTTCTTCCTCCGTGATTACTGACAGTTCTTTGATCAATTCCGGATGCATCTACTCACCTATTTCTGTTCTGCGATTTCTTTTGCAAGTTCCATATATTCCGCAGCACTTCTGCTGCTCTTCTTATATGCCATGATCGGCACATTATTATCCTGGGACCATTCAATCCCACTGTCTACACGGATATATGTATCAAAAACTTTCACATTTTCCAGCTCTTTTAAGCTATCCAGTGTCTGCTTAAAATAATTTTTCCTTGTATCCACCTTCGTGATCACAATCCCGCCCAGTTTTAATTCAGGAGCAATCTGTTTTACCTCTTCCAGAAATTCAAACATATTCCCGAGCCCGAAAAGTCCCCACGGAGTCGATTCTACCGGAATCACCACCTCATCCGACGCACACAGGATGTTCATGACCCATCCCCCCAGCGTCGGCGGGGCATCAATCAGAATATAGTCATATGTTCCCGCCTCTTTAACCGGTGCAAGGCATTTTCTCAGTATGTATTCTCTCTGCCACTTTGTAAATAATTCATATTCAATGGAACTCATCAGCGTCGATGACGGGATCAGGTCCAGCCCTTCATATGGTGAATGCACAACATAATCCGTAAGGTCAGCCTGCTTCCTGATTCCTTCATAAAGATTCTTTTCCCCCTGTGCAAACGCCAGCACCTGGTCCTCGTCAAATAGCGAGAGGGAAAGATTCAGCTGCATGTCCCCGTCAATCAAAAGCACTTTATATCCAAGCCGGGTCAGTCCATAGCCCACATTCGAACATGTCGTGGACTTCCCACTTCCTCCTTTGTTATTCGCAAAACATATCACTCTCGTCTTATCCATCTCGTACCTCCGCAGGAACTTCAAAGGGGTCTGACCCCTTTGCTCTCCATTTTCAGAATATTCTTAAGTTATATCCGCCTAACTTTAATCAGGCTTGTCCGTTTCCCATTATATCATGGTTGATCATCCTGTAAAACTCTCTCTTCATCTCTTCATACCCGTCGTGCTTTCTGGCCATCAGCCACATGGCTTTTGTGATGGTTGCCTCGAGGGTCATGTCGTATGTCTCCAGCAGGTCGAAATCCTGTTTCACTTTTTTGCCGACTTCGTATACCATCATGTTGCTGCCTTCTTTTACGACCTGCGTTGCAACAATTGCCAGTTTGCCGCGGGACTCCCAGTCTTTCATGACTTCGTAGAATTTTGTCACAAGATATTCGGGGATTCCGCCTACCCCGAAGCTCTCGATTACGATACACTGGTATTTATCGAATACATACTCCAGAATATCGGGATTCTGTCCCGGAATTAGTTTCAGCACGTAGATGCTGTTATTCATCTCATGGAAAAACTGTACACCGCCTTTATAATCCTCCGGCGGAATGTAACGGATCACCCTCTGGTCCTGAATGACCGCCGGATATGGAAAGTTTATGCTGGAAAACGCGTTGTAACTTTTTGCACGCTCTTTTTTGGCTCTTGTTCCGACTATCACTTTACCGTCAAATACGATATTGACGTCCCGGGATCCGTCATCCGCTGCATAGATGAAGCTGTCCAGCAGGTTCATCCTTGCATCCGTGTTCTCGACATCGATCGGTTTCTGCGCCCCGGTTATGACGATAGGTTTTCTGGAGTTCTGGATCATATAGGACAGCGCCGCGGCTGTATAGGCAAGTGTATCTGTACCGTGGCACACCACAAACCCGTCATACTTCTCATAATTCTCCTCAATCGCCCTGCTCACCATGCTCCAGTGCTCAGGAGTCACATTCGTACTGTCCACATTGCATACCTGGACCGTGTGTACCTCACAAAATTCCTCTACATCCGGAATATACCCCACTAATTCCTCAGATGTGATAGCCGGACTCAGTCCTCCGTCCGTATGTTTACAGGCAATCGTCCCGCCTGTCCCCAACATCAAAATACGTTTCTTCATTTTATCTGCCCCCAGATCATTTTTATTTTCAAAAACACTGATTTGATTTCTTCTACCATTCCAGAGAAGCCGGTTCACTCCCGAAGTTTTTCTCGACAAGTGCACAGTATTCTTCGAAAACCGGTATCCCTTTGAAATCCTCTTTCAGGGCATCCCGGATCCCCTTATAATACCATCCCATTGCAGCCTTGCTGTTCATGCGGAACCTCTTCCACAAATCTTCTCCTGCTGCCGGATAATCCCTGTCAATGTCGCGCATATTCGACAGCTTATCAGCCAGCCCGATCATCTTTATTTCCATCGGCGCATCTTTCAGGTGGCGGATCGTAGTCCCTTTCCGTTCCTCCCACGTTTTGGACTTGTCCTCACTTTCCTGCCGGACCATCGCAGCCACCCGTTCCCCAAATTCTGCCTGTAAAATCTCTTCCGTTACTCCCTTACAGTCCTCGATCGTATCATGAAGGACCGCGGCACAGATGATATCTTCATCCTGTGTCATAGTTGCCACAATATCTGCCACTTCAATCGGATGCACAATATACGGCCGCTTCGTCCCTTTCCGAAACTGCCCCTCATGTGCTCTTGCTGCAAATTCAATGGCTTCATCAATCATTCTCCTGCTCCTCCTCAATGCCTTCCCGCAATCTCGCCTTTTCCCTGTTATGGAATAAAGAATAGATGCACGGTACCACAAACAGTGTTAACACAGTTCCATATATGAGACCGCCGATTGTTACGATCGCCATCGGCTGAACCATATCCGCCCCTGAACCAAACCCGAGTGCCATTGTCGACAGCCCAAGGATCGTCGTCAGGGCCGTCATGATAATCGGGCGCAGCCTTGTCCTTCCGGCCTCCACTAGAGCTTCCTTCTGCTCCATTCCCGATGCAGTCAGCTGGTTCGTATAATCAATGAACACAATACCATTATTTACAATAATTCCGGATAACATTACAAAACCGATCATGGCAATCACGCTGACCGGACTTCCTGTCATCCACAATCCGAACAGACCTCCCGTAAATGCAAGAGGTACAGTAAACATGACAATAAACGGAGATCTTAAAGACTGGAACTGGGCAACCATGATCAGATACATAAACACGACCGCAAGCCCGAGCATCTTAAACAGCTCTGTCATTGTCTCATTAATTGTCTCGTCCTCCCCCTTCATCTCTATCGTATAACCGTCCGGCAGCTTATAATTCTTCAAGGCCTTTTCCACACGCCCGCTTACCAGACCGATGTTGTCATCTTCTTCAATCTCCGCCGTCACATTCATATACCGGCTCTGGGCATCCCTCGAGATCGACTGCAGCCCGTAGCCTGTCTCGAATGACGCGATATCCTTCAGGGCAATCTGTTCTTTGGAACCATCCTGCTTTGTCACATCCAGTTTCAGGTCCCGGACAGACTCTCTTGTCAGGTCCTGATTCTTCTGCTCTGCCACAATAATACCGATGGATGACGTATCCAGGTCCAGACTGGTAGAAGAAGCCGGGTCTTTCAGCTTCTTTGCCAGTTCCTGATACACCTGGGCGACA
This sequence comes from Clostridium sp. AF19-22AC, assembly GCF_003479085.1. Lineage (NCBI taxonomy): Bacteria > Bacillati > Bacillota > Clostridia > Eubacteriales > Clostridiaceae > Clostridium > Clostridium sp. AF19-22AC. Next base: position 62,146 of record NZ_QUGN01000020.1, on the reverse strand, counting down.
GTTAAATTATGGGAAATCGCTTTCTTCTTATCTACAACGACCCTGAGTTCCTCCGTCGTCTCATCCAAACCGTCCGAGACATTCTTTGTTCCCTTCACATTTTGCACGATTTCAGCAATTTCTTTTGCCATCCTCTGCAGCTGATCCAGATCACGGCCCTTTATCTGGACAGAAATTCCGGAAGAACCAAGCGCACTCATATCCATGTCGGACATGCTGATCGAGAGTTCGACGCCTTCCTCTTTTGCAATCCTCTCTATTGATTTCTGCAGTTTCTCATCAGACATTGTCCGCTTTTCGGCCAGCAGGGCATAGAATTCCACCTGATTCGTGACAGTATTCCCGCCGCCCATCATTCCGCCGCTCATAGCCATGCCGCCTACATCACCAATATCTTTCAGTTTCATTAATTGATCAGTAAACTGATCGGCTGCCTTCGCTGTATCTTCCAGAGAAGTTCCCTCCGGTGTCGTGATCGACATACTAATCTGTGTGCTCTGCATATCCGGCATAAAAGCAGTTCCTCTGGATATTGCCAGAACCCCGCTCAGGACAAACAGCGCCAGTGCCCCGGCCAGGACAAGAGGCCTGAAACGCAGTGCCTTCCGCAGAAGTTTTTCATAACCATTCTTCAAATGATGGAAAAATCCGGATTCCTTCTGCTCTGTTCTCTTTAGCAGTCCGGCCGACATCATCGGCACAAGCGTCAGTGCAACGACCAGACTTGCTAGCAGCGAATATGCGATGGTCAGTCCCATATCAACAAAAAGCTGTCTTGCAATACCCTCCGTAAATACAATCGGAAGGAATACACACACCGTCGTCAGCGTAGATGCCATGATCGCACCTGCTACCTGCTGTGCACCCTTGATTGCAGCTTCCTTTGCTGTGGCATGTTCTTCATTTCTCATCCGGTAAATGTTCTCAATGACAACAATCGAGTTGTCCACCAGCATCCCTACGCCGAGGGCAAGTCCTGAAAGTGAAATCACATTCATCGTAACCCCGCTGAAATACATCAGGACAATGGCCGCCAGTATACTGATCGGGATGGAGCAGGCAATTACAAAAGTCGGCCTGATATCCTTTAGAAACAGCAGCAGGATCAGAATCGCCAGAATTGCACCGAATACCAGATTCTGGAGAACGGACCCGATTACCATGTCAATATACACGCCCTGGTTCATCAGGACTACCACTTTTATATCCTTGTTTTCCTTCTGGATTTGTTCAAACCTGTCCAGAATGCGGTCTGTCACATCCCCCGTAGAATAGCCGGTCTGCTTCTGCACCTGAAGCAGGATCCCGTTCTCTTTATTTAACTTGGCATATGTGTCCGCCGCATTATCAGTCTGTTCCACATCGGCAATATCTGAAAGCTTGATGGGGGTAATGCCCTCCATATCAACCAGAACCAGATTCTTCAGGTCCTCTATTGAATCAAATTTATCCCCGACGCGGATTAAATAATCGATCCCGTCTTCCTTTACATAACCTGCCGGCATGTTAAAGTTCTGCGCTGTCAGTACCGTCTGTATCATCTCCGCAGTCAGCATGGATTTTACATCCGCACTTGCTTTCGCCTGCTCTTTAGCAGATTTCAGTTCCTCTTCCCTGCTCTTTAATTCAGCCTCACCGACAGCGAGCTGTGCAGAAGCCTCACTCATCTGAAGTGCACCTTCGAGCTGTGCACTGCTAAGCTGTGCCCTCGCCTGGGCCAGTGTAAGGGTTCCTGCATTTAACTGGTCCTGCACCTGGGTCAGCATCTCCTTTGCCTGTGCAAGTTCCGCCTGCTTATCCGCTATCGTCTGTCTGCCTTCCGCAACCTGGGCCAGTCCCTGGTCGATAACTGCCATTGACTGGTCGTATTGCTCCAGAAGGGCCAGTTTCCCGGCCAGAGCTACCCTCGCAATCTGAAGTTCTGAAGTTTCTCCGTTTTCCGCGATTGCCTGAAGTACCTGCTGATATTCTGCTTCGATCTGCTCTCTGCCTGCATTTAGTTCTTCCAGCTCCTGCTTCTGTTCAAGCAATGCCTGTTCGCTGGCATCAACCTGTGCCTGAAACTGTTCCAGTGCCACCTCCGCCAGTTCAAGTTCACTCATCTTCGTGCTGACTTCCAGTTTTCCCTGTGCCAGTTCTGATTCACTCACAGCTAGCTGTTCCTCTGCCTGCGCCATCTGTCCGGCAGCCTGGTTCTTCCCGTCTTCAAGCTGCGCTTTTCCCCTTTCCATCTGCGCTTTTGCCTGATTCAGAGCGTCGGATGCCTCATTAAACTTCTTGTCCAGCTGCCCCTGAATGGAACTGTCTACATTACTTACTTTATTTTCCTTTACCGTAACACGGATTGTCTGTTCCACATCTCCGAATGTACTGACTGACGCAACCCCTTCCAGACTCTCAATCTCCGGAAGGACTTCTTCCTCTATAATCCTTGTCGTCTCTGACGGTTCAGCCCCGTCCACACTGATGGCCGGTATCATGACAGGCATCATGGCAGGGTTCAGTTTCATAATAATAGGGTTCCCTACTGTATCCGGCCAGTAGCCGCTTATCTGGTCCAGACTTTCCCTCATCTCGATCGTGGCCGAGTCCATATTGGCTGTCTGTTCAAACTCCAAAATGACTGTGGATGCATTTTCCCTTGATGATGAACTTACATTCTTGATGTTGCTGATCGTAGCCATCGCCTGTTCCACCGGCTTTGTAACCGCAGTCTCCACCTCCTCGGGACTGGCTCCCGGATATGTAGTCATGACAATGGCATAAGGGAGATTCATGTCCGGCAGAAGATCCACCGTCATTTTATCGAAAGACACAAATCCCAGAATCAGAATCAATACAACAGTAACAACCACTGTATACGGTCTCTTCACACTGAACTTAGATAACATTGGTACTACCTCTTTTTCTCGTAATCACATCGGGAAAAACCCGATTTATAAAGAAATCATAACACACGGCAGGACGAATCACAACAACATTTCTCTTTCCCATCGTGCTTTCAAACAGACCCGAAACCAGGAAAACTTTAGGGAAATTAGCTATACAAAATTTCACGGATAAGATATAATAGCAAAGGAATCCCATGAATCACAAGGAGACATTTATGAAAAACAAATCCGTACTGGTAACAGGGGCCTCCCGGGGAATCGGAAAGGCCTGCGCCCTTGTATTTGCGCGGCATGGTTATCAGGTATTTATAAATTGTAAGAGTTCCCTCGAAGAACTTTATCTGGTCCGTGACGAAATCCTCTCACACGGTGGTATGTGCAAGTGTGTGCCGGGTGATATCAGCCGGTCATCCGAGGTGGCGCGCATCTTCCAACAGATCAGCAATACCTGCGGCGGACTCGATGTTCTGGTCAATAATGCGGGCGTGGCTTATATTGGCCTGCTGACCGATATGACAGACACTGACTGGGAGACGGTTCTGGGAACGAATCTTTCCTCTGTATTCTATTGCTCCCGTGCAGCAGTCCCTTATATGGTATCAAAAAAATCCGGCCGGATTATCAATATTTCTTCCATGTGGGGAACCTCCGGCGCATCCTGTGAGGCCGCGTATTCGGCTGCAAAATCCGGCGTAAACGGGCTGACAAGAGCACTGGCAAAAGAGCTGGCGCCAAGCAATATCCAGGTGAATGCCATTGCCTGTGGGGTCATTGACACTGCCATGAATGCACAGCTGTCAGAAGAAGACCGCCTGCTGCTTATGGATGAGGTGCCTGCGGGACGGTTCGGCACCCCGGAAGAAGTCGCAGAACTGGTGATCGACCTGGCAGAACACCATAATTACATGACCGGACAGGTGATCGGACTGGACGGAGGGTTTATTTAACACGTTAGAATTATAAAAAGGAGTTTCTTTATGCTGAAAGTAAAAGATATCGAAAGAATACCTGTGGACTGTACCATGACAGAGTTTGTCGGTACTACAGTACTTGATACGATCGGACTTGTCATACCGGGAGTTACGCCTGCCCTGCAAGAGCAGATGAATCTCTCAACGTCTTACCCGAGTCTCGGGCTGATCAGCTCCCGTACGGGCGCTGCCGGGCAGATCAACGCTGTAGACGAAGCAGTAAAATCCACCAATACCGAAGTCGTATCCATCGAACTCCCGAGAGATACGAAAGGATGGGGCGGCCACGGCAACTTTATCATCATCGGCGGTGAAAATGTCTCCGATGTCCGCAGGGCCGTGGAGATTGCACTCGAATATACCGGGAAATATGCAGGAGAACTCTATATAAGCGAGGCCGGGCATTTGGAATTTACATTCTCTGCAAATGCCGGCCAGGCGCTGAATATGGCATTCAATGCGCCGGTCGGCAAGGCTTTTGGTTTCTTCTGCGGATCTCCGGCTGCTATCGGGCTTGTAATGGCTGACCTTGCAGTGAAATCCTCCCCTGTGGAGATTATCAAGTATATGACTCCCGACAAGGGCACCAGTCATTCCAACGAGGTCATCGTCGCAGTCACAGGAGATGCAAGCGCAGTGAAAAATGCAGTCCTCACCGCACGTGAGACGGGGCTTAAACTGCTCATATCATTGGGAAGTTATCCAGAAACACCTTCCGTCCCTTATCTGCGGTAGTTATTTCATTTTCCTCAATTCTCTCACCGCAAATATAACAGCAAGCGATGCTGCCGCCGCATCTGCAATCGGTCCCGCATACATAACACCGTCGATCCCCATGAAGAGAGGGAATATTAAGATCAGCGGAAGCAGGAAGAGTACCTGCCTTGTCAGGGACATCACGATTCCCAGTCTGGCCTTCCCGATGGAAGTAAAGAATCCGGATGACATCGGCTGGATTCCGTTTGCAAACGTCATAAACATAAATATTTTCAGGTAACGGTCCGCAAAGCGGAAGTACGCTTCACTTCCGGTTCCGAATATGCTGACAATCTGTCTCGGGAAAATCTGAAAGCACAGGAAGAACAAGGTTGCAATTGCAGTACACAAAACAGCGGCCCTCTTGTAAGTTCCCCGTACCCGTTCATAATTTTTTGCCCCATAGTTAAATCCCCAGATTGGCTGGCATCCCTGTGATATACCGATACAGATTGCCATAAATACACTGTTGACCTTGGAAATTACCCCCACACAGGCGAGCGGGATATCGCTCCCATAGGCAGATGAGGCGCCATAGTGGCGGAGCGTATTATTCATCGCAATCTGTACAACCGCCATTGCGATCTGGTTAAAACAGGAGGCCATTCCCAGTGCGGCAATCGCTTTCAGATATTCTCCTTTCGGCCTGAATGACGAGGCCTTCAGTTCCATATTCCTGAACTTTGCAAAGTATAGAATGACAAGCAGCCCAGAAACAATCTGCCCGATAATCGTAGCGGCTGCCGCCCCCTTGATTCCCCAGTGGAATACGAAAATAAACACCGGGTCGAGTATGGTATTCAGGATCGCCCCGGTCAGCATACATACCATAGAATATGTAGGACTTCTGTCGGCCCTGATAATATGGTTGCCCCCGGTTGTCAGTACAAAAAACGGCAGTCCCAGTGCCGTAATGCCCGTGTAATCCAACGCATAGGGCAGGACATCTTTTGTGGCGCCGAAGACGTGAAGGAGCGGCTCCAAAAACAGCAGTATGACCACACCTATCACGGTTCCCGAAATAACCAGCATTGAAAGCCCTGTTCCTGCAATCTCGCTGGCCCGCTTTTCTTTTCCGGCCCCCATCTCCAGATTATAGTTGGATGCACTTCCGATTCCAAGGAGGAGTGCCGTCGCCGTTGCTATAATGGAAACCGGAAATGCAATATTGGTTGCCGCATTTCCCAGCATACCAACGCCCTGTCCGATAAATATCTGATCTACAATATTATATAATGCACTCACCAGCATACTGATTACTGCCGGCACTGCAAACTTGGCAATCAGCCCTCCGAGAGGCGCTGATGCCAGTGGATTTTGTTTTTCACTCATTTAATCACTCTCAAATCTTTCCATAAATTTCTTTTGTAACGTATGCCTTCACGGAAATCCCCTCAGGCACATATTCTTCTTCCAGCAGCTGTCCATTCTTACGAATAAGCTGAATCTTACCTGCATCTGTAAACGGATACAGCCTTTCTATATAGATCTGCTCCTTCCGTATAATCTCCAGCAGCACTTCCTTCAGCTTTTCAAGCCCCTGTCCCGTCTTCGCCGAAGTCAGGATCGAATAGTCCGCCTGAAAATCCCGGAAATTACCTGTCCCTTCAAGCTTATCCTGCTTATTAAACAGCGTGACAACTGGTTTTCCTTCCACACCGAGCTGCCTGAGTGTCTCATAGACCACATACATCTGATTATCCATCTGGGGATTGGATGCGTCTACCACATGAATGATGATATCTGCATACTTTGCTTCCTCGAGCGTACTCTTAAAAGCCTCGATCAAATGATGCGGGAGTTTATTAATAAACCCGACCGTGTCCGTCAGAAGAATCTCCTGCTTCTTGTCCAGTTCCAGCACTCTTGTCGTGGTATCCAGCGTAGAAAAGAGCATTGCATCTGCCAGAATCCCGGCATCAGTCAATGCATTTTCAATACTGCTCTTTCCGGCAGATGTATAGCCGACAAGCGCCGCCACTTTCATGTGGGAATCCTTCCTCTGTGTACGGATCAGTTCCCTGTGCTGCTCGACTTCTTCCAGTTCCCTTTTCAGCTTGCCGATTCTCCCCCTGATCAGGCGCCGGTCTATCTCCAGCTTCTTCTCCCCGGGTCCCCTCGTGCCGATCCCTCCGCCCAGACGCGACAGCGAATCCCGGAGCCCCACAAGGCGGGCCGCCCGGTACTTCAACTGGGCCAGTTCCACCTGAATCTTTCCTTCGCTGCTGGTCGCCCTGGCCGCAAAAATATCCAGAATCAAAAGCGTTCTGTCGATCACCTTGCATTCCAGCTCCCGCTCCAGATTATGAAGCTGCACAGAGCTCAGCTCATCGTCACAGACAATCCCTGTCGCCTCCGTCTCCCAGAGCAGCTCCTTCAGTTCCAGAATCTTGCCTTTTCCCACATAAGTAGTCGGATGGACTGCCTCCCTCTTCTGGATCAGCCGTCCCGCCACAGACGCATTCGCGGTCTTCACAAGTTCCGCCAGCTCATCCAGCGATTCCTCCGTCTTCTCATACTCATTCACCTGAATACCAACAAGAACCATACGTTCTTCCTGTTCCTGCATTTCATATACCGGCATATATTAACCTTTTCAAAGGGGTCTGACCCCTTTGCCCTTCATTTTCAGAATATTCTCAAGATTTGAATATTTTTTTATCCAGATCTGCTATGGTTATTTCCTTCAAACGTGCCAGACACCGCTGGTTCAAGTCTTCATAGACTTCTTCCATGAGTCCTCCCATTCCTGAAGCTATCAGACATTTCATCTCGGAACTGCCGCTTTTCCAGCCTGATGATACGAAGGTAAAGTCCAGCGCATCTGCAATCATATATAGCGTCACGTCTTTGCTGTCCATTACAAAATGATAGCCGCCCTCGATCCCCTCTTTTGTCTCTACCAGCTCTGCCTTTTTTAGTTTTGCCATAACCTTGCGTATTCTTGCAGGGTTCGTGCAGATATTTTCTGCCAGTCCCTCACTGGAATATACACATCCTTTGTGATTTAAAAATACAAGGGCATGCACTGCAACCGAAAATTCACTTGTCATCTTCTCCCACTCCTAATCATACTGTATTCTAACCGTTAACTTTTTGGTAACAGTTTTCCTTTTATATTATAATTCATTTTTTAAAAAATACCACCCTAATTTTTATTTTCACAGGCAAGCCTGTAAACAGTAACGTCTATTTTAACCGGATAATAAATACCGGCAGCGGGGGGTCGTTCTTCCGGTTAAAATACTGGTTAACAATGACCAGCCAGCGTTTCGGATCCAGAGACTCTAAATAGGAAAGTAAAGCATCCCGCTCTTCATACCCTGTATCCTTCCCACTGTAAATACACAGGCTCATGATCCCATCTTTCTTCAGAAGCTTAAGCCCTTCCCCGACCGCACGGATACTCGTGTCAGGCTTTGTCGCGACTGCATGGTCCGCCCCTGGCAGATAGCCAAAATTAAAAACGATGGCAGATACGCTTTCTTTCACGTATTCTCCCATCTTTTCATGCCCGTCATGTATCAGGCAGAATCTGTTTTCATAACCGCATTTCTCCAGCCGTTCTTTTGTGCCGAGAATCGCCTCTTCCTGTATATCAAATGCATATACCATGCCGTCTTCCCCACAGAGCCTGCAGAGGAACTCTGTATCATTGCCGTTCCCCGCAGTGGCATCCACACAAATATCCCCCGGTTCTATATACTGCTCCAGAAACCGGTGGCAGTAATCTGTAATCCTATAACTATATTTCATATGAAACTCCCAGAATGCAACTATCTTGTTCTTAAAAATTCTGCTTCCTTCTGCATATCCTTATCATCCGGATACGCAGCCAGATATTCCTCTGCCTTCGCCCCCGCAGTCTCCCAATCCTGCTGCCTTTCATAGCAGACAATCTCGTTATACTTCATTTCCCGGACAACCTCGGTATAATCAGGGGCATCCTCATCTTTCTTCCCGCCCGTTTCCCCGGAAAGCGCTATTCCTTTCTGAAATGCATCCAGCGCCCCTTCCACATCGTTAAGCTGCATGGAACATACGCCGATAAAGTTATAGAGTGTCGGGGTTTCATCCCCTTCATTGTCCAGAACATTCTGAAACGCTTCTTTCGCCGCCTCATAATCCTGCTGCTCATAATAGGCCATGCCAAGCCCCCTGTATGCTTCCGCGGCATCCTCCTTCTCCTCTAAAGACTTCTGGAAAGAAGATACGGCTTCCTCATACTGCTGCTCCTCCATCTGCTGCGTCCCCTGCTCTATATAATTTACCTTGTCCTTGCAGCCGGTCAGCATAAAAGCAGCAAGAATCATACAAACAATCCCTTTTTTCATATAGCTCTCCTCTTATTCCGGGTACTTCAGTACCCAGAAAGAATTCAATATATTAATCAGCATCACTGCCATATCGGCAATAATCGCATTCTGCATGGTTACATATCCGAAAACCGCTAACAGCAGCAGAACTACCTTCATCCCGATTGCAAATACCAGGTTCAGCTTCACGGCACGGATGGTTCCTTTCGATATCTTAATGGCATTCACGATCTTCGAGGGTTCATCCTCCATCAGTATCACATCCGCCGCTTCCAGGGCAGCGTCCGCTCCCAGACCGCCCATTGCGATGCCGATATCAGCAAGCGCCAGTACCGGGGCATCGTTGATGCCATCCCCTACAAACGCAAGCTTCTCCTCTTCCATCTGGCTTTCCATGAACTCTCTGACCTGATCCACCTTTTCTTCCGGCATTAGATTCGCATAGACATAATCTATCCCGAGCTGCTTCGCCACATCATCTGCAACCCGCTCATTGTCCCCTGTCAGCATGACAGCCTCAAGCTGGTGCCTCTGCAGCCAGTGGATCGTCCACTTCACATCGTCCCTTAGGACATCCGCTATCAGGATATATCCCTCATACTGGTCATCCACAGCTACATGCACGGCAGTCCCAATCGCCTGCACCGGCTGATAGAATAATCCCTGCCGGTTCATGAACTTCGAATTGCCGATGCAGACCTGTCTCCCGTCAATATAGGCCCTGACACCGAAACCAGAATACTCCTTAATCGTTTCCACTCTCCTGCCGTCGATCTCTTTTCCATAGGCTTCCCTAAGCGAAACTGCGATCGGATGGTTTGAATATGCTTCCCCATATGCTGTAAGCTCGAGAAGTTCATCCGCATCCATATGCTTCGGGCATATCTCTTTTACATGGAAAACACCTTCGGTCAGTGTTCCGGTTTTATCAAATACGAAAGTCTCTGTCTTTGAGAGTGCTTCCAGAAAATTACTCCCCTTAATCAGCACCCCCTGTCTGGATGCCGCCCCGATCCCTCCTAAAAACGCAAGCGGAACAGAGACAAGCAGTCCGCACGGACAGGCTGCCACAAGAAAAATCAGACCGCGGTATACCCACGTCTCCGCATCTCCTGATATCATCATCGGAGGAAGGATCATGACAAGAATCCCGAGCAAGGTAACTGCCGGTGTATAAAACCTCGTAAACCGGTCCGCGAAGTTCTCGCTTTTCGCTTTATTATTATTCGCGTTCTCCACCAGATTAATAATTCTGGATGCGGTGGAATCCGCATAAACCTTTGAAACGCGAGCCTCAAGCACACCGCTGATATTAATGCTCCCGCTGTAAAGCCTGTCTCCGATCTTTACTTCACATGGCTCTGATTCACCTGTCAGCGCCTTAGTATCCACCATGCTTGTTCCCATCGTAACAACCGCATCCACCGGTATCCTCTCCCCGGGCCTGATCACAATAATGTGACGCGGCTTAAGTTCCCTCGGATGTACCTTTTCTTCACGGCCATGTGTCTTGCGGTTTGCATACTCAGGACGGATATCCATAAATCTGGCAATCGACTTCTTCGTCCTTGTCAGAGAAATCACTTCCACCATCTTTCCAAACTGGAAAAAAAGCATCGCCCCTACAGCTTCCGTATATTTTCCAATAATAAATGCCCCGATCGTCGCCAGCAGCATCAATAGGTTCTCATCAAAAATATGCAGTTTTTTGAAGTTCTTTGCCATATCCTGAAAAATCCCAACCGTCATCACCAGATACGGCAGTAAATACAATATCAGCTCTGTCTTCCCAAAAAGATCCCAGTGTCTGACTGCCAATAATGCACTGATGTATAAAACCAGACCGATCCCGATTTCAATGCATTTCTTTTTTACTTCTTTTGCCATTGCGGCCCCCTCTTTTTCTTACATGCTGTCTTATACGGGGCATGCTGTCAGGTTATATCCCCGCGCTTACTCTCTGATATGTTCCATTCCCTGATTCATAATTGTCTTTATATGCCCGTCGGCAAGCGAATAGAACACCGTCTTCCCTTCCCGCCGGTTTGAAACCAGCTTCATCTGCTTAAGTACACGAAGCTGGTGTGAGATCGCAGACTGTGTCATATTCAGCGTCTGTGCCAGATCACATACACATACTTCTGACTGGAACAGCACATACAGTATTCTGATTCTGGTCAAATCTCCGAACACCTTAAAAAAATCTGCCAGATCCTGGAGTTCATCCGCCTCCGGCATATGTGCCTGAACCTTTTCAACTACATCCTCATGTACATGGACAAAGTCACAATGTTCTACCTCTATTTTTTCCATATATGGAATCTCCCTTCAAGTTCAGAATTTATTATACGTGAAATCCACCATCAGGTCAAGCGCTGCCCCCTGCCGCAGGCGACTTTAAATGGGCAGCAGCACCCTATTAAACGAATAAAAATATGCGGGCCTTCCCGGATATAGCAATGACTCCCGGCCGAAGAAATAACCCCTTCTGCCGGAAGCCCTGTGCACCCGTATATTTCGTTTTTTGAAATTACTTTTTATAAAGTACCCGGATCGAATTCAGGATGCAGATCATAGCCACCCCTGTATCCGCGAATACGGCCATCCACATGTTCGCCATGCCCGCAAGTCCCAGAATCATGACAAGTGCCTTGACTATGAGGGCAAAGGCTACATTCTGCTTTGCAATCACGCCGGTTGTCCTTGCAATCTTCAGTGACTGCGGAATCGCTTCCATAGAAGAGGTCATGAATACTACATCTGCCGCCTCAATCGCCGCATCCGCGCCGCTGCCCATTGCCGCACCCACATCCGCCCCCGCAAGTACCGGGGCATCATTAATGCCGTCGCCGACAAACATCACACTTCCATGTTCTGAGCGGATCTTCTGCAATTCCTCCACCTTATTCTGTGGCAGGAGTTTTGCATGCACTTCATCAATCCCAGTCTCTTTCCCGACACTTTCCGCACTTTTCTGTGCATCACCCGTCAGCATAGCCGTCAGGATACCAAGCCTTTTCAGTGACGCAACCGCCTGTTTTGCATCCGCCTTGATTGTATCGGCAATCACAATTCTTCCTGCATACCTGCCATTTAACGCTAGCAGGACTTCTGTGCCATATGTGGTATCCTCACACTCTGCCAGATCAATCTGGTAGTTTTCAAGCAGTTTTTTATTTCCGCACAATACCGTACCCTCTGGTAATTCCGCCTTGATTCCTTTTCCAGAAATCTCTTTCACTGCCGCCGGCCTCTTCAGTTCAATCCCTTTTTCCCCAGCCGCAGTCACAATGCTGTTTCCGATTGGATGGGTAGAAGTCAGTTCACAGCTGCCAGCAAACTTAAGCAGTTCTTCCCGGTCTACGCCTGCCGCCGGAACGATATCCTGCACAACAAAGTTTCCCTCGGTAATCGTTCCCGTCTTATCCATGACAATCGCTTTCACACCCTGAAGCGCTTCGATAGCCACGCCTCCCTTGAATAAGATCCCTTTCTTCGATCCAGCTCCGATTCCCGAGAAAAATGCCAGCGGTACACTTAACACAAGCGCGCATGGGCAGCTGATTACAAGGAACGTAATCGCTGTGTATACCCAGTAATTCCAGTTTCCGGTTACGATGGACGGAATGATGGCCGTTGCAGCAGCAAGTGCTACTACAAACGGTGTATACACTCTCGAAAATCTTGTAATAAAACGGTCAATCTTAGGCTTGTTTGCCGCCGCATTTTCTACAGAATCCAGAATTCTGGTAACCATAGAATCTTCCAGTGCCTTATCCGCACGGATTTTCAGCAGGCCCGATGTGTTCACACAGCCTGATGTCACACTGTCTCCCACTTTTGCAGCAACGGGTACGGGCTCCCCTGTTACCGGTGAAGTATCAATCCGGCTCTCTCCTTCCACGATCGTACCATCCAGCGGAATCCGGTCTCCGGGCCTGACCAAAAGAACATCTCCGATGACAGCCTCCTGCGCAGGAATCACGTCAACATCGTCACCGTTCATCCTGTTTACCACTTCCGGGCGCATATCCACAGCATCCATAATCTGGCTGCGGCTCCTTGCCACCGCAATCTCCTCGAAAAGCTCTCCTACGCGGTAAAACATCATAACACCCACTGCTTCCGCATAATCCCCGATCACCAACGCTCCCAGCGTGGCGATACTCATCAGGAAATTCTCGTCAAACACATGCCCTTTGCCGAGATTCTTAGCAGCTGTAAATAAAACCGCCCTTCCCAGAATGAGATATCCAAGGATGAACAATGCAAAAGAAAGATAGCCATTTACCGGTTCTGTCAGTTTTCCGGCAATCAGGAAAACCGCCCCAAGACCGATCTCCACAAAATCCTTCCTGTTTTCACTGAATTTTCCTGCTTTTCTCTCTTCTTTAGCCACAGGTTTTCTTTCCCTTTTAGATACCGTAACTTCCCCTTCTATTGAAGAACAGATTTTCTGGAAAACAGGGAGCAGTTCTTCCTCCGTATTCGTCACTACCTGAAGCTGTTTTGTTGCATAAGTAATGTTTGCAAAATCAACCTGGGGAAGCTCCTGAATCTTTCTCTCCATCTTTGCCGCACAGTTCGCACAGCTCAGGTTTTCCAAAATGTATACCTGCTTCTTGACGTTGTCAAATGCATGATTTACCTGGCGCCGTTCCACGGCCTCATGCACATGCCCGTCATGTTCCCCATGATCGTGCCCGCAGTGGCATTCTTCCCCATGTTCATGGTGATGACCGTGGACATGCGCTTCCTCATGATGGTGCTCATGCCCGCACCCACATTCCTCCCCATGTTCATGGTGGTGGCTGTGTTCATGTTGATGGCCGTGTTCATGTTCTTCCCCGTGATGGTGCTCATATCCGCACCCACATTCAGGATGCGCATGATAAACCTTTCTATTAACTGCCTGTTGTGCCATATCTATCCCTCCATCATAAACAACATATGAATAACTGTTCATATGTTCATGTAATCACATTGAAGCCGATTTGTCAATAGAATTTCATGAAAAAAGATATATTTTATAAAGAAAAAACCGGAACCGCAGAACATGGAAATCTTCTCCCAGTCCTGCCTGTTCCGGCCCTTAATTTCGCTTACTTTTCGTCTACAAAATGCACACTGTTCTGTGCCCGCTTATTTCCTATTACATTCTCCGCTATCTCTTCCAGCTTATCTTTGCCGCTTGTGTTATCACCGGCATTCAGAAGACATGCCTGAATGGCATCATTCAATGACAGCATCTTATCGTCCAGTTCGGCGACCATCTGCGCACATTCCCTGAGTTCGCGGCTGATATAATCCGGAGCATTTCCCTCAAACTTATAGTAAATCTTATGCTCCAGGCTTGCCCAGAAATCCATTGCAATTGTCCTGATCTGAATCTCTACCTTCGTATCCACGACACTGTCGGAAAGAAAAATCGGTACTGACACGAGCATATGATAGCTCTTGTAGCCGCTTTCTTTTGGATTCTTAATATAGTCTTTGATAGAAAGCACCTTCAGGTCACTCTGGTTCCCGATCATCTCCGCCAGACGGTAAATATCTGAAGTAAACGAACAGATCAGCCTGACTCCCGCAATATCATTTATGTACTTTACCATATTCTCTATCGAAGTCTCATAGCCGTATCTCTTCAGCTTCTTGACTATGCTCTCCGGAGTCTTGATCCTCGTCTTGATGTGTTCGATGGGATTATACTGGTGAACATGCTGAAATTCATCATTCAGAATCTCCAGCTTTGTCCCTACTTCTTTTAATGCAGCATTGTATAGAAAAATAACCGTCTTCCAGCTATCTACGTCCTCGTAATTCTTGATAGCGTCATGCATCTGTTGCTCTCCTCTCACGTCGGAAATCCCCCTTTCCCAGCCTTTTTCAGTATATCATAAATCGTGCTTTATGTCAGCCAGTTCATTCTTTTTTAAGAATTCAAAGGCAAGGAATAAACTGGAAAAGATAATGTACCATAAGCAAAAGAAAGCATACGTAACTCTTCTTGCAGCCATATTCCCCTATAATTCCAGTTTCATATCCCCGAACTTGATCCACTTTCGTTTTCTCATAAACTCGGATATTCCCAGTGTCACAAATGCCGGCAATAATATCTGGATCACCAGTATCTTTATTAATACGATCAGCTGGGCCTCATTCTGTGTCATAACCTGCCATGTCATAATCTGTCCTACCAGCCCGGCCGTCCCCATACCTGACCCTGTCGCGTTACTGGTCATATGCAGCACCATCGTACCGACCGGGCCCAGTATCGCACTGGACAGTATCGCCGGCAGCCATATAATCGGTTTTCTGACAATATTCGGGACCTGCAGCATGGAGGTTCCGATTCCCTGCGCCAGAAAACCGCCGATTTTATTTTCCCGGAAGCTGGCCACTGCAAATCCGACCATGTTGCAGCAGCATCCGATCGTTGCCGCGCCTGCCGCAAGACCGGACAAATTCAGAATAATCCCGAGCGCGGCTGAACTGATCGGCAGTGTCAGAATCATCCCCATCAGCACCGATACAATAATTCCCATCAGGAAGGGCTGCTGTTCTGTTCCCCAGTTAATCAGAGACCCCAGCCAGTTCATAAACCGTGAAATCGGAGGCCCCAACAGCAGTCCCACAGCAGAGCCTGTCCCGATTGACACAAGCGGTGTGAGGATAATATCCAGCTTTGTCTTCCCTGAAATCAGGATTCCGCATTCTATCGCTATGTATGCGGCCACAAAAGCCCCCAGCGGCTCTCCGGGGCCCGCAAATACCATTGTACCGTCCTGAATCACCTGCCCCGCCAGAAGCTTACTTGCAAAGGCACCTGTCATTCCCGCCGTGGCCGCAGACACAATCACGAGATGGCTGGCATCCAGCTTCCTTGCCACGCCGACACCTATCCCGGCACCAGTCATAGCCGCCGCAACTTTCCCCACGGCAAAAATCATATTTCCTGTCGACCCGCCCATAAAGGTACCAATCTGCTGTATAATCGTCCCTATGATTAAAGTAGCAAACAGCCCCTGGGCCATTCCGCCCAGACCGTCTATAAAGATCCTGTCCAGTAACTTTTTCATCCCTTCGTTCCTCCTGCACTTACATCTGTCTTGTCACTCCCCGCCATTTTATCATAAACCGTTTGAAAAGTCACTTTTTTTCACACTTAATAAACCTTAAAAAAGCTTCATGTAAAAGGCTGTGCAGTCCTCCCTTAAGGATACTGCACAGCCCTTTATTTAATCTGTTTCTTTCATTCTCTCCACTAATGTTTCTTTTTGAAGCATCTTCACGCCATATTGTGTCATAATCAGCTGCATAGCCGCCAGCAGTACGATGTACAGAAGGACCGGTATCCACGGGAAAGTATAACTTACCCCCAGTCCCAGCTGTATACATGCACGCACCAGGCCGTATCCGAGAACCCCGCCGAACACAAGCGTACATATGGCGGAAACACCGACATAACTCAAGGTCTCCCTGCTTAACATAGTCCTTATCTGCTCCTTCGTCATTCCGACTGCCTGCAGGATTCCCAGTTCTTTTTTACGCGTAAACAGATTGGTCATGATCGTATTCATCAGGTTGATCACACCAAATGCCACGAGGAATACAGCCAGCACATAGAGAATCATTTTCATGGCGAAACTCTCATTCTCCAGATACTCCCGTGTTTCGGTTTTGGATGACAGATACATATTTTCTTCTGCCCCAAACAGTTTCTCAAGCTCCCTGCCAACCACTTTTTCCGTCCCCGGCTCCACAGCGATTTCATAGCCGTAGGTTGTATTCATCGTAGTCCACTGGTCCAGCATTTTAGCGGGCATAAGCAGGGTGCTTCCCATAACAGCCAACGGAAGTCTTACATCGCGTCCCTCCTCAACATTCTTCTTGTTCCAGGAAATCATTTTAATCGTCGCCAGTACCGGCACATTCTCTTCTATCCTCTCGCCTGTCTGATTATAGTAAACTACAGAAATCGTATCCCCTCTTTTAATAGGATTTTCTTTAAAGTTACTATTGCTCTCGGTTTCTACAACCATTCCCGGTCCGTCCAGAAGTTCGTCATATGTTTCCGGCCCGTCATAATCCATCTCTTTGAGTAATGCAAAATCTGCTTCTGTAAAACCATTGACACCTTCCTGCTGTTCTTCCCTGAACATATTTGCGGCTATCGTGAGATATTTCCACGGTTTCGCAGATATCACGCCGTCTATGCTCTCCAGTTCCTCCTTAAGGCCCTCCCCCATCACATCTTCTGCCTGAAGCTGTGCATAGGCTTTCACGCGCCCTTCAAGACTTGTATCATTGTTATCATAACCAGATTCTGCTGTCAGCTGTAACTGATATTCTCCTTCCGGGAAAAAGTTATCTGCAGAAGCTCCGGGGTCATAAGATACGATGAAAGTGGCAATCGTCCCTAAAAGAACTCCTGCAAGTACGAGTGAACTCATCGTCAGGATACTTTTCTTCCTGTTCCTTTTTAAGTTAATACCTGCCAGGCTGTTAGGTGTCAGCCGGCGTTTCAGTACCGTGGATTCCTTCATTTTTTCAGTGTAACCGGTATATCCAAGCGCCTCAATCGGTGATGTTGCCGCCGCAATTTTAGCCGGTTTCCTGACAGAAATGCCAACGGAAACCATTCCCAGAAGCAGACAGACAAGTGCTGCCCCTAAAAATGTGAACGTATCCCAGCCTTTCGGGACAAGGGCATATCCCATCACGCCTCCAAGCAGGATCCCAAAAGGCATACCCTTCAGCGCCAGAATCATTCCTTCTCTCGATACGAGCGTACGCACCTGCTGCCTCGTCATACCGAGTGTACGCATCTGTCCGTATTCCCGGACCTTCCCTGCCACTGCGATGTAGAAAATATTATGGATGACAAGGCCTGCCGCTGCCAGTATCAGCAGTGCCACCAGAACAAGAGTAATGATGCTGCCTGTTGTAAGCCTCGAAACACCTGCCTGACCAAAGTAACCATCATTTACCTTGATCTGGCCTTCCGGTATTCCAGCCGCCTCCCCGATCTTAAGAGCACTCTGTCTGGCTGTATCCAGATCCATATCCATAGCACCCTTCATATTAACGGACGCACTGACTGTCGGAACGCTTTCCCCTTTGAGCATCATGGCACAGGGAAGTGATACATAAATCTTGTGACTATTTTTTGCTTTGGACGGCGTATCTACAATGGCCGTGACCC
The DNA here is from genome assembly GCF_003479085.1 of Clostridium sp. AF19-22AC. NCBI lineage: Bacteria > Bacillati > Bacillota > Clostridia > Eubacteriales > Clostridiaceae > Clostridium > Clostridium sp. AF19-22AC. The sequence goes on along the minus strand of NZ_QUGN01000020.1, from coordinate 44,007 downwards.
GGTATTCCCTGACTTTTTTGTTTCCAAGGTCGAGTGATACAGTATCCCCCGGCTGCACGGATAGTCCAAGCTGCTCTATATAATCTGCCGGCAGCATGATATCATGGTCTCCTTCCGGGAGTTCCCCTGTGTATTCGATCTGGTCCCGCTCCATAAAAGTCTCATCCTGATACATTACAAGAAGACGGTTATTCCCTACTTTTCCACTGCCTGCCTTACTGTCTGCTGCCGCCCATTTCACTCTGTCATCAGTCTTTAGCTGCTCTGCCTGCTCAGGTGTAATGTCCATATAAGACACCTGAGCCGTATCTTCCAGAAGTCTTAATTTCTCTTTGGAACTCCCAAACACATATAGTATAAATGTCAGCACCAATGCCACGGACAGGGCAATCGTCAGACATGTAAAGAGATTCCTTGTACGGCTGTTTTCCATGCTTTTGTTCGCAAGCCGGCGGATCACAGTCTTATTTACATTCCGGTCCATTTTCATTACTGCCACCTGCTTTCTCTGATTTTCCCGTCTTCGATGCGTATCAGCGTATCTGCCATCTGGGCGATTTCTTCATTGTGCGTAATCATGACAATCGTCTGTCCAAACCGCACGCCTGTCGTCTTCAGGAGGCCAAGCACATCCTGACTTGTACGGCTGTCCAGATTCCCTGTCGGTTCATCGGCCAGAAGGATCGCCGGCTTTGCAGCAAGGGCCCTTGCAATTGCAATACGCTGCTGTTCTCCACCGGACATCTGGTTCGGCATGTTCTTCAGACGTTTTTCCATCCCGATCATCCTGACGATTTCCATCACATAGTCCCGGTCTACCTGATTACCGTCCAGTTCGATCGGAAGCACAATATTCTCATATGCATTGAGCACCGGTACAAGATTGTAGGCTTGAAACACGAATCCAATCTGCCTGCGCCTGAAAATCGTAAGTTCATCGTCATTCATCTCTGACAGTTCCCTTCCCGCTACCATGACACTGCCTTCTGTCGGATTATCCAGACCGCCCAGCATATGGAGAAGTGTCGATTTACCGCTTCCGCTTGTTCCCACGACCGCCGCGAAACTCCCCTGTTCCACTTCTAAATCCACTCCGTCCAATGCCTTAACAATAGATGGTTCGCTGCCATAATATTTTTTCAATCCTTTTGTTTTTAAAATACTCATCGTTCTCTCCTTATCCCTGCTTCATTGTCTTGTTGTTTTCTATAATCCAATCCTATCATCACAATGTTACAGGACCCTCTCATAAAAAGAGAAAAAGGTATCAGTTTTGTAACATTTCATTCTGCAAAAGCGTGAAAAAAATAGCCTCCCGGGATGGGAAACTATTTTAGCCGCCTTTTTAAGGCCTCTCATTTGAAAGAAAAAGGGAAAATGTGCTGCCTTCGCCTTTCCTCGACTCTGCCATGATATACCCAGACTGCTTCATCAGAATCTCCCTTGTCAGGTACAGGCCGATTCCGACGCCCTCTTCCTTACGAACGGCCTCTTCCCTGTAAAACCGTTTAAAGATATCGTTGATATGTTCCGGATCTATGCCGGTTCCGGTATCACGGATTCTGATCCGTGTGTACATCTGCCGGTGATCTACATCAAGAATTATCTTTCCTCCATCAGGCGTATATTTCACTGCATTGTCCAATACATTGAATATCGCTTCTTCCGTCCATTTCGGATCATAAAAAAGCCTCAGAGCTTCAGGACAGTGCACTTCCAGTTGAATCTTTTTCTTTTCGGCTTTGGGGAGTACAGACGATACGGCTCCGGATATGGTTTGGAACAGAGGCGTATTTTCTTTTTTCAGTGTAATCAGGTTACTCTCCAGCCGTGACATTTTCACGAGTGAACGTACCAGAAAGTCCAGCTTGTTTACCTGATTTTCCATCACCGACAAGAGTCTTCTGTCTTCTTCCCCCAGATCCGGGCTCATGCTGACCGTATCGCTGTACATCATAATATTGGCAATGGGAGTCTTCAGCTGATGAGAAATGTCTGACACCATTCCCTGTATCTCCTGTTTCTGGCGGAGATTCTGTTCGCCAGACAATCTGGTGACCTCCCCCAGCTTCTCCACCTTCATCGCAAGTTTGGATGAAAGCGTTTCAAGGTCCGTATTTCTGGATGGTTCTTTCCCAGCGACCATATCGTCCAGAGTATCACTGATATACCCCGTCAGCTTCCGGTACTTTCTCCTGAATACCAGAAAGCTTATTACCACTGCCGCCGACATGCCTGCTGCCAGAATCACCACTGCCGCTCCCAGACTAATCGTCATCTTTTATTTTCCTCCATCCACTGGTATCCCATGCCGTAAACAGTCTTGATATAGGAATTGTTATCATCCTCGATCTTGCCCCTGAGACGGCTGATATTGATGGTAAGTGTGTGTTCATCCACAAAGTTTCCGTCCTGATCCCACAGTTTGTCAAGAAGAACCTGTCTTGTCAGGACCTGCCCCGGATTCCTTATGAATACCTGAAGCAGCTTAAATTCTGTCGGAGTAAGGGTCAGTACTTCCCCGTTCTTTGACACGGTCCGGTTCTCAAGATCCACCTCAAGACTGCCGCACCTGTGTACCTGTTCCTCCTTTGCCGGCTCACAGCGCCTCAGGATTGCCTGAATCCTCTGGAGCACAATCCGTATGTTAAAAGGTTTCGTAATATAATCGTCAGCACCGGCCTCAAAGCCGCGTATCATATCCTCATCCATATCGTGGGCCGTTAAAAATACAATAGGCGCGCTGCTCCCACTGCGTATCTCTTCTGAAAAATGAAACCCGTCACCATCCGGCAGGTTTACATCCAGCAAAAACATCTGAAACTCCTGCTCTTTCATATATGCCCGGGCCTGTCTTAAGTTATATGCCGGGACCGGATGAAACCCGGCCCTCTGGAGATTAAAACACAGGCCGTCATTGAGCATTTCATCGTCTTCTATAATCAATATATTTTCCATCACATTTCATTATACTGATACACCGCATAATTAAGTAACAGGCAGATAATCGTCAGCCGATGTACCGGGCGGATATACGCCCTGTTTCCTCTCTTCTGCCCGTACATATTTTAGCATGGGGCATTCGTGTTTGTCAAAGAATCCTGAGGGGGCTGTAACATGGAGAAAGGGGCTGGTTACTGTTCACTCCCCAGCCTATCACTACGCTGATAGGCTGGGAGCCGTAACTTAAAACAGACAATAAGCCTGCCCCTCGCCGCAGGCGACTTTAAATGGGCAGGCGCGTTACTGTTTACAGGCGTACCTGTGAACAGTAACAGGGGCTGGAATCACTTCCAGCCCCGGGAGGGAAAATTATGAAATTTATGCTATCTATTCAAAAATCAAAAGGTTGTTTTCCTTTGATGTATATAACTATACAAAGGAAATGTGACATGACTGTGAGCATCAGATTAACTATTTATGATTCTTTTTAAAGATAATCTTAAGAGTATAAAATATATCTGTACTCCATAAACAGAATATGAATCTTGGGGCTTTTAATCTTCCGCAATCCTCAGTCTTTCTACGACTGTGTTCTTTACAGCTCCCTTATAGCTTAGTATCGGAACGATGACAGATATCAGCAGCAGTACCGGTGTGCATAGCAGAACCGGCAGGATCCTGAAGTGCCATGTGAATATTGCCATCTGCCCGGCTACGGCATTTACAATCACATAACCGACAGCCATTCCCACAGTACAGGTCACTAGCAGGGTGAGCACTGCATACAGCAGCCCCTCAAACTGCAGCATCTTTTTCTGCTGCTGCCCTGTCATACCGATGGCTTCGAGCGTAGCCAGCTCTTTCTTCCGTGAAAGAATCGAGGTGATTGTTACATTTACAAAGTTCAGTATTCCGATCAGTGCAAGGATAAAGCTTAAGAATCCTCCGGCCAGTGCATACACGTTTTTCAGATTATCAAACATTGCCACGTAATCTGCCTTCGTTTTCCCGTCCAGATCCGTATTCACCTTTTCACAGTAGTTCTTCATCCATGAAGTAATCTCTGCCCCTTTTCCCTCCTCTGCATCAAAAATCGTTTTCATCGGCTGCGTCTCCCCATACCGGGCCATGAACTCGGTATCCGGCATGATGTAAGCGACTGGCATAGCAGAATGGTACCACTGTGACTGCAGGGCATATGGAAGTTCTCCTACGGCCAGCACCTCATAAGCTTTACTTTCTCCGCTGCTGGATTCCAGCATAACTGTATCTCCTATATTCAGATACGGGTGCTCAAAACTGGTGTGGTCACCCCATTCAAATGAATTGACAATCACATAATTCCCAGTCTTAAATTTTTCCCAGTCCAGCTTTCCATCTGCCAGATTTATCTTGTCTGCTGCTTCCTTATTTACGCCATATATATCGATGTTACTGGCCTTTGACTCCCTCATCTGCCGGATTTCGCCGGCGACATCCTGATTGGAAAAGAATTTTTTGTACTCCTGCATATAGGTCTCCATATTATTCCATTCAGTATCCAAAAAAGAATGATATTCAGTATGGATATATATGTTTCCGATGTCCTTCACACCATCCTGCTTCACAAGTTCCTGCTGAAATTCCTTTGTAACGCCTGCCGTATTTGTATATTGGCTTCCAAAATTTGTCATGGACGCATCTGTAACCATATAATTTGAAACCATATAAGTAGACAGGTATTTATCCATGTCAAACCCCTTCACCATCGTGTAAACGCTGTTCAGGAGTATCAGGCTCAGGGACAGGGATAAAACGACAAGAACCAGTTTTTTAGGATTCCGTTTAACATTGGCCATCGCCATATGGAATGGGGATGCTTTTTTTGTCCGCTTCTTTTTTCCCTTTTTTTGTTTTTCTGTATATTTCACAGCCTCCACCGGTGATACCTTTGCTGCGATCCGGCATGGTTTGATACAGCTGATATAAACAGTTACGATTGTAAAAACAGCGGCCCCTATAAATATCAGCGGATTTGCAGAATAGATCTGTACATCATTTGTTAAAAGGCTGAGTACCGATGGAGCCAGCAGCCTGCCCGTCAGAAAACCAAGCAGCAGCCCGGTGGGAATTCCTAATAAGCACAGCATCCATGCCTGTCTTCGCACGAGTTTTTTCAGTTGTTTTCCCGTCGTACCAATGGTTTTTAGCAGGCCGTAAAAACGGATGTCACTAAAAATATTCAAGTAGAAGATGTTATAAATGATCAGATAGCCTGACAGCATGATCAACACCATAACTACTACAAGCATCATCACTGTTGTTGGATCGACCGAGGAGAATCCATATGCCCAGTTCACACCATAGTCTACTTTTGTCGTATCGAATCCGCATCGCTCGCAGAGCTGAAGCATCTGTTTTTCGATATCCCAGGAACTGCTGAAGTTAAAATTGGGATTCATGTAACCACTGTAATCCCCGCTATTTTCCGCTTCATAAAAGGGGGTCGTTTCCAGCGGGGCCGTCTTATCGCTGTATTGACGGGATACCAGTATTTCCTGTGCACGAAGTGCTTTATCTCCCTCCCAGTATCCGCACAGACGGAAGGTCTGTTCTACTACTTCATCGTGGACCCTGATCTTAAGTTCTACCTTTTCCCCCAATTTATGCGGGATCTCCAGTGCGTCCAATACAATGGTGCTCATCGCAATATCATCTATTTTCTCCGGCATCTTTCCTGTTGTCGGGTAAGAAAAACTGTTTTTTGCATCCTGATCTTCGAAATACCGGACCTCCCCCTGTATTTTATTTAGTTCCGGATTTTCAGTAAAACCTACTACGATGTTGTAGGATAAATCTCTGATTTTGCTGTCTTCCTTTAGTGTTTCGTATTCTTCCCATGTAAAATTTTTGAACCCTGCATGGCTCCTTCCCCCGACCTGGCGCAGACTGGATTCTGTACTGCTTTGCATGATACTGCCCCCAATGGAAAAGATCGTCGTAAACAGGACGGCAGTCAGGGCAATTGCCAGCACACTGATGATATTTTTCTTTTTCCGGGCCCCCAGTGTCCGGGCTGAAAGCTTTCTAATGATCTTTTTATTTTTCACTCTAGCCACGGTATCCACCACCCTTGCCTGCTTTATTCCCTGACGGCCGGGATGTTGTGCGCCTGCCTGTCTGCGGAATACGGTCATCCGGTATATCGCTGAACTGTCCTGCTTTTCTGACCTTTCCGTCTTCTATGCGGATAATCCTGTCAGCCATCTGTGCGATTTCCTCATTATGGGTAATCATGACGATTGTCTGTCCGAACTGGTCGCTGGTCACTTTCATCAGGCTCAGTACATCCTGGCTCGTATTGGAATCCAGATTTCCTGTCGGTTCATCCGCGAGTACGATAGCCGGCTTTGCGGCCAGTGCCCGTGCAATCGCCACTCTCTGCTGCTGGCCCCCTGAGAGCTGTCCCGGCAGGCTGTCCAATTTCTGTTCCAGACCGAGTACCTGTACGATCTCACGGATGTATTTTCTATCCACCTTATTTCCATCCAGTTCTATAGGGAGTGTGATGTTTTCTTCCACATTTAGTACTGGTACCAGATTGTAGTTCTGAAAGATAAATCCAATCTTTCGTCTCCGGAAAATGCACAACGCATCATCCTTCAGTGAAAAGATGTCTTTGTCATCCACATATACTTTTCCCGATGTAGGCCTGTCCAGACCTCCCATCATGTGGAGCAGGGTTGATTTTCCGCTTCCGGAAGTTCCGACAACTGCGGCAAATTCTCCTTCCATGACAGACAGGCTGACGCCATCTAATGCTTTTACTGTATTTTCACCTGATCCATAATATTTCTTGAGTTCCTCTGTTCTCAATATTCCGTTCATATTCTGCCTCCTTTTTATTCATGTAATTTTAGAAATCGCTAAAATAGAGTTTCGCTTGCGAAACTCGCGCCTGCGGCGGTCGCATCGCGACATCTACCTTATACGCCGCAGTGCGCATCCCCCGGAGGGTTTATTATTTCATAGGACGTACTTTCCTATGAAATAATAAAAAGCCTATTCACTTCTATGAATAGACTTTAACATATGAATCTTTCCAGACTCTTTCCGAAATCTAACAGTTCTGAAAGTTTTCACGCGGCAGATATACGGCAAAAGACGCACCTGTCTGGTTCGTCGTGCTTACTTTGATATAACCGTGTTCCTTTTTCAGAATCTCCCGCGCCAGATACAGGCCGAGCCCCACGCCTTCCTTCTCCTGAAACTGACTTCCACGGTAAAACCGCTGAAAGATTTTAGGGATCTCTTCCTCCGTAATTCCCGGTCCCTCATCCTGTATGCAGATACTGACAAACATGGGATATTCTCTGATGGCTACGGTCACACAGCTTTTCTCTTCTGTGTATTTCAGCGCATTATCCAGAATGTTATAGACGGCCTCTGATGTCCATTTTCTGTCGAAACAGGCCTGACATTCATCGGTCCATCCCTTCTTTACAATCTGGATTCCCCGTTTCACCTGTTTCTCCTTCCCGCGCAGGACCAGTTCTTCCAGCATCGGCTTAAGCGGCTGCTTCTGAGGGGATACCTGTATAATATTCGTCTCAAGGCGTGACATCTTGACAAGGGACTGAATCAGGGATTCCAACAGGTCTGTCTGGGCCATCAGTCTTTTTGCCAGTTCCTTGTCTTCTCCTTCCAGTTTTTCCTCAATAATTTCCCCGTAGAGCCGGATGTTAGAAATCGGTGTCTTCACCTGATGTGAAATATCTGAAACCAGTTCCTTGACAGCCTTTTTTTCCTTCTCCACATTCTGCCTGCTGAGTGCAGATGCACCGAGAAACCGCTTCCACTTTACCTCCAGCTTGGACAGTTCGCTCTCGTCATAGTCAGACTCCTGAAAGTTTCCTGAAGTGGCCTCATCCAGCATCATATTCAGCGTTTCATAAGTATTTTTCCTAAACCGCAGCCCCATCTATATTCCCGCCTCTCTATTTCCAGACATACCCTACTCCATATACGTTCAAAATATGTTCCGGGTTTGCAGGTTCCTTTTCCAGCTTTGCGCGAAGCCTGCTGACTGCAACCGGAAGTGCATTTTCATCCACATATTCCATTCCGTCTGTCCATACCTTATCTATCATAACATCCCGGGGTATGGTATTTCCCCGGTTCTCCAAAAGGACCTGCAAAAGCTTCTGCTCCGTCCTGCTTAATACAAGACTCTGTCCGTCTCTCTTATAAACCATTTTTACCGTATCCAGCAAGAGATGCTCATCCTCATACCGCCCTCTGCCATGATCAGAAAAAGACAGCCGCAGAAGATTCTCGATCCTCGCTCTCAAAACTGCAAGGCTGAACGGCTTGGTCACATAATCGTTCGCCCCCAGTTCAAACCCCATCACCTCATTCACCTCCAGGTCATTCGCCGTCAGCATCAGCACCGGCCGTGAGCACGACTGGCGGTATTCCTTCAGGAAATCATATCCATTCCCGTCGGGCAGGTTAATATCTAAAATAACAAGCCCAAACTCATTCTCCTGTACAGCAGAACGCGCTTCATGCAGCGTGTAACACTGGGTGAAACGGTATGAAGTTTTTCCAAGACCCAAAACAATTCCCTCATTTAATGCTGAATCATCCTCAACGATCAAGATATCCGTCATATTATGCTCCTTTTATCTGAAAATTCTGAATACGGACCGCAAAAGGGTCTGACCCCTTTTCATCTTATCAAAAAAGGCCGTACATTTCAATGCACAGCCTTTTTCTTAATGTTCTCTACTCTTCCTCTACAAATACGTCTTTTCCAAGTCCGCAGATCGGGCATACCCAGTCATCCGGTATATCTTCAAATGCGGTTCCCGGCTCGATTCCTCCGTCCGGATCGCCCTCCTCCGGGTCATATACATATCCGCATGGTTCACATACATATCTTTTCATTTCAAACTCCTCCTATTTCTTTCATGTTATCTTGTAAATGCACAGTCCTGTACTGAACAGTTACATTAGTTTTCCCTATTCACACCTCTGTCATGCATAAATTTCCAAATTCAGAGGTATATTTTAAGTTACTTTTAAATTGCCCATTCGTATTTTCCGCTGTCTCCCACCTGATAGAAGTCGGCATAATTGATTTTAAATATATCTTTTCCGGTACCTCGTATATCTATGTGGTTCTTGATCAGGTACTGCCATGTCCCGGCATGTGAGATATCTCCCTGAAGCAGGATTCCCTCTACTTTTCCGTCTCTTAGGATGACGCGCTTATAATGCTCTTTATCTTCTCTTACCTGTATTTCATCACCTTCTTCCTCGCAGATTCTTCCTACGCATAAGCTTAAAAGTCCGAAGAAATTGATCGTGTTCTTGATGGCAAAGCGGTCTGCATACTCTGTTTTTAGACCGCACATATTCTTTCCCGCCACTCTTCCCTGATCGGCTGCATTCGGCCAGATTCCTGACAGGCCTGTGATGTCGCCTGCCGCATAGATGTCAGGCTGGTTTGTCTGCAAATAGGAATCCACGCATACTCCGCGTTCACACATGATGCCGCTGCCTTCGAGATACCCGGTTGATGCACGGACACCGGCTGCGACAACGATCATATCGCATGCTGCTTTTTCACCGTTGTCCAGAACGACTTCATGAATCCTGCCGTCCTCACCACACTGTGCTTCACTGGCCCGCCTTCCAAGGAGGAAACGGACACCGGCCTTTTCAAAGAGTTCCTGATAGCTCTGGGCGCCGTGGGCATCGAGCTGTACCGGCAGAATCTGGGGGGCCATTTCTACAATGGTAACTCTCCTCCCCCTCTCAAGCAGTCCGTAGGCCGCATCCAGCCCAACGAGTCCGGAACCGATGATTAGCACATTTTCTGCCTCTTCTGCTTCCTTTACAATATCCTGGGCATCGGAAAGATTCCGCAGCCCATACACATTGGAAGCCTTTCTTAAATCTCCCACAGGGGGAATACAGCTGTCCGCGCCATTCGCAATCAAAAGCCTGTCATACCCCACTTTTTCTCCTGTGTCCAGATGAATTTCCTTCTCACCGGGACAGACTTCTACGACCCGGACCCCCTTTTTCCAGTCAACACGATACTTTTCAAAGAAATCATCTTCCGTAAAATTCAGGCTCTTTTCATCGCGCTCCCCCCCGATAAACTTATGCAGCATACAGCGGGAATGAATCTGTGTATCCGCGGAAATCAGCAGTATCCCGGCGTTTTCGTCCAGCCCCCTGATTGTCTTCGCGGCTTCTGTACCGGCAACACCGGCACCTATAATCACATGCTTCATACTTTTACACCTCCTCTACATAAATCGCTTTTTTCGGACAGGAAGCTACACAGGATGGTTCTCCTCCCGCGTTTACGCAGAAATCACACTTGATCACTTTACTTTTCGTCACCTGATCCGGCTTTAAAACGCCGAACGGGCAGTTCATCACACACATAAAGCAGGACCCGCACCGGGTTTCATCATAAAACACGTGTCCGCTTTCCGCATCCTTGCGAAGCGCCCCGCTCATGCATGATTTCACACATTCCGGGTCAGCACAGTGCCGGCAGAACAAAGGTTTGTAGTGTCCCTCTGCATCCTTTAGGATAAAATTACGGGACTCATTTTTAGGGTCTGTCAAATCCAGATCATATATCGTCCCCGGCGTTTCCCTGTGCGCCTGCATACAGGCGGCGGAACAGTTCTTACAGCCGTCGCATTTCTCATAATCGATCATGATACGTTTCATTTTTACCGCCCCTTTCTAAATCTGAAGTCCCCGGCGTTTTTCCAGAATAATCTCTTCCAGAATCTCCGCAGATTCCTTTGCATCCGGGTTAATAATCACCTGTCCCCCGGTCAGCTCTTTCATATCCTCTGTCAGCACTTTTACAGCCACCTTACTTCCAGTCATGAATGGCGGCAGCCCAAGGTGCAGTGGAAGCCCGAGTGATAGTCCGTAGCACCCGTCAGCCAGCGCCTGCTCTTCCAGCCATTGTGCCGCAGAAAGTACAAGCGGCAGCTGCGGAAGGTCCACGCCTAGTTCTTCTGCCAGTTCAGTTGCTACGATCTCAAGGCGGCCGATTGCAAGACATGGTCCAAAGTTCAATACAGGCGGGATGCCAAGGCTCTCACAGACAGCCCTCAGCTTAGGCCCTGCATATTTTGCCGCTTCCGGTGTCATAAGTCCGCAGTTCTCAATTCCCCCTGAAGAACATCCGGCCGTCAGGACAATGATATCCTTCGCAATCAGCTCCTTCACGAGGTCTACCGTCAGTACATCGTGCCCGCCTGCAGTCAGGTTAGAACACCCAACCACGCCGGCAACACCCTTTATATCCCCTGATACAATCAGGTCGATCAACGGTTTCCAGCTTCCGCCAAGGAATTTCTTAAGGGAGATTTCACTGACACCTGTCAGCGTGTTATCATAACCGTGCTCTTTCATCAGGTTCATCGGTACGCTGCCTCTGCGTGCACTGTAAGCCGCAACCACCTCATCAATAATCTCCTCTGTCACAGCGGGACGGTTCTCAAAATCAAATTCCTTCAGCTCTGCATTTGCCTTTTTCGCCACATTGTCAATACATATCTGCTTAATCTTTAATTCATCGCAGATTGGTTCGATCCCCGGCAGTGTACAGTTAAATTCCGAGATAACAGCATCAATCCCACCCGTTGCCAGTATCGCTTCACTTGTATAGTTATTGCCTGCATGACCATCAAAGATATCCTCATAATGGGCGCCGCGCAGCTGCAGATCCTGTCCTACACAGGTACACCCGACCAGCTTGAAGCCTTTCGCCCCGGCCTTTTCTGCCTTCTTTACAACATCCTCATCCGTCAGACGGTCCTGCAGGAAGGTGAACATCGAATGCTGGTGTCCCGTAATCATAATATTAATATAATCCGGATCAATGACCCGCAGTCCAACCGGTGCAAAACGGATCTCCGGCTCCCCAAGCACTACGTCGTTGAGAAGATTCGTCAGTACCAGTCCGTAAATTCCTGTGGAAATCCCCAGTTTTAAACAGTCCAGCAGCATATTGACCGGATCTGAGTTCAAATTTGTAGAACATTTTACAACTCCGTGGAACACTTCCGACTTCGCACCACCCGGGAGAATTCCGAGTTCTTTCCATTTCTTATAACGCGGAGCATATGCCATTTTTTCCGTGAGCTGCATCTTCTCATATTCAGGGAGGTAAAGGTCTTTCAGCACTGCGTCTGCAACCGCCTCGGCCCTCCTGTGGATGTCCTCTTCCTCAATGCCAAAAATCGCGGCCAGCCTGTTCAGGGTATCCGGTCCTTTGATTTCACCTTTTGACTTTGCAACGTTCTTAACATTCAGTGCCGTATTTTCAACGACATGTATGTAACACCCTGAACCGGAAGCGACAGCCCGCAGAAAGTTTCTGGCTACGATTGTGTCAGCATCTGCCCCGCAGATTCCTCTCGGGGCCTCCGGTGTGATGCGGCACGGCCCGTTAGCACAGAGCCTGCAGCAGACTCCCTGAAGCCCAAATGCACATTTCGTGCTCTGTCCTTCCACACGATGGTGGGACGTCTCCATCGGCAGTCCGGCAATAAAGCCTTCTAATGGCTTATCAGCGCTCTTACATGTAGTGCATCCATAACATTGATTCATAGTTGTACCTCCTCAATACTTGATAATTTTAGTCCACTTTGTTTTATAAAATTTTCCCTCCGAAAAAGAGGGATTATTTCCTTAAATCATCTCTGCAGCTTAAAAAAGGTCTGACAGTTTCCGTGCCCTTAATTCCTTCATCAATACGCCCTGTATCTTTGCGAGCTCCGTATGTACCCTGCACCTGCTGCCACCGGAATTCCTGCTGCAGTTTTCTCTGAGGCATGGCATAATCAGAGGCTCCTCATCGACTGCTGTCACCACATCATACAGATTCAGTTCCTCAAGCGGCTGACTCAGCCGGCACCCGCCCGAAGCACCCCGCCCAACCTCAATCAGGCCGGCTCTCCTAAGCTTCTTCAATATCTTATAAGCAAACGCCTCCGGAATCTCTTCCGCCTGACATATCTCTTTTACCGTATGCTTTTCCCCATCTCTCATGGAACGAAGCATACGAATCGCATAATCATTCTCTCTTGTTAAAAGCATGAAAGCACCTCTCATCTTTTGTTAAAATTTTAGCATACTGGACTTTTTTTGTCAACTTTAAATATGAACATTTACAAGCTTTTCGAAGAATGATATACTGGTAACTATCCAATCCAAGAAAGAGGTCGAATTATGTTCCGTTTATGGGGTAAAGAATTTAAAGACAACAGAATGCTGCGTGATACGGTCATCTGTGATGACACGGACGACACACGCACACACAAAGTATTTCATGCACTTGATGCAATCTGCTATGAATTTGATCTGAGCAAACCAATCTGGCTCGATAAGACAATAAATGACTTCAAGAAACATGCCAAAGCAAGATTTTACCAGGATAATTTTGTAGATTCCATCGATTTCGATTACCTTGAAATCCAGATTATAGAAGAAGAGTAAGGGAACAAAACCGCCCTTACTCTTCTTTTCTATTACTCGTTATGTATGGCTGCAAGCGGGCTCAGTCTCATCGCCCTCAGCGCCGGGAAATACCCGGCTGCCATTCCCACAAACACCGCGAATGCCATCGAGGCAAGCACAAGCCACGGCGGGATATAGGAAATATTTCCGTCAATTCCCATCGCATTGCCGCTCTGCGTCAGGAAGTTGATAATGAAGGACAGCAGGAAGCTTAGGATATTCCCCACTACACCTCCTATAAACCCGATAAATGCCGCCTCCATAAGAAACATCTGTTTAATATTCTTCAGACCGCATCCCAATACTTTAATAACACCGATCTCCTTTGTACGTTCATATATCGACATCATCATTGTATTTGCAATACCGATTGCAGCTACGAAGAGAGATACCGCCCCGATTCCCCCGAGAACAGCCTGAATCATTGCAAACTGCTTTTTCATGCTCTCCATATATTCTGCATTCGTTGTAACCTGATATCCCATATTTCTGATCGTAGCGGACAGTTCATCCACATCGTCCAGATTTTCCGCCTGCACGCTTGCAGAACTGTATACAAACTGTTTATACGGCTTGCCTGACTTCGTGCTGGGCTGTCCGGGAATTACTCTGCCGCGGAACTCTTTCTTCAGCAGTTCCTCTAATTTATCTATGTCACAGTAAACATAGTAAAAATTAGCATTATAAGTATCGATATCCCCTTCCACTACTCCGCTGGACTGGACAACATATTTTTTCGGCGGTTTAACCGGTGTCTGATTCGCTCCTCCTTCACCGCCCCCTGCCGACATCCCGGCACCCTGATTCTGTGTTTGAAAATAGCCATCCTGGTCCAGAATCAGAAACATCTGGTCATGTGCCAGATCCACATCCGGTATCTCCCCGGTTTCCCAGTATCCCTTACCGGTTGTCTTCTCATAGAAACTGGTAAGAACGCCGTTTCCAAAAACAAGTTCCAGATTGGCACTATCAGGGTCTGGAAGCCTTCCTCCGGCAGCCAGTTTTATATTCTGCTCCTTAAGTGCTTCCGGCGTCATCCCACGCAGCTGCAGATATCCCATGTACTTGCCTTTTAATGCAATCGCGCTGACATCCAGAATTGGATTTGCACTCTTTACATGCTCCAGCTGCTTTAGCTGGTTAATGACATCATCCGTAATATACTTACTTGGCTCCTGCTGGTCGGAATCACCGGAAGACATATAATACATGGAACCTTCTGTCTGCTTTCCCGTGACTGTCAGGTTCGTAATTCCGCCGGACTGCTCGACTTCACGGTACATGGACTCCTGCATTCCAAGCCCCAGAGAAATCATGACCACAATGGATGCTGTTCCGATAACGACTCCCAGGATGGTGAGAAAAGTTCTAAGCTTTCTTCGCCTGAGGTTGCCACTACTCATCCTCAGTAAATCGATCCACCTCATCCAACAAGTCCTCCTCTTCTACAGACTCCTTCTTTTTCTTTCTTCTCTTGAGTACGATAATCAAGATGACAATCGCTGCCACAACTACAACTGCTCCGATTACAACCGGTAAAACCGGAAATCCTTTTTCAGCCGGCATATCAACCATCTGCGACATATCCATCGGTGCCTGCTCCGGTGTGATCGTCAGTGAAAATTCCTTCTCTACTGTTGATGCTTTTCCAGATTCATCTTCGTATGAGACAATCATCTTACACTTCTGGTCCGGCGCCATCTCCTGTGTAGCTGTAACGATTCCGTCGATAGAACCTGTCGCACCTGAATCCACATTTCCGACAAAGACATCTTTACCTTCGATTCCATCCCCCTGGAATTTTGCTTTTACATTGTATAATTTAATACGGCCTGTATTATAAAGGCTGCATGTAATATTAGCCTCCTCGCCTACCGCTACTGCCTCAGGTGCAATCTCGAGTTCGCTGAATTCAAATCTTGCCGCCTGTTTCACAGGAATCGCCAGACTTGAAGAACTCTCATATTGTGTAGCATTGCTGTCTTCATATTTCATCGTCATTGCAATACTGTATGGCTTCTGAACCAAATCCGCCCTTGCATTCAACGCAATGGAGATATCCTGTGTCCCGCCTGCCGGGATGTAGTCCAGATAAATAGAGCTGGATCCTGATGACGGCAGGAATGCCGGTGCCTCCGCTGCTGCTTCGGTCCCTGATGACGGTGCCTGCAGATCAAACAGCATGTTGGAAACCGCCGTTTTTGTAGAAGTATTCTTCAAATGGATAATCAGCTTAAAGTCGCTGCCTGCATTCACTGCCCCCGGATCTGTATTGAATCCAGTGACAATGACCCTCGGTACGGCATCCTTACCGGATTCTGAACCGCCCCCGCCGCCTGAAACGACAGGGTCACTGTTTGAAAAACCGGCTTCTCCGCCTTCCGGTTCCCCGTTTTCTTCCGGCTTTGGCTCCTCAGGTTTTTCTTCCTTCGGCTTTTCTTTTGTCCTTACAAATACATATTTATTCGTCTGGAACTGATTCTGAATCCCGTCATCACAGGTAATCTTAAAAAACAGTCTCACCGTATTATTTCCTACATCCGAACGTACTGTTAATTTATCCCAAACAGCCTCTGCACTCTGCCCGGAAGCTATATCGCCAACCGTGACTTCATTCGTCATATTTTCAATATTAAACGGCCATTCTGAGGCATCGTTCAATACTGGGATTATCTTTACATTTTTAGCATCTGCTTTTCCGGTATTCTCTAAAGTAATCTTCAATTCCTGTTCGGAATCCCCTGCCTGATATGACGGTGCATCCTGTCCTTCTGATACCGATATTTTGATATCCGGTATCGGCTCCACCGTATCCTCTGCACGTACCCCCGCCGGCAGTATCATAGCTGCTGTCAAAGCAAGGCTCATTGCGATCCCCGCAATTTTTTTAAATGGTCTCATGTTCCTTTTCCTCCCTCTTTTCATGGTTATCTTCTATTTTTACGATTTTCCCGTCTATAATATGGAATATACGGTCTGCATATGTAGCCAGATGATTATCATGGGTAACCATGACAAGTGTCTTCTTCTGCTCACGCACGACTTTCTGCATCAGTTCCATCACTTCTTCTGACGTATGTGAATCCAGATTCCCGGTCGGCTCATCCGCAAATATAATCTTAGGATCTACGACAAGTGCCCTTGCCACGCCAACTCTCTGCTGCTGTCCTCCTGACATCTGGTTCGGCAGATGCTTCTTATGCTTTTTCAGGCTGACCAGGTCAAGCATCCGGTTGGCCTTTTTCAGGCGGCTGCTCTTTGCTTCTCCCCGGAAACTTAACGGAAGCGCCACATTCTCCAGTGCATTCATCGTTCCAATCAGGTTAAACGACTGAAAGATAAATCCGATATTCTCTCTCCTGAACCTGACCAGTCCGTCTTCGTTTAAATGCTCCATGTGCTCATTGTTTATAATTACCTCACCTCTTGTCGGCTTCTCCAGACCCGCGAGCATATTTAGAAGTGTCGATTTTCCCGAACCGGATGTTCCGACAATTGCACAGAATTCTCCTTCATTTATCTCAAAGTCGACTCCATTGAGCGCCCGCACCACCGAATCGCCAACCTTGTACAGCTTATACAAGTTCTTTACCTCAATGACCTTATTCACGGTGTCCCTCCTTCATATTGTGCCGTATACCCAATGCCCGGCTGCAGACGTGCATGCAGGGCATGTCTGACAGCACGCCCCGCATATATGCCCAATTAACATCAGCAGGCTGATAAGTATACTCTATTTTAACATCATACTTATGTAATTAGAATATTTAACTGTGTAATTTATTAAGATTTCCTTAATTTTTACAACAATCTTTATACTGCTGAAATTATCTGTCAGTCAGGCATAATATTTTATAATATTCCGTAAGTTTTTTCTCTTTCAGTAGTTTACTTAATGAAGGAGCTAATCTCCTCACCTTTTTTAGCTCCTTTCCCACCATAAAAAATAAGCCTGGAACCATACCTGTTTCCGGGCTTAATTTCTGTCTATAGTGTGATTAAAGCTTTCTTACAGGAATATCCTGTCAGTTTTTCACTTTTTTTATCCGGCTGGGAAAATCCTGCATATAACTCAAATTTACTGCCATACAGTGCTCTATTTCCATTTTCATCCACACTGGTGAATGCTTTTCTGTCAACTCTGACACGGATTGTTTTCTTTTCCCCTGCATCCAGATGAATTCTCGAAAATGCTACCAGCGAAGCAGACGGGGGAACAAACTCTGTGTATGTATCTTTCACGTAAACCTGCAGCACTTCGTCTGTCGGCACGTCACCTTTATTCTCAACTTCCGCCAATATTTCTGCTCCGTCAAAAACACCTTCCACAGATTTTTTTACTTCCACAGCCACACTTTTAACTGCACATTTTCCGTAAGTCAGTCCATAGCCAAATGGGTATAATACATCTCCTTTATAATATCTGTATGTCCTGCCCGCCATAGAATAATCTTCAAAATCCGGGAGATCTTCTATATCATTGTAAAAAGTTACCGGCAATTTCCCGGAAGGAGATACTTTTCCAAACAGGATATCTGCCACCGCTTTTCCTCCTCTTGCGCCCGGATACCACACTTGGAGAATTGCATCTGCATTCTTGTCTGCTGTTCTTAAATCCATTGCACTTCCCGTCATATTAAGCACGATAACGGGTTTCCCACATTTTAACACTTCATCCATAAGTTTTCTCTGGGACGGAGGAAAACTTAAATCCCGCTTATCCCCTGACGCATCCGAATTTCCGGTATCTCCTTCTTCCCCTTCCAGAGTCTCATCTAACCCGACAACAAGGATCACTACGTCTGCATACCCGGCGACTGTCAATGCTTCTGCAAGCCGGTCAGGCTGCTTTGGATCTGCAAGGTGCTCGACCGTATCCTTCCACAAATGACATCCTTCTGAATATAAAATGCGCACATCCTCTCCTGCCGCCTGCCGAATTCCTTCAAGGACAGTGATATACTCTGAAGATGTTCCATGATAATTTCCAATCAGGGCTTTTCTGCTGTCCGCATTCGGCCCGATCACGCCAATTGTATGAATATCCGTCGTTTTTAATGGCAGAATACCGTTGTTCTTCAGTAATACCATACTTTTCTGCGCTGCTGTTACAGAGAGCCGGATATGTTTGTCACACTCAACTTCCAAATAAGAGATATCATCCATTTCTGTCTTATCAAACATGCCCAGTAAAAAACGGGTTGTAAACAATCTCACACAAGACTCTGTAATGTACTTTTCATCTATAATCCCTTCCTGATATGCATTTAATATTTTCTGGTAGGTACATCCGCAATTCAGGTCACATCCTGCCTCAAGCGCCATTTTAACTGACAGTTCCGGGCGTTCTGTCACCTTATGGTTCTCATGGAAATCGCGGATTGCCCAACAGTCAGAAACATAATGCCCTTGAAATCCCCATTTTCCCCTGAGGTAGTGTTTCATTAATGTTTCGCTTGCACAGCACGGTTCTCCGTTTGTACGGTTATATGCACCCATCACTGCTTCCACATCAGCTTCCTTTACACAAGCTTCAAAGGCCGGAAGATAGGTCTCCTCCATATCCTTTTCGGAAGCAACAGCATTAAAAAAATGTCTCTTTTCTTCCGGGCCTGAATGAACTGCAAAATGTTTTGCACACGCTGCTGTCTTTAAATATTCACCATTCCCCTGCAGGCCCTTAATAAAACGGACTGCGAGACGGGATGTAAGGTATGGGTCCTCCCCGTATGTCTCATGTCCCCTTCCCCACCTGGGGTCACGGAATATATTCACATTTGGCGCCCAAAATGTAAGCCCTTTATAGATATCTCTGTCACCCTGCTTTAAATTTTCATTATATTTTGCACGTCCCTCAACAGCAACTGCGTCTCCGATTTCTTCCATCATATTTGTATCAAATGCTGCCGCCAGAGCGATCGCCTGTGGAAAGACAGTGGCAGTCCCCGCCCTTGCAACTCCGTGCAGTGCTTCATTCCACCAGTTATATGCCGGTATATTCAGGCGTGGGACTGCATCAGCGTCAAATTTTAACTGAGAAGCCCTTTCCTCCACCGTCATCTGGGCAACTAACTCTTGCGCCCTCTTTCTTGCTTCATTTCTATTCATATACAACCTCCGTTTATTCAGACAAATTTTGGTTAAAAAAATCTATCACATGATCATAGTATTTACTTCCCGAAAAAAATCCGTGCCCCTGCCCCGGGACAATGACCAGTTTTGCCTCATTCCCGGCATTTCTCAATCTGCCCGCATATTCTATAGATTGATTACATGAAACAACCTCATCACACGCTCCGTGGAACAAAAGCATTGGAGGCAGACCTTGTTTATGCGCATAGCTGACCGGGCTCATCTCTTTTAGAATCTTTGTTATCTCTTCTTCCTCCAATTTGGGGGACGGCAGTACATTCACAACAAATCCAGGCTCATGGTTCATATCTTCCACTAATGTATTTAAATTTGACGGGCAGTAAAAAGAAACAACACACTGTACCGGCTGCATTTTGCAGCCACTGTAATCACTCCCAACCATACACGCAATGTGCGCCCCTGCTGATTCACCCCAAAGTCCGATTTTTTCTGGGTTGATATGATATTTTTCTGCATGTTCCCTCAGGAACCGGACTGCCATCTGGCAGTCTTCCAGACACGCCGGCAGAACAGCATGTCTGGTAAGGCGGTATTCCAGACATGCAATGAAAAAACCTGCCTCCGCCAATTTTGCAAGTGTTTCCTCCGGCCGGTAGGATGCTGTAAGAAATTCATCATCCCATGCTCCGCCATGTATCCAAATGATAACTGGCATGTCTGTACAGCCTTCCTTATAAAAACACTCCATATACTGCCTCGGGTGCCCGTCTGCATAATATACACCAGACATATAATTTAAGCCGCGCTTGTAGAAATTAACCCGTGTAATATGACACAAATATTCATATGGATTTTTTTTCGTTTCTGTCATCTTTATCATACTCTCTTTAAATAATCGATATAATTCTTTTGTATTTCTGTTTCTGGTTTCTTTTTTTCTTCTGGCATATCATAAAAATGCATGATATTTGAAGCGGCCTGATCAAATGGATGCCATGTTTCCATCGGCACCCCTGTACTGTCCTCTCCATTTGGATCTCCGGTCTTAATAAAGTTCACCCAATAGTTACACATCTGTCTTGCGAGATCATAGTGTTTTCCAACAAACGGTCTCCAGCATTTTGCCAGTGTCTCAAAAAAGAACCATAAATCCGATGAGTGAAACGCCCCGGGATCATCTTCCCCCGGAATTTCAGCCCCAAATTCATAGACATATTGGGGATATGTATACCCTTCGTCATGCTCTATGGAACAGAACATTCTGGAACCTGTTTCTATAGAATTCACCGTCCCTCTCAAAAATTCATGATTCGTCCATCCTAAAAGAACCGGAACATCGAGGAAACTATGTCTTGGGATATTGTGGCGCCATGTATCCGTTTGAAACTTCCCGTCTGTCACAGTCACCCAGAATTTTCCATATTGATCATTTTTATCTCTTATATACTCTGCCGGAAGTTTTCTTGCTTCGTCCACGGAAGAAACTCCGAGAAATTCTAAAAACCTGATGCTGTTTTCTTCTGCTTCTTCCAGAGTAACCGAGAACTCGTCGTGAAATGGATCTCCGAATATCCCGCTGGAAACAATTGCCCCCTTGATGCAGTCTTTATTTTCCTGACAGTTCAACTGGGTGAGGACACTTCCTCCGCCCGCAGACTGTCCCCCGATTGTTATACAGTCCGGATCTCCCCCAAAAGCCTGGATATTTTCCTTTGTCCATTTTAGGGCGGCCTGCTGGTCCAGATTTCCAATATTTAATTCTCCGGCCACATTTTCTCCCATCATATCAGGGTGTGCAAAAAATCCGAATACATTTAAACGGTATTGAATGGTAACTACAACTATGCCCCTGCGCGCCAGACGCTCTCCGTCAAATTCCATCTCTGCGCTGTTCCCCCACTGGAGCGCTCCCCCGTGTATCCAGAAAAACACTGGAAGTTTATCTTCCCGGGAAGAAGCCGGAGTCCACACATTTAAATATAAACAATCTTCGCTCATGGGAATTTCACTATCTACATTCCATTCTCTCGTATAGATATTTTCCTTATTTAAGCCGGGGATACTCTGCATTGGTATTGGTGAAAATTCAAGACACTCTTTGATACCATCCCAGTTCTTACAAGGTTTGGGCGCCCGCCACCGATTTTCTCCGACTGGGGGACAGGCATATGGAATGCCTTTAAAAGATATAATTCTGGGATCTGCTGCCGCAGATCCCCTGACATAACCGTTTTTAATTTTTGTGATTTTAATCATTGTCCTTGTTCTCCAGATCGACTGTAAATACGGTGATGGAATGTCTGTCCAAATGTATTTTTCCAGCCTTCAATATATCCTTTACCTCTTTTGCAATAACATTTTCCGGTTCTTTTGACGTATTGGATGCATTGAAATCCGGGTGATAAATCTGATAACATAAGGCCTGATCCCACGCGGCATTACTGTCTGGCACGGATAATTCCACCTCATAATCTTTGTCTAAATTTTTATTAATGAGAGATACCGCCATTTTCGTACCATCCTCATTCATTGCCGCCACGCAGTCGATATAGCTGGTCTTTACCATACGTTTTTCACTCTTCGCGTCAAGTGCGAATTTCGCTTCAGCCATCCGGTTCGAATAATCAATTACTTCTGGAAGTTCAAACTGCTCACTTTCCATACGGGTTTCTACATAACAGTCACATGCCGCGAATACTTTTGATAACAGCTCAAACACAGAATACTGTGCTCGTCTCAAAACATGGTCCTTCTTAACGGAAATGGCTCCGCACACATTTACGAACGGTGAGTAACTTGCAATTTCTACAATATCACTGCTTCTGATAAATGAATGCAAAATCCCTGCCGTCAAAATCGCATTTTTAAGGGTAAATCTGGTATCATCCGCGTCTTTCTCGAAATCCCACGCATAGGTATTCCATTCGTCCCAGGCAACCTTAATGTTCGTCAATGCATCATTTGTGCCTGATACGATAGATGCCCGGGCAACCTCTGTGAGCTTTGTAATATAATCTGGAATATACATACACTGATTATAATCTTCATCTGTAAAAATGCCGTAACCAATCGAATAATGATGGATCGCCACATGGTCGATGAGCGGTTTTAAAACACGTGCAACTTCATAATTCCAGTCACTCCCCAGATCATACCCACAGGCAACTAATTTGATAGAAGGATCTGTCCATTTCATTGCTTTCGCAAAATTCAGCGCCTTCTTTGCATAATCCTGTGCATTCATTGAACCAAACTGCCAGTCTCCATACAGCTCATTTCCTAATCCCCAGTATTTTACATGGAACGGCTTCTCGTACCCAAGACTTTTTCTCATATTTGCATACTTCGTATCCCCTGTACCATTACAAAATTCCACCCAGTTCATCGCTTCTTCGGCAGTTCCGCTTCCCATATTCACACATAAATATGGTTCGGCTCCTGTTTTTTCACAGAGTTTGATAAACTCTACTGTCCCCATCCGGTTATCATCTTCTGCAACCCATGCATAATCGAATTTCTTCGGTCTTTGTTCTTTTTTGCCGATTCCATCTTCCCAATGATAATTAGAAACAAAATTTCCTCCCGGATATCTCAGCATCGGAACATGCACATCCCTCAGCGCCTGAATCACATCCTTTCGGAATCCATCCTCATCTGCCATCGGGCTGTCCGGGTCATACACACTCCCGTAAATAACATCTGCTGCATGCTCCATAAAATGCCCGAAGATATGTTTGCTAATCTTATTTCTTGTGTGGTCCGCATATATTGTCAATTTCGCATTCTTTGTCATACTACTTATCCTTTCACTGCTCCTGCAACGAGGCTTTTTTGTACTTGTTCACTCAATAATAAATACATAATAACTGTAGGAATCGTCGCTATCATCAGGCCTGCTCCGATTTCACCCCATTTTGTTGTATACGCTCCTACCATAGACATGATACCTACTGTAAGAGTCTTGAACTCTGCCTTATTGATAAACGTAACTGCAAACATCAATTCATTCCATGAAGAAATAAATGTGAAAATACTTACTGTCGCAACTGCGGGTCTGATTAATGGAAAAACAATCAGCATAAACATCCTGTAAATTCCGCATCCGTCAATTGCAGCGGCTTCTTCCATCTCCTTTGGCAATGATTCCATAAAACTTGTAAACAGATAAATCGCCATCGGCAGACCAAACGCAATATACGGGATAATAAGTGAAGCATAGGAATTTAATAAATGGGTTTTACTCAAAATAATAAACAATGGCAGCAATGCCGCATGAATCGGTACCATCATTCCCATCAATATAATCTTTAATGTTGTCTCTCTCCCTTTCCATATCATTCGTGAAATCGCATATGCCGACATCGCTGATACGATCAGAGTAACGGCAATCGTAATACCCGTAACAAGTACACTGTTAAAAAAATATTTTATAACATTTGCCTTAAAAAAAGCCGTAACATAATTTTCAAACCGCCAGTGCTTTGGAAGTCCCGCTATATTCCCTCCAAAAATCTCACTATTGTCTTTTAACGAAAACTCAAACAGCCAAAAAAGCGGATATACCTGAATAAATGCGAAAATAATCAGAAAAACATGTGTAACACAACTTTTCGCCCTGCCTGTAATTTTTTTATTCATTAATACTTCTCCTTATCTCTGAAAAATAGACGAAGCACAAACGTAAGAATCATACACTCAATAATTACAAAGATAGCGATTGCACTTCCATAACCATATCTAAATGAATCAAAAATCGTTTTGTACATATAAATCGTCGGTACCTCTGTTGAAAAGAACGGGCCGCCGCCTGTCAAAACGTAGATAAGGTCGAATATTTTCAAAGCTCCAATCAAAGAAAAGGTAACACAAACTTGTAAAATCGGCTTCAACAATGGTATTGTAATCTTCCATGCAATCTGGACTTTGTTCGCCCCGTCAATCCTTGCAGCTTCATTGATATCGGGGGAAATAGATTTAATTCCCGCATACATAATCAGCATATGGTATCCGATATACTGCCAGAGGTTTGGAATAAATGCCGCTGCCAGTGCGGTACTTTCCTGCCCCAGCCAATCCTGCCCCGGTATTCCCAGTACGGAGAGAAAAGCGTTTAGCAGGCCATAGTCCCCATTGAATATTTTCTGCCACAGTTGTCCGATTACAACGCTGGAAATAATGACAGGTATAAAAAAGGTTGTGCGGTATACTTTTTCTCCTCTGCGTACATTTGCCACAATAATTGCCAGTATCAAAGAAACCGGCAGCTGGATGAGCAGGGAACATGCGGCGTAGAGTAATGAGTTCTTAACGGAATTTAAAAATCTTTCATCTGCAACCAAATCTATGTAGTTCTGAAAGCCTATAAACGTTCCCTTTCCGATACCATCCCAATCCAAAAGACTATAATAAGCCGACATACAAATCGGGACAACAACAAAGACAGCCATCAAAAACATGGTAGGAAACATGAACAACACGATTGCCTTTTTATTTGATAATATTTTTTGCATTTCAATGCTCTCCTTACAGCAAAGGGGCTACAATAAAATGCAGCCCCTTTTTATGAACCTTAATCTTTAATAAAAATCTGAAGGACTCAATTTTGACATACTCTCACAGAATTCTTCTGGTGTAATCTGTAATCCAATCAGTTGAGCCAGCAAATCTTTATAGGTTTCAGAATCTTCTGATGAAAGAATATTATCCCACCATGAAATATAAGATGTTCCTGTTTCCATCAAACCTGCAGACTCGGTATCCAGTGGTGTAAGCCCTGAAGTATCCACACCTGTTGTATCCCAGCACGGAAGTCCTGCTCCCTGCTGATAACCAACCTGGCCGATCTTCTTGCTCAAATATTCAAGGTACTCCACTGCTTCCTTTGGATGTTCACAATTCGCATTGATATAATATCCGTCTGAGCTGCCGCCGGAGAATTCTGTGATACTGCCTGCACCATCTTTAATTACCGGGAATGCAACACAAGACACCTTACCATTTGTCGGTGAATCCTCTGCCTGAATGGATGGATGTACCCAGTTTGCCTGATAAAGCATTGCTGCCTGTCCTGCTGCAAAACCTTCCACCATTTCATCGTAGCTCATGCTCATCATGTTTTTGTTAAAAGCGCCTGCATTCACCAGTTCCTGAAGCTTTTCTGCCGCTTCTATAAACGGTTTGGAATTAAATTTTGACGGATCGCCAAATGCTTCTTCCAGTCCTGCATTCCCTGCAGTTCTTGCGGAAATAATATCATACATATACATACCCGGCCATCTGTCTTTTTCTCCCAGAATCATCGGGGTATATCCGGCTGCATTCAGTTTATCAATTGCATCCAGCAGTTCCTCCCATGTTGTAGGGATCTTCGCACCTGCATCTTCAAACATTTCTGTATTGCAGTACAGGTTTGCGAGAAACGTTACTGTCGGAAGTGTATATAACTTGTCGTCAAACGTACATCCGTCCAGCATACCCGGCAGGACACTATTTAAGGTATCTTCACTCACATAATCATCGATAGGAAGGAGATATGACGCATCAATATAAGGCTTCACAAAGCTTCCCCCGCTGAACATATATGAAATATCCGGTGCCTCACCCGCTGCAAATGCAGTTTTAATCTTCGTTTTATACTGTTCTCCCGTAACACCATCCTGTTCAATCGTTATGTTTGGATGCAGCTCATGATATTCTTCTACAGAATCTTCGATAATCTTCTTTACCGGATCTGTGTCCGCCACCGACTGATGCCAGATTGTCAGTGTAATCTGTCCGTCTGAATCCTTTGC
This sequence comes from Clostridium sp. AF19-22AC, assembly GCF_003479085.1. NCBI lineage: Bacteria > Bacillati > Bacillota > Clostridia > Eubacteriales > Clostridiaceae > Clostridium > Clostridium sp. AF19-22AC. Next base: position 17,635 of record NZ_QUGN01000020.1, on the reverse strand, counting down.
CGAACCTGATTCATCCTTTGATGACCCGCAGGCTGCAAGCGAAACTGTCATGGAAGCTGCAAGAAGCATTGCTCCCACCTTTCTCATTACCTTTTTCATTTCATTACCTCCTTATGAACGATAGCTTGTTCTTGTATAATTAATTATAATGAAAAAGAACAAGCAAATACATTCATAAACCTTTCAGGAATGTTTCATTTTCTTGTTCTTTTTCATCTCAATATTTCATTATTTTGATTTTGTTTCAATCAATTTTCTATATTCTGTTATCGAATACCCCATCATTTTCTTGAACCAGATACTCAGGTAATGGGCATCCTGTATTCCGATCTGCCTGCCAATATTATAATCTTTTAAATTCGTTGTATGGATGAGCTCGAGCATCTTCAAAAGCCTCATGTCAGACTGTATTTCTACATACTTTTTTCCTGTAAAACTTTTCAACATCTTGCTCAGATGGCTGTTGCTGAGAGAAAACTCTGTACTCAAATAATTTAAACTCAATTCTTCCCTGTCAATCTGACTGAGCATAAACAGCAATATTTTCTGTATTGTCATTCCATTGCTGTCTCCACGTTCGATTTTTTTTCTGACAGCTATTTCTACCGCAATATTCCCCAGACAGTACTTCAGATGCTCTGCCGTATAACACCAGGACAACTCTTTATCAAACAAAAGGCCACACTGATTGATTTCCAAATCAATACAAAGTTTCTGGCAGCTCATATGTATCTTTCTGCGCAGTTCATAAAGATCTTCTTCATCCGGAATACAGCCTTTCACGATTTCTTGTACTTTTTCCATGCTGCCATTTTGGACTGCTTCTTTTAATTCTTCCCATCCGGGCAGCGCTTTCGCGCCTTCAATTTTCTCTTCCTGCCGTTTCTCCCGTATAAAGGCAAGTGCATCCAGATATGCCGCGCGGAGCATCCCCCACCCTTCAAACGGTTCTGATACTCCGGCTAACAGATGGCATCCTAATTTTGTCCGGATCAGTAATTTTAAAATATCTATACATTCCACAAAAGGAATTTCTGCATTATCAGAAATAATCACAATCCGGTTCCACAGATCTTTTAATACAACAACCCCCTCATCGCTCTCAAAAAATGCACTCGCTTCATCCAGCACCTGGGCAATCAAAGCCACTTCATAAAAACCTTCCTGAACGACCAGAACCGCAATTCTGACTTTATCACAACCTGTTCTGTCAATGGTTACTCCATACTCCAGAAGTTTGGCTTCTACATCTTCTCCTATATCGTCTTCTGCTAAAATCTTGTTAATATAAATATCCCGAAAGGCCGTTTTATGTTTTTCTATTTCATCCCGGAACTGGTTATGCTTTTCCTTCTGCTCGCGAAGCTTTCTAATTTCTTCTGTGGCACGCTCAAGGGCAGAGTTCAGTTCATCTGCCTGCACCGGCTTTAAAAGATAGTCAAAAATTCCCACTTTGATACTTCTTCTGGCGTATTCAAAATCATCATAGCCCGTTACAAGTATAATCTTAACTTCCGGCAGTATCTGCACACACTTTTCACTGAATGAAAGTCCGTCTTCCTCCGGCATACAAATATCACTGATAACGATATCCGGTCTGACGTTCTGAATATCCGCAAATGCATCGGCTCCGTTTGAATATTCCCCTATAATTTCCAGATTTAACCTGTCTGTGTTCATTTTCATGCGGATTAGCTTTCTAATCAGCATTTCATCATCAATAAGAATTACCTTCAGTTTTTCCATAATTCATATTCCCCCAAAACATCGCTTTCCAGATAAATATGTATCTCTGACATATCGCTATTTAATATCTCATATGAAAACGCATCTTCATACAAAAGGCTCAGTCTCTGGATAGTTCCCCTTAAGCCCAGACTGCGCTTCTCGCTGTATGTTTTGCAGGAAGATATCTCATCCATAACCTCTTTTGGGATTCCTTTCCCATTATCTCTCACGCAGATATGTATCTTATCTTGAATTTTCTCAACACAAACCTGAATGTACCCATATTGTTTCCGCTGCCGGATTCCATGCTGAAACGAATTTTCTACCAGCGGCTGAATCGTCAATTTTGGAATATTGTACTTAGCGCATGCTTCATCCAGACGGACATCAAATTTGAAGGTTTCCCCAAACCTTATTTTAAGGATATCCGCATAATCCCTGGCAATCTGTATTTCCTCACTGATTGAAAGAAATTCCCGGCCGCCACTGACTGATTTTCTATAAAAATCACCAAGTGCCTCGACAAGTTTTGCGCTGTCCCGCATGTTTTCCGTAAGAATAAGCGCCTCTAATGTTTCCAGTGTATTATAAAGAAAATGTGGCTTCATTAATTCCTGCATTTCATTCATTTCTACAATCCGAATGCGCTTCTGCCTTAAAACAGCTTCTTGGATCAATCGCTTGATCTCATCGACCATCTTATTGTACCCGTCAAACAATACGCGGAATTCGCTTAAATATGTCCGTTCACTGATTTTGGTAAGTTCTCCGTGTTCCACGTTTTTCATTCTGTCCAGCAGGGCTTGTACCGGTCTTGTCAGAATATTTGCAATTGTGACCGAAATTCCTATAATCAAAATTCCAAGTGCAATGATGAGGATGATATTAAACTGTAAGATTTTTTGAAAACTATCCGTTTTTATTACGGGAGAATACCTGATGATTTTCCAGCCCTTCTCATAATTAATAATTCCTGATAAAAAAAATGGCTTTTCATCAATATTTTCCAGACGCAGCAGTTCACCATCCGAAGTTTCCAGTTCACTGGCAGTCTGCATAATACTGTCAGCCGGGCTAAGGTCTCCTTCTTTGAAGATTACATCGTTGTTTTCATTTAAAATGATAATCCCATCCTTCTCAGAAATAACACTCTCTGAAATAAGTGATTTTATTTTTTGATTATCAATCTGTACCCCTATCACACCACGGCTTTCAAAAGTATTCAGGTCATTAAATGGCCTTACCAGCACGGAATAATTCTGCCCCTCTCTCTTTTCTGTGAGCAGTTGGACCCTGCCATATTTATCTTTTAGCCAGTCATACTCTGTTGTATTTTCCGAATAAGAATCAGCATGCTCGCCGACAGTCAGTTTCTGTCCATTACGGTCAATCAGCCAGGCAGTATCGATACTTTCCGAGAACTGCATAACCGAATAAATTCGGCTGATCAGAACTTGCTGTTTATTAAAATCTGATACGATATTTCCACTTTTCATCTGGTCCTGAACTACACTGTCCGCCAGGATCAATTTAGAATAATTATCGGCATTCTCAAATACAGTAATCAAAGATGTATCAATTGAATGGAGTGTGGCAATGTTCTCCTGTCCGACAGTTTCAATCTCATACTGTTGATAGTGCCGGATATAAATCATTAAATACGCAAATATACTGAAAAAAATAATGATACTCAGTAAAAATGAAATTTTAAGGCTTAGTTTCAAATTAAGCATAATCTTCAAATCTTCCCCATTTTTCGTGATGGACAATTGCATGCTTTATTCCTTGGTAATAACGCACTTTATGCTGTATATGCAATAGTTGTTCCTGCATTTCGCCGATTCTGTCTGTTAATTCTTTTTCACTATTCAGAATAAGATCAAGAATTTCCTCAATATTGCCTTCAAGATCATTCTCATACTTGTAAAATTTACATATCTCCCCGAGGGACATTCCGCAGTCTTTAAAGCATTTTATACTTGTAAGCTGCTGTAAATGAACCTCATTGTAAATCCTCAATCCATTCTTATCTCTTTCTACACCTTTAAGCAGGCCTAATTTCTCATAATATCTAAGTGTCGACGCAGGAAATTGTGTGATTTCCGATATAACCCTGATACTGTATTGCTTCATATTCTCCTCCTAAACTATAATTTTGAGCAGAAAAAGCATAACATTTCAAAATGCTGTTGACTTAAAGTCTACTTCAAATGATACGATTTGTAAAGAAAATAAATATTCAAAAAGGAGAAATCAAAATATGAAGTATCGAAACTTAGGTAAATGTGGTTTAAAAGTAAGTGAAATCGCTCTTGGAAGCTGGATGACAAATCTGGCCCAACCATCTGCTGTTGAAACAGCCAGAGAAACAATAAAGTTCGCCTTTGACTCCGGTGTGAATTTCTTCGACTGCGCAGATGCATACAGCAGCGGGGAAGCCGAGCGTTTTCTGGGGCAGGTATTAAAGGATTATCCGCGCCACGAACTTGTTATCTCCAGCAAAGTGTATTTTCCCACCGGAGCCGGCATCAACGACCGGGGATTGTCCAGAAAACATATTTTAGAAAATTGCTCCGCTACCCTAAAAAATATGCAGTTGGATTATCTTGATCTATATTATTGCCACCGCTATGACACCGGGACTCCTATGGAAGAAACACTGCGGGCAATGAGCGACCTTGTTTCTCAGGGTAAAATTTTATACTATGGTGTGAGTGAGGAATGGGGGAGTGACAGAATCGAGGAAGCCCAGAGGATTATTGAACGTTACAATCTGTATCCCCTTACAGTGATACAGCCCCAATATAATATGCTGGACCGCTATATTGAGCATTCCCTGCTTGATACCTGTCGAAAATATGGTATCGGAATCACATCTTTTTCACCACTTTCACAGGGCATCCTTACCGGAAAATACAAACGCGGCCAGGCATATCCCGCCGGTTCCAGAGCTGTCCACCAGGCGGATCACCAGGTTGAAAACCTCCTGACAGACCATACCTTTGAAATTGTAGAAAAACTGACGGCCATTTCCGATGAATTGAATATTCCCCTGGCAGTTTTGGCAATGGCATGGATTTTACAGAAAAAAGAAATCAGCTGCATCATCACGGGGGCAAGTTCACCGCAGCAGTTGCAAAACAACTTGTCTGCAAGCGATTATACGATTCCGCAGCCTATTCTCGAGAAAATCGAAGAAATTTTAGACTTTAAAAAATATGAACGGCATGTAGGATAAATCACACAGGGGATGCAGCACGAAGTAATTAGTGCCGCATCCCCTTCTTTTTAATCAATCTGCCAATCTACCGGCTCCACATTGTTCTCCTCCAGAAAACGGTTCGTCTGGCTAAACGGTTTGCTCCCGAAGAATCCCCTGTATGCAGACAACGGGCTTGGATGGGGGGCCTGAAGAATCAGGTGCTTTGGATTATTCAGCATCACCTTTTTCCGCTGCGCCGGGCTTCCCCAGAGAATAAACACGATCGGCCGGTCCTGCGCATTAAGTACTTTAATCGCTGCATCCGTAAATTCCTCCCAGCCGATTCCCCTGTGGGAGTTAGCCTGATGTGCCCGAACCGTGAGAACGGTATTAAGCATCAGCACACCCTGTTCGGCCCATTTTGTCAGACAGCCGTGATTGGGGATCTCGCTGCCGAGGTCATCATGAAGTTCCTGATAAATGTTCACCAGTGACGGCGGAACCTCCACACCTTTTTTTACAGAGAAGCACAGCCCGTGTGCCTGACCGTTATTATGGTACGGGTCCTGCCCCAGAATCACAACTTTTACATCCTTAAGTGGTGTAAGATGAAACGCATTGAATATATCATTTGCGGGCGGAAATATCAGACGGGTATGGTATTCCTGATTCACCGTCTGGAATAAGTTCTTGTAATAATCCTTTTTAAATTCATCTTTTAGTGCTTCATACCAATCGCCATTTATCCCAGCCATGTTCATTTACTCCTATCTTTTATGTTTAATTAATCGAAGGCTCTCTACAGCCTTACTGAAATGCCTTCCTTCTGGAGGTATTCCTTCACTTCCCTGATTTCCAGTTCTTTATAATGGAACAGTGAAGCTGCCAGTGCGGCATCTGCCTTCCCTTCTGTCAGCGCTTCTTTAAAATGTTCCAGTCTGCCGGCGCCGCCTGATGCTATGACCGGAATCGAAACATTTTCCGCAATCGTACGTGTCAGTTCCAGATCATAGCCTGCCTTTGTGCCGTCACAGTCCATGCTCGTCAGCAGAATCTCTCCCGCTCCGAGGCTTTCGACCTTTCTGGCCCATTCGACTGCATCTATACCGACATCGATCCGGCCGCCGTTCTTATAGATATTCCATCCACTGCCATCCTCCCGCTTCTTCGCGTCGATTGCCACGACTACACACTGGCTGCCGAACTTTTCCGCTGCGTCATGGATCAGTTCCGGAGTATTGATTGCAGAAGAATTGATGGAAATCTTATCTGCTCCTTCACGAAGCAACGCCCTGAAATCTTCTACTGTACGGATTCCGCCTCCTACTGTAAACGGAATAAATACACACTCCGCCACCTTCCTGACCATATCCACAACCGTCTCCCTTGCATCGGAGGACGCCGTAATATCAAGAAATACCAGTTCATCCGCCCCGGCCTTGTCATAGGCCTTTGCAATCTCAACCGGATCCCCCGCATCCTTTAAATCCACGAAATTAACGCCCTTCACAACCCTGCCCGCATTCACATCCAGACATGGAATGATTCTCTTTGTAAACATCGCCCTTCCTCCTAAAGTTCCACAAAATTCTTCAGTATTTTTAAGCCTACGTCACTGCTCTTTTCCGGATGGAACTGGCAGGCAAACACATTTCCCGATTCAACGGAAGCGTGAATATGGGTGCTGTATTCCGTGGAAGCCTTCACGATGTTCTCATCCTCCGCCTTCAGATAATAGGAATGCACGAAATAAACATAGGACTGCTCCGGCACTCCCCGAAACAGTCTGCCATCCCCCCTAAGTTCCAGTGAATTCCATCCCATATGCGGAATCTTCAGCCCTTCCTGATCCGGAATACGCAGAATCTCTCCTTTCAGAACTCCAAGTCCCTTTACGCCGGGAGATTCATCGCTCCGCTCGAATAAAAGCTGGAGTCCAAGGCAGATTCCAAGAAACGGAATCTCCCTGGCCACAACTTCATGAATCACTTTATCAAGGCCTCTCTCTCTCAGATTCGTCATAGCATCACCAAAAGCCCCTACTCCCGGCAGGATTACTTTATCTGCCTTGAGAATCGTATCCCGGTCTTTCGTTATCACAACTTCCTGTCCGAGCAGCAGGAGCGCTTTTTCCACACTCTTTATATTGCCCGCGTCATAATCAATTACTGCTATCATAAGTTTTCATCCTTTCCCCTTTTATCTGTGTCCGTATTGCCGGTCCCGATTACAGGCACCGGGGCTGTATCAACCGTATCCAGATCGTGGAATAAGGCATACAATATACCGACTGTTGCCAGTTGGCACGTTGTATGCCTTAATAGTAGCATTTTAACGCATTTCCTTACGTTTTTCAAGATTTTTTACTTACCGGTTCCATTTTCCCGGAATCCAGTTCAAACCAGAATTCTACCCCGTTCTCGAAATTTCTGACACCATAATCCTGATGAAAAGACTCCATAATCGCCTTAACTATTGAGAGCCCGATTCCATTCCCGCCATACTCCCGGGTATGGGCCTTATCCACTTTGTAGAACTTATCCCAGAGCTTCCCTAGATCTTCCTCCGGTATTGGCTTGCCGCTGTTAAATACAGAGACTCTTACAGTCTCTTCCTTTGATGTTACCCGAATTTCAATCCGCTTTTCGTTCTCAACATGGTGGATCGCATTCGTAATATAATTACGCACTACCTGTTCTGTCTTAAATTCATCCGCCCATACACAAACCGATTCGTCTGCAATGAAATCGACCGTCGCCTCTGCCTGCTGTATTAAAATCTCGCAGCTTGCGAGTACCCCCCGTATCAGCCCTGCAATGTCAAACCGTTCGAATTCCACGTCATCATCCCCGAATTCGAGCTGGTTCAGAATCAGCAGGTTCTTGACCATCTGATTCATCTTCGCTGCTTCATCCATGATGACATCACAGTAAAAGTCACGGCTCTCCGGATCGTCATTCACACCTTCCTTCAGCCCTTCCGCATACCCCTGAATCAGCGCAATCGGTGTTTTCAGTTCATGAGAAACATTCCCGAGGAATTCCGTACGCATATTTTCCAGTTTTTCTTTCCGTTCAATATCCTTCTGAAGCCGGTTATTCGCGCTTTTCAGCTCGGATATCGTCTTTTCCAGCCTTTGGGACATCACGTTGAAGTTCCTGCCCAAGACTCCGATCTCATTATCACCGCCGCTTGTATATTTGGCATCAAAGTCCAGATTCGCCATACGCTGTGACAAGATGGCAAGTTCCTTGATCGGTTCGCTTATCTTTCTTGAGAAAAAACATACCAGAATCCCACCAAGCAGGATAGCGATTGCCCCCATATAAACAAGGAACTTATTCGCCAGATCGGCGCTCTCCCGGATGCTTTCCAGAGGACTCCGCATGACAAATATAGAATCGTCAGACATATTCCCCCACATCTCAAGATATTCCGTACCATTCACGAAATCTTTTGTCTTATAGATTTTGTAAGTATCCGTACTTTTCAGTGTCTTGCCATTATCCTGGTTTTTATCAAAAATATACGCCAGCAGCTTCACATAGAGCGGGCTGCTCCCGTCCCTTACTGTGGAAAACACGATGGACCCGTCAGTCTGCACGACTATAACAGAGATGTTACTCTTCTCTGTCTGCCTCCCAAGCTTCTCCGTCACCGAATCATCTCTGATCTCGTTCTGCCTGATCGCTTTATCGATAGAGCTGTACATATTCGTCAGGTCCGCCTGCTTATGGACAATGTAGTATTCCTCCAAAAACCCGGAGTTCACGACAAACATCAGCACGAGTATAAACACAATCAGACCGACAAAGACAACCATCATCTGCCGTCTTATGGAATGTTTCATGCTTCCACCTCGAATTTATATCCCATCCCCCAGATGGTCTTAATGTATTCCCCTTTATCGCCGAGCTTGCTCCTTAACTTCTTGACATGGGTATCAATGGTACGGGCATCCCCGAAATAATCATAATTCCATACATTATTCAGAATCTTCTCCCGGGAAAGTGCAATGCCCTGATTCTCAACAAAATATGTGAGCAGCTCAAACTCTTTGTAGCTTAAGTCAATAGCCTTATCGTCTATTTTAACGATGTGTGCAGCTTTATCTATCATAATACCGCCTGCATCTATCACATCTGAGGCTTCAATCCCTTTCGTCCGCCTGAGAATGGCCTCCACTCTCGCCACAAGGATCTTCGGACTAAACGGTTTTGAAATGTACTCATCGACTCCAAGATCGAATCCCTGAAGTTCATCCCGTTCTTCGGAACGTGCGGTCAGCATAATAACAGGCACCTTAGAGTGCTCCCTGATCTCCCTTAAAACCTGCCATCCGTCCATCTTTGGCATCATAACATCCAGTATAATCAGGGCAATTTCCTTATCCTCATAAAAAATATCCATAGCCTCCATGCCATCTCCGGCCTCCAGCACAATATATCCTTCCCTTGTCAGGAAATCCTTCACAAGCTTACGCATCCTGCTTTCATCATCTACAACTAAAACTTTGACTTTCTCCATCCTGATCGTCTCCTATCCGCATGATTACTCTGTTTATTACTTTTTGTATCATAACAGGTAAATATGGCAAAACTGTGAAAATACGCGCCCTGCGGGCATAAACAGTAACTTTTATTCCACACTTTTCAAAGATTCAACCATATTGATCCTCTTAAGTTTAAAATACATCACCGCATTAACGAAAAGCGAGAATCCGATTGTAATCAAAAAACTATAAACAAAACTACTCGGATCAATCTCCCGGCCGAACATCACCGAATCAATCTCAACCGTTACGATGACAAATTGATGCAGCAATTTTCCAAGGAACATTCCGAAAAGGGCACCAATCACAGTCAGGATGATATTCTCCCTGTACACATAAGCCGATACTTCATTATCATAAAATCCCAGTACTTTCAATGTGGCCAGTTCTCTCTGCCGTTCCGTAATGTTGATATTATTCAGATTATAGAGTACGACAAAGGCAAGCATTCCTGCTGAAATCACGAGTACAATCAGAACGATATCCAGACTGCTAAGCATGCTGTCCAACTGGTCCTGAAGTGTATTTGTATAGCTGACACTCAAAGCCCCTTTCGTCTCCAGAATAGATTCTCCAACCTTTTCTATCTGGCCCTCTTTTCCGGCCTTCATTTTATAGTAGATCGAATTATAGTCCGGGGCTTTCCCGTAAAGTTCCTCATATAATCCGGGTGTCATATAGAGATAATGCCCCATGTAGTTCTCACATATATTTTCTATTCTGACCTCAATCTCACCCTTATCATCATCTTTAATCCTGATAGTATCACCGGCTTTTACGTCCAGTGTTTTTGCCATCTTTTCATTCAGGATGGCGCCCTTGTCATCCAGTTTATAATGTTCACCCGTAATCCGGTTCTTAAACACGACAAAATCTGAAAATCCCTCCACATTGCGCGGTACATTCAGATATACATCCTTCGTTACCTTGCCGTGGCTGACCTCTATCTGCTGGAGAAGGTTCTCCGCCGTGCTTTCCACCCGTGAGTCGGATGTCAATATGTCGAAGGATTCCTCTTTCTGCTCATTGGATGCATCCTCATCAAGAATGATGTTTCCGTCATAGAGCTGAATATCATTATACTGGAATACCGCAATATCAAAGATTGAGTCTTTCAGTCCAAATCCGACCAAAAGCAGTGCCATACAGCCGCCGATTCCAAAAACGGTCATGAAAAACCTCTTTTTATAACGGATCAGGTTTCTTACGGTTGCCTTCCAGATAAAACTCAGATGCTTCCATATAAATGGAATCCTTTCCATAAATACACGTTTTCCCTGCTTCGGTGCCGGCGGGCGCATCAGTTCTGCCGCCTGTTCCCTCATCTCATTAAAACAGGAGAAAATCGTTGCAAGCAGCGTACACGCCAGCGCGGCTGCCGATGCAGTCAGACCGTAGAACATATTATACGGGATCTCGACGTTCGGCATATGCTGGTACATTATCCCGTATGCAGTAATAATGATATAAGGAAGTATTTTCTCACCAATCAGAATTCCCAAAACACTTCCGCTGACAGTTGCCAGACAGGCATAGCCGAGATATTTCCCGGCAATCGAATGCCGCTCATATCCCAGTGCTTTCAGCGTACCAATCAGAGTCCTTTGTTCCTCCACCATACGTGTCATGGTTGTCAGGCTGATCAGTGCAGCCACGAGGAAGAACAATACCGGGAATACCTGGCCGATCGCCTTCATACGGTCTGCATTTTCCCCATACCCTGTGTATTCTGTCAGGGTACTCCTGTCATAGATGTACCATTTTGCATGGTCAATCTTTCTGATGTCATCTTCTGCATCCTGAATCTTCTTCTCGCCATCCGCAATCTTCGTGTCCGCTTCTTTTTTCGCGTCGTCATACTCTTTCTGTGCATCATTTAATTCCTGCTCTTTTGAGGAAATCTCACTCTCTGCATCAGCAAGATCATTACGTCCCTGTTCAACCTGAGCCCATCCATCATTGATCTGCTGCTGTCCGTCATTGAGCTGGGCGGCTGCCTCCTCAATCTGGGCGCGGGCAGCCTCGATCTGCTGGTCACCTTCGGCTATTGACGCCTCCATCACCTGAAGCGTCCCAAGCGTCTGCGGGTCTGTCATCCCGCTTGAAACAAGTGCGGCGTACTGTTCCTTCGCCTGGTTCAGCTCTTCAATCTTTTCATTCAGCGTATCAGTCTGTGCATTTAAATCTGCATAGCCCTGATCTACCTCTGCCTGCTTCTCATTCAGCTGGTTACTGGAATCTTCCAGTTTTGCATAACCGTCTGCAATCTCGGTCCTTGCATCATTCAGCTTGTTTCTGCCGTCGTCCAGCTTTGCTTTTGCATCATTTAGCTTCTCATTTGCTTCCTGTCTGGCATCGTCTAATTCTTTCTTGGCATCGTCCAGCTTTTCATTGGCTTCATCTACGATTTCCTTGTACCTGGCATTTTCCCTCGTCTTACGGATCTTCTCGACTTCATCCATCACAGCCTCAACCCTGTCATCATATTCATCCGTAAATGCAGTCAGCTCTTTCGCCCCGCCGACTGCTGCATACAGCTCCGTATACACATCCATATCAAAACTGCTTTCAGGGACACAAACAAATCCACTGACGGAACCTGTCCCGATCGTACTGCTGCCTCTGTGGAAAGAAATGTAGCACGGACTGCTCACACTCCCCACAATTGTAAAAGTGTCATTCTTCAGCGTATCCTTAATGTCATCGTCATTACCGGATGTAAATGTAATCTTGTCGCCGATCTTATACTCACTGGAAGATAAGAAATCCACATCCACAGCGCACTCGCCGCTTTTCTGCGGAAGCCGCCCCTCTTCCACAGTTACTTCATTCATGGAAGGAAGAAGCGATGTAATATGTACTACCTTTTTGCTGTCATATACACTGCACAACGCGTCCGTTGAATAACCGGCCTCAGCCTTCAGGATACCGTCGACCTCCTGAAGCGCTTTCAGATCGTCTTTTGTCAGGCCCAGTGTGCTGACTACCTTAATATCCATCAGATTCTTCTCATCAAAGTAAGCGTCGCCCGAGAGACGCATATCCGGCTCCGCAGAGCGGATTCCGGAGAAGAATGCAACCCCGATTGCAACAATAAAAAATATAGAAAGAAAACGCCCGAGGCTGCGGCGTATTTCCATATAAAAATCTTTTCTCAGTGCCTTCTTACTCATATCTTAGCCCTACCATTCAATTTCGTCTATTGATCTCGGATTCTCGTTCACTTCCATGCTTGAAACTTTTCCGTTCTTGATCCTGATCAGTCTGTCTGCCATTGGTGCAAGTGCTGAATTATGAGTGATAACGATCACTGTCATGCCGCGCTCCCGGCACATGTCCTGAAGCAGTTTTAAGATAGATTTCCCTGTATTATAATCCAGCGCCCCTGTCGGCTCATCACAGAGCAGAAGCTTCGGGTTCTTTGCCAGTGCCCGGGCGATGGAAACCCGCTGCTGCTCCCCGCCTGAGAGCTGTGCAGGAAAGTTATCCAGACGGTCCCCAAGTCCCACTTCCTCCAGAACCTCTCTTGCATCCAGTGGGTTTTTACAAATCTGCAGGGCAAGCTCAACATTCTCCAGTGCCGTCAGATTCGGCACCAGATTATAAAACTGGAACACGAAACCAATATCATTCCTGCGGTATCCCGTAAGCTGTCTCGAATTAAAACCTGTGATATCCTCCCCGTCGACAGTAATCCTGCCGTCCGTGGCCGTATCCATTCCGCCCAAAATATTCAGTACCGTCGTCTTTCCGGCACCACTGGGACCTACGATTATGACAAATTCCCCCTTGTTGATTGCAAAGTTAATGCCATCTACTGCGCGGATTTCCACTTCCCCCATTTTGTATACTTTCGTTATTTCTTCAAGTTTTACGAAATCATTCATAATGCTTCTCCTCGTCTGTCTGATATTCCCCCGTTAAATATTGATATTATAACATGAACCGCTGCAAAAGAGAGTGTGAATTCGTTATTATTTAATAAAAAATTTAAGCAAAAAAATCAACCGTTCAGCTATTAAAACGGTTGATTCTAAATTCTTTTATTTTCAATTAGCAGCCGGTCCCCAGATCAGGCAGAATATCCTCCGTCTCTGATTTAATTCCCTGTAAGCTGCCCGTTAGCCTTTACAGCCTTACGAAACAGCAGAAGTCCCACCAAAAACATGACAGATAACGCACTCACCCCGATATTCACATTGCCGGTAAGCTGGCTCAATACAGATACAAATGCAGTTCCGAATATAGAAGCCCCTTTCCCGCAGATATCATAGATACCGAAATACTCTCCTGACTTTTCCGCCGGAATGATCTTGGCAAAATAGGAACGCGACAGAGCCTGAATCGTCCCCTGAAACATTCCGACAAGCACTGCCAGTATCCAGAAATCAAGCTGCGTATCCAGCCAGTATGCATAAATAGCGATGCCCAGATATGCCGCAATACAGATTGTGATAATCGTTGTGGATGATATCTTCTTGGACAGCCTGCTGAAAATAAGTACACAGGGGAAAGCAACGATCTGCGTTAAAAGCAGTGCAAGCAGCAGCCCCGTGCTGTCCAGCCCCAGTGCCTGACCATAGGCCGTAGCCATATCAATTACTGTATAAACGCCGTCAATATAGAAAAAGAATGCAATCAGAAAAATAAGAATATGCTTTTCCTTCGCGATATCTTTAAATGTATGCCCCAGACGGCTGAAGCTGTTCTTGACAATATGTTCTGTTGTCTCCACAAAATACTTTTGTTTATAAGACCTAAGCAGCGGAAAGGCTGACAACAGCCACCAGACCGCCGTAATCAGGAAGGCGATGGCCATCGACGTCTGCATCCCAAGCCCGAGCTTTCCGGCGCCAAGCACCACCCCGAGGCTCGCCACAAACGGAATACAGCTCCCGATATATCCCCATGCAAACCCCTGTGAGGATACTATGTCCATCCTCTCCGGCTCGGTCACGTCTGTAAGCATGGCATCATAAAAAATGAGGCTGGAGGAATATCCTGTCTTAGCCAGAATAAAAATACCGAGAAACCAGATCCAAGAGGATATAAACCCCATAACAACACATCCTATGACACCCACACCCAGACAGACAGAAAAAATAACCTTCTTGTAATTCTTCGTATCCGCAACAGCTCCCAGTGTAGGACCCAAAATTGCAACAAGCAGGGTGCAGATCGATGTTGCATATCCCCAGTATGCCAGATAATTGACTGATGATATCCCCGCCTGATCGGCAAGGTGGTTAAAATAAATTGGGAAAATCGTTGCTACCAGCATAACGAATGCTGAATTCCCCACATCATACAGTACCCACTTCTTCTCCAAAGCCGCCATTTTAAATTTCATAGCCTTCCCCCTCACATCATTTGAGTCTTCCTGAAAAACAAATGCTTCCGGTCATCCCCGCCTATAGCGGCAGTGATTCCCAGTTGTCTCCGGCACCGAATGTCTCATGGAACCGTCCCGGCAGTTCTGCCTTTTGAAACAGTGTCTTCTGATATTGAATGATCAGTCCTGCAGCCAGAGGCACCGCTCCTGCATAAAGCTTCTTCAGAAGCAGGCAGTACTCTGCACATGCCGGATTCGGCTCCTCACTCATGACCATGCCATGCTTGGAATCATAACATCTGGCCGCCTTCATCGCCGTAAAGAGTACCTTTCTCCGTCCTTTGGTCGGTGCCATCAGAAGCTTATGAAACGTAATCATGGAGCTCAATGCCTTCTTCACCGTCTCTGCCTCCAGTCCGTCAAAAAACGGAGCGATAACCTTCGCATTCTCCATATCCGGATGTATATGCTTCGTCCCAAGATATGTGAGAGGATTGATATGGTCCTCTGTCAGCAGATAACGGTCGAACTCCATCTCCAGCTCAAAATGACTGATTCCGCTGACCTGAATCATCTTTTCAATGTACTTGTGGCACTCACTGTCCAGTGCAAAATGACAGATAAAACCATACATATAAGCTCTTGCCGCCGCAGGATTCTCAGACTTTTCGATCACATCCACTGCATTTTTGAAAAACTCATCGGCCATCTTATCATGGAGTGCATACCCCTGCGCACTCACCGGATTCTCAGAAAGCGCTTTATAATAGAACAGAATATCCGGCCCGTGCAGCCCTATATCAAACAGTGCCCTGTTGTTCTCAACCGATGTCTCAAGCGGTCTCGGAAGGGCGCTGATTACATCTTTTCCGAATTTGTAATGTGCATACGTTGTTGGCATAGTAAAAGACCTCTTTTCCTCTTATTATTATCATTGTAAGCACTTAATGCCCTTATTCGCGGCATCTTCATGCTATGTAAAAAATATCCGGCATGTGGGCAGTATCCACAGCTTTCTATTCTCAGTTGTCCCCCTCTTGACAGAACTTCATTCCAAAAACTTCATACTGTCTACATCATTATACCTTATATAAGGATAATAGTTCAACAAATATAACGCAAAGTAAATCCTTTTACATACTATCAGTTACTGTTCACAGGCAAGCCTGTAAACAGTAACGCGCCTGCTCATTTAAAGTCGCCTGCGGCGAGGAGCAGGCTTATTGGCTACTTTACGTTCTTCCTCTCAGCCTATCAGCGTAGTGATAGACTGGGGAGTGAACAGTAACTACTATCACACATTTCTGTTCATGAAACCACTATTTTATGTAAAATTCAGGTAAACTATAACGCTCTAAAAATTGTCACATTAAGGAAAGAAATGTAATTTTCCCTGAATGCCTTGACTTTACGGGACCTTTTCTATAGAATGGATATGCAGAAACATCTAAGGGCTTGTACTGGTTTCGACAGGGATCTTGAAGATGGAGAAGCTATCCGCAGGCTGATGCGTCAAATCGCAAAATTAAAATTAAACGCTAACGATAATTTCGAATTAGCTGCAGCCTAAATGCTGCATGTTAGCCCCGGGGTACCCGCACCCCGGGAATCTGGCACCGACTATGCGGGAAACGATATTGGCAAAGCTTTGAGCCAATAGGCGTATTATGAAGCTACTGAAACCGTAAGGATGTTAGTTTTCGTACGGCAGAGGGAATGACAAAGAACTGACTATGATAGTAGAAGTACATGGGATAGGTTTTTGGACGCGGGTTCGATTCCCGCCAGGTCCACTATTGCGGGGGAACGGCGAATATTCGCCTGTTCCCCCTTTTTAAGATTTTAGCTATTTTATAATTAGACCAGATATGGCTTCATACTCACCTCCTTTTATTCTTTTGCATAACTTTCCATTTACTTTGTTAATTCAAATATGTTATTGTATAATTAGATTATGGATAAGGGAGGAATTTTATGAAAAAGAGATTATTAGCAATTATTATGGCCGCTGCTATGGCATTTTCATTTACTGCATGCGGAACTTCAGATGGCAAATCAACATCCGCTGAAGATGTCAAAGAAAAGTTAGGGGATACACTGAAAGACCTTTCTGGAAAAGAGGAGGAAAAACCAGCAGATGTAGCGAAAGAACATTATGAAATAGATTTATCTGCCGGAAATTATATCGCAGGTACCGATATCCCTGTAGGTACATACAATATAACAGCAACCGGGGGATCCGGTAATGTCTCTTCATCTAATATGTTTACCGGAGGTTTAAATGAGATTATGGGCTCTCCTGCCGAAGAAGGGTATTCCATTGATTCTTTTAACGGATTGAAAATGGAATCTGGTGTCACATTAACACTGGGCAGTACTGTAACTATTCATTTAGTTTCTGAAGATGCCGAAGTTTCCTCAGTTACTCCAAGGACTGTTGCCGATGCTACCCCAATTGATTTAGGTGCTGGAAACTATACGGCAGGAACTGATTTCCCTGCCGGGACATATAATCTGATTGCTACCAGCGGCAGTGGAAATGTAAGTTCCGATAATATGTACCAGGGTGGTTTGAATGAAATTATGGGAAATCCGGCAGAAGCAGGGTTTAGCATATCACAATATAATAATGCAATTTTTGAAGAAGGTACTGTACTTTCTGTTTCTGGTGCATCCATACAATTAGTTCCTGTAGGAGAATAAATATAAACTAAAGCGTCCCTGCACCCATAGGAACAGCTTAAGATATACCCATTCAAAAAGGGGCTGTCGCATCAATTTTGAACCGCTCCCCGTCAAGTAGACAATTAAAAAAATAAAA